>JAQBPA010000193.1 GCA_028287765.1 Bacteriovoracaceae bacterium
GCGCCCATAACAACGGATGCTGCCAAGAGTGCGCCCGTTTTTTTTCTGTGGAGACTTTGCAGTGAGTCGAGTGTCACGTCTTCGGGAGGCGACATATCCCAGTCTTGGCCAAGAACCATTCCATTGGCGCCCGCCGCTTCCGAAAGTTCGCGAACCCAGTTCACACGCACTTTCGCGCTCACTTGATCCGCCTTTGAAAGAATCTCAAAAGCGGCCGTCAGAAGAGCAGATCCAGCAAGAAGCGCTGTCGCTTCTCCGAAAACTTTATGGTTGGTCGGCTTTCCACGACGCAAATCGTCATTATCCATTGCGGGCAGATCATCGTGAATAAGGGAATAGGTATGCACCATCTCGAGAGCCATCGCCGCGGGAATTGCCTTTTCTTCTGATCCTAAAAAAGCCTTACAAGTTTCAAGGCAAAAGAGAGGTCGCAGCCTCTTTGACGGAAGCAAAAGACTATAAGATGCAGCCTTAAAGACCTTCTCCTTCGAGCTTTCACACCAAGCATGGAGCGCTGTCTCAACCTTTTTTTTCTGAAGCGACAAATAGTCCGCAAAAGAAAGGCATTCAAAATCTTCGATTACTTTAGCTGTTTTCATGGGGTTCAAACTCTTCACTTTCAAAATCTTCACGAGACTGAGGGTTTGGAACTTTTTTCACCAAAATCTCGACCTTTTTTTCTGCATCCTTAAGCCTTGCATAGCAAACATCCGAGAGTTTTGTTCCCCACTCAAAAAGTTCAATGGATTCTTCGAGCGGAAGATCAGGCTCTTCAAGCTTTTCCACAGCTTCTTCGAGCGCTTTCAAAGCTTCTTCAAGGTTTTCAGGTAGTTCCTTCAGTTTCTTAGCCATATTTCGAGTCCTAGGCTAAAAATTCTGGCACGTCCACATTTTGCGTTCTAGATTCAACACCATATGACGAATGTTAGAGAGGCACTTCTCAAACACTTAGAAGAAATCGCGTTTTTTCTAGAATATAAAGGAGAGAACCCCTTTAAGATTCGTGCCTTTAATAAGGCCGCCGAAGTCTTAGAAACGCTCGATGAAGCTGAACTCAATAAGCGCATTCAAGATAAAAGCCTTCTTGAGCTGAAAGGCATCGGAAAAGGAACTTTTTCCATCGCCGAGAGTTTCTTCAAAAATCAGATAAGCGATGACTGGAAAGAAGCAAAAGGCACCCTCCCTCTTTCTTTATTAGAGTTGAGGGTCATACGCGGGCTGGGTCCTGCTAAGATTCGCGCTCTTTTCGAAGAGCTTCAAATCTGCACGCTCGGTGAGCTCGAATATGCGTGCAATGAAAATCGTCTCGTTGAATTGAAGTCCTTTGGAGAAAAATCCCAAAAAAAGATTTTGGACGCCCTCCAAGAAATAAAAACTCATCAAGGAAAACTTTTACTTTCGGATGCGCTCGTTCAAGCTGAGGCGTTTGAAAAAACTTTACCCAAACATTTTAAATTTTTTCGGGTTGGAGATTTGGGACGTCAGTTAGAAACTGTCGACGGTCTCGATTATCTCATTCCTGAAAACGCCAAAAAACCTCCGATTTCGCATTTTCCCGTTCGATTTCATTTGAGTCGAGAAAATAACTTAGCCATAAAACGAATAGAACTCACTTCCAGTAAAGAGCATTGGAAGTCGCTCGAAAAAGCTGCCGAAAAAAATAAAATAAAATTTTCGACTGAAAGCACATTTGAAACAGAAGAGGAGATCTATAAAAAATTAGGACTTCTTTGGTGTGAACCGTACGAGCGAGAACTGCCGGCCGTGAGCAAAAGAGCTGGCGAACTTTGCGAGCTCAAAGATCTTACGGGAGTGTTTCACCTTCACACCGTTGCATCCGATGGAACGAATACGCTCGAAGAAATGGCCGACGCTGCTCGTAAGCATCACTGGAAATTCATGGGGCTCTCCGATCATTCACAGTCGGCGTTTTACGCGCAGGGTTTAAAAGAAGATGCGCTCGACAGTCAGTGGGAAGAGATCGAGGCACTGAATAAAAAATATCCAGATTTTAAAATTCTTAGAGGTGTGGAGAGCGATATATTAAAGGACGGCCGTCTCGACTATCCCGATTCGACTCTTAAAAAATTTGATTTCGTAATCGCCTCCATTCACTCCCGCTACGGAATGATGGACATGACGGACCGAATTTTAAAAGCCATTGAAAATCCCTATACCACCATGATAGGGCACCTTACTGGAAGACTTTTGCTCGCTCGTGAAGGCTATCAATTGGATTTCCAAAAAATTATTTCAGCTGCGATTAAGAATAAAAAAATTATCGAGCTTAACTCACATCCCCATCGCCTTGATATCGATTGGCGTTATTTGTCGAAGGCATGCCAAGCGGGTCTTTTGATTTCGATTAATCCTGATGCACATTCTGTGGCAGGCTTTGACAATGTAAAATTTGGAGTTTGGATGTCTCGAAAAGCAGGCGTGCCAAAAGAAAATATTTTTAATACATGGTCATTCGAAAAAATTTCGGAATATTTGAAAATCTAAAGGATATTATTCTTCGTTTTCATTTTTTTTGCGAAAACGTTTTGTCGCTTCGGTAAAAAACGAATCCTCAAAAATTCCCGAAAGAGACTGGATATAAGGAGAAGGTTTTTCACCCTTATATTGAATGACGCTGACGTAATTTTTAGCAACGGGCTCTCCCCCCGGATAATATTTCTGGATGAACCAATCGATATCACTATCGGGCGAAATCATGGCCAAAACCGGAAGAGAAGTTTGGCTAACCAAATCATCAAAAAATTTATAATTGGTTGGGTCAGAAGTGGCGACAACTAGTCGATCTTTTTTCTTCAAATGTTTGATTGCCAGCGGAACGGCCCGCTGAAGTCTTGCCAATTTAGCGGGTATATAAAAGAGAATTTCTTTTTTTACATAATCCGTCGGTATCGTCGTCACATCGATCATCGCTACCTGAAGAGTTCTTGAGAGGATCTCACAAAGCTCCTTTTCCGTGATGACTTTCAGCTTAACGAGATGCCCGCCAATTTTACCGCCAAATTTCTTCTGGTTTTTTAGGGCAAGTTTTAATTGTTCGGAAGTCACTCTTCCTTTTTCAATGAGAATCTCGCCGAGAAGCTGTTTAGCCATGACAATGAAAGTATATCACTCGCCCTATATACTCGCCAATGTCCTTGAAATCAGTATGATACTTCCCAAATGAGGAGTCCTGCCGAGATCCAAGCGATTATAAAAAAACTTCGAGAGCTTTATCCCGATGCCGAGTGTTCTCTCGATTTTAAAAGTCCTTTTCAACTTTTGGTTGCAACGATTTTGTCGGCGCAGTGCACAGATGAGCGTGTGAATAAAGTCACGCCGGCACTTTTTAAAAAATTCCCGACTGCATTTGAAATGTCGAAAGCTCAATTGAGCGATATTGAAGAAAGCATTAAGTCGACTGGATTTTACAAAAATAAAGCAAAAAGTCTTAAGGGAACTGCTGAAAAATTAGTGAGCCAATATGCAGGTGAGCTTCCACGAACGATGGAGGAACTTTTTCAACTGCCTGGTGTCGGAAGAAAGACGGCGAATGTTGTTTTAGGAAATGCCTTTCAAATCGCTGAAGGTGTTGTTGTGGATACCCACGTAAAAAGAGTGAGTTTTCGTTTGGGACTGACGAAGCAAACAGATCCCGCGAAAGTCGAAAAGGAACTCAATCAAAAAATCCCCAAAAAATATTGGATATGTTTTCCACATTGGCTCATTCAACACGGACGAAAAATATGTATCGCGAGAGCGCCCAAATGCGGTCTATGCGAACTCAATTCACTTTGCGAAAAGCGGGGCGTTGCGAAAAAATTTACGCAAACAACGGCTCCGATTCAAAACCGGAAGGTGCTTACATACCAAGCTCTCTCTTAACAGCCGAATATTCAGTGTCCGACGGACACTGATCCATGAGAAGAAATTAATTGAGGCGCACTAGATGCATGATGAGTTGCAAAGAGAAGAACCGGCTTTGCATCCTTATCGTAAAAAAGACTCATCATGAACCGCTCTGAGCCCAATCGATTCGGCAGCGCTAAAGCAACGAGCCCAAAACTCATCGGCTTTGAAAGAAATTCATCGACCACATTCAAAAATGTTTTTGCGCGATGATCGACAAGCGGCATCACTTCCTCTGAACCTATTCCATAAAACTGCGGGGAACGATTTTGGAAATTAAGAGCACGAAGGCCTTCTCGAAATAAAGAGATCGAGTATTTTCCGAAAAGAACACCAAATTGAAGATTGTTTTCGAGAGATCGAGAATCATTTGAAAGTTGTGTAAGCCATCCCACAGCTAACTGGCGTTCTCGCAATGAAAGATCCTGATAAGTATCGCCGAAAATCCAATTCTCGAAATCCACATTTCCAGAAAGAGATCCAAGACGTATTTCATTCGCTTCTGAAAGCTCCTCCAGATAAGAACGCAAGACTTCTCGCGCTTTGATTTTTCTCTCTTCCGAATGTGAAGCATCCTGCCAAATCAGGTCCCGAGTTCCTCCATCTTGATGCAGCGTCACGAGCATTCGATTGCAAAATTCAGCTGCTACATCCCGATTTAATTTCGGGGACGCCTCTGTCGAGGTAATCGCTGTCGCAAATAAAACGAGACACCAAAAGCTCCGCTTTGCCATAATTTTACCCTTCATCCGAAATAAGCAGATATATGACGTTTAAGGTTTTATCAATCGAATCCGCCCAAAGATCGACTCAATCTGCTTTAAAGTCCGCGGTCGGTGGATTAATGTATTGATCACACGGCCTTTCCTTCGTAGGAGTTAAAGTAGATATGAAAGTGACATTGGCAGACAGTTTGGGAACATGCTTTGGAGTCGACGATGCGATTCAAGAAGCCATGGATCCTCAATTTCGAGGGAATCTCACCATCATCGGCCAGCTTGTTCACAATCCCCAGACAGTTCAACAGCTTCGTGATAACGGAGTTGAAATTGTAAATTCAGCTGACGATGTCATCACCACCCCGAATGTCATGATCACGGCTCACGGTGCGGCTAAAAGTGTTCACGAAAAAGCCGAGGCCAAAGGCTATAAGGTTTACGATGCGACTTGTCCGCTCGTGATGAAGGTTCACAAATCCATCGCAAGGCTTGTTGAAGAAGGCTATTTTCCTGTCGTCATCGGACAAGCGAGTCACGTCGAAGTGCGCGGTATTGTGACCGATCTTAAAGAATTTTCGGTTATCTATGATGAAAACGATTTCAATAAAATCATCGATAAACCAAAGATCGGAATTGTCTCACAGACAACCAATCAAATTAATACGGTTCGCTCGATTGTAGAAAAAATCAGAGCTCTCAGAAATCCGGACGGCAGCGAAAAAGACGTCAAATTTATTGATACGGTTTGTAAACCTACGAAAGATCGGCAAGTCGCCGTCGAAAAACTTTCGAGTGAAGTTGATCTTATGATTGTGATTGGCGGTTACAATTCAAGTAATACGAAAAAGCTTAAAAAAGTTTGCGACGACAAAGGTCTTCCCGCTTATCACATCGAAAAAAGTCATGAACTGAATGCCGAATGGTTTAGAGGAATCGAAAGAGTTGGCATCACAGCCGGAACATCCACTCCGTCGTATGTCATCGATCAAGTTTATCAGGCTGTTGTTTCGATGGGAGAACAACTCGATGCCGAAAAGAATGGATCGCCTACTTCTCTGCCAGTAAGCGCTTAACTTCGTCGTCGGTCACTTGACGAAAATCTCGATAGAACTGCCCGACCGCTTTAAAATCTTCTGGGGATGTGAGGCAAATAAGATCATCTACTTCTTTTTCCAGTTCTTTCACAGTATCAAGAGGCGCGACAGGAACCGCTAAAATCAATCGGGCAGGCTTTTCATGCCTCAGACCTCGAAGGCCCGCGCGGATAGAAGCTCCCGTTGCTACGCCGTCATCCACAAGAACGACCGTCGCGTCTTTCACTGAAGCACGCTTGCGACCCGCACGATAAAGCTGGTCTTGACGTTTAATCTCTTCAAGTTGCTTTTTAGTTTCGACATCAAGGTAGTGAACATCGACCTTTAAAACGCGGATCAACTCTTGATTCAAAGATGTCTGCGGCGGATTTCCCTCGACGACGGCGCCTACCGCTAATTCCGAATTAAAGGGAGCTCCGATCTTCCGAACCAATAATATATCAGCTGTTGTTTTATAAAATTTGGCGATTTCTGCTGCTAAAACCACACCCCCGCGAGGTAGCGCGATGATGAGAGGCGATTTAAGATTCAGCTTTTTAAGCTCAGATAAGAGCTTTTGTCCTGCTTGAGTTCGATCATCGAAAAAATCTGCCATCCCGTCACAAATCCTACCTAAGCACTCTAAGAATCGAAAGAATTTTCAATGAATAAAGCATTGAGTTTTTTGACCTCTTCGGCGAGCTTTATGTGAATAAAACGGGCTTAAATCCCTTAATTAATAAAACACTTATTTAGTAACACGAGTGAGGAATATCGAATGCAAAAGTACTTTTCTAAATTAATTTCATTTTTGTTTTTAGGCTTAGGCTTTATGTGGGCAGCGCCCGCCATGGCTTCAGAATCAGATTTAATTCTGCCTGAGTTTAATACGCCTTTTCAAATCTTCGGCACATCGCTGACCGGACGACAACTTCTTTTATGGGGAATGGGTATTGTTTTCTTAGGGCTCATCTTCGGATTCAAAGAATTCCGAAAGACAAGAAGTCTTCGTGCACACAAAAGTATGCTCGATGTTTCAGAACTTATTTACGAAACCTGTAAAACCTATCTTTTACAGCAAGGAAAGCTTCTCATCGGACTCGAAGTCTTCATCGGCGCTTGTATCGTTTATTATTTTTACGGCCTCAAAGGAATGGAACTCTCCAAAGTTGTTTTAATTCTCGGCTGGTCGATTCTGGGAATTTTAGGATCCTTCAGCGTGGCATGGTTTGGAATTCGAATTAACACTTATGCGAACAGTCGAACGGCGTTCTCTTCTCTCGCAGGACGACCTTATCCAGTTATGGAAATTCCGCTCCGAGCGGGTATGTCGATTGGTGTAGTTCTCATTTGCGTCGAACTCATCATGATGATGTGCATTTTACTTTTCGTTTCTAGAGAAAATGCTGGAGCTTGTTTCATCGGTTTTGCGATCGGTGAATCTCTCGGAGCTTCCGCTCTTAGAATTTGCGGCGGTATTTTTACGAAGATTGCCGATATCGGATCGGACCTCATGAAGATCGTCTTCAATATCAAAGAAGATGATCCACGGAATCCTGGTGTGATTGCGGATTGCACGGGCGATAACGCCGGTGACTCAGTCGGTCCTACGGCTGACGGTTTTGAAACTTACGGCGTCACGGGTGTTGCCCTCATTAGCTTTATTTTGCTCGCCGTCGGTATGAGTACTGCGACCGGCACACGAAGCCTTCAACCTGGTGGAGAAGCTCTTCAAGGAACGATTATTGTTTGGATTTTCGCCATGAGAGTTTTGATGGTGGTGACCTCGATCGTTTCTTACTGGATCAATAGCGGAATTTCGAATAGT
>JAQBPA010000096.1 GCA_028287765.1 Bacteriovoracaceae bacterium
ATTAACCACGAATTTTAAATCTCCGGCTGCTGAAGGCGCAGTCAATTTAGTTCCGTGAGTTGCATCGGTTGTGGTGAGTGGAATTGTAAAATTATTCATGTTCACTCCCACGCATGCAGCGGTGGAAGCGTCTGCTGCAGCTTGTCCTGTGCATATCGAGTTCGTGCTAAGAACGAGCGGAACGATCTCAGTAGTTTTTGCCAGACAGGTGTTCGTCAGTGTGAGTCCGATCGCAGCTGCATCGGTCACAATCTGCTGGGGCCAAGTGACGGCTGCGCTACTATTGCAAATCGTTTGTCCGGTCGTCGTTCCACCTGCATTACAGCTACTATCACTCACTGCATTGTTTCCAGTTCCTGAAGTTGTTGTGTAAGTGCCGGCGCTCCATGCAGAACTTAGCGAGTTACCAATAACGATCACAACGCAACCAATCGTAGCCGGAACATTTCCCGATCCGATCGACTGCGATTGTGCTGCTGCAAAATTAATTGTTTTGGGAGTGGTTGTGAGTGGAACGGTGGCAACCATTCCTGTCGTGCAAGTTGCATCGGCAGACATATAGACTCCGTAGACAGGCAAACTCATGGTCGTGAGTGCGCTGACCGGAAGGTAGGCAAAAACAGAACTCGAAATAAATACTGCCGAAATGGCGGTGACTAAAAATTTTTTCATTTTAATTTTCCCCTTAAATTTTTGTAGAACGAATGACTAGGACGTTGTTCCGTAAATCGTATGACTTGCGCTAGAACTTCCACAGCCGTGGACTGAGATAACTAGGCCAGTCGCAAGAATAACGAACGCTAACCAAAATTTGTATTTTCTTTTCATATGACGATCCCCTCTTAAAATTTTCCATTAAATGACAATAATGACATTTTCAGTGAAGCCCAAAGTTGAGTCAACTTTGATTTATTTCTGACGCGTGACTTACCGCATTAATTTAAACTTTTTTTATTCTCCAGAATTGTTGAGTGCACCTCTTAAAAATATTCGATGCATTCATAACAAAGGATCCCGCCTAAACTTCATTTCTTGAAGATAAAAGCTTTCTCTGATACGGAATCTTGATGGGGAAGGTCTGTAGGGTTTTCGTGTTTTCTATTTCAATGATGTCACTAAGCTCTCACCTCTTTGCAACGTATCTGGAAAAAATGCGACCGGTATCTGTTGCGAACGAATCATCATTCAAAAAGACACGCTCCCGGCGCTTGCTGGTCGGGTTTGGCTGTGCTGCGTTAATGGGAGCCCTAGGCGGAAATTTTTTGGCCCGTTACCTTAATTTGACAGGTAAAGATGTCTTCGTGGGTGCATTTTTCGGCACCGCTATATCTCTTGTGACAATGCAGTTCGGATTCGAATATTGGGGATTCCTTAAAAATAAAATAAAGGATATCCCCGCAGCAAATTCACCTGCTGGAGAAATAAAACGTATGGTCCGAGTTCTCGAAGAGATCTCAAAGGGACATCATCAGACTAAGAATTTAAAAGAGCTCTATGCAGATCTTTTGGTCTATGGGGATGGTTTGAAAATTTCCTATGCGGATTTTCTTAACCTTCTTCATGAGTGGAATCAGTCTGACGAGTCTGCTTCGATTGTCCCCATGAATCCTCGAATAGCTTTTCTTGAGTATGCCATTCAATCAAATTGAATGCTTCTAATCATCGTTTTTAAATAAGTTCAATGGACTCGCCTCCAGCCCCTTGACGTCATGGAGAAACTCATGGAAATTATTAGAACGAGGAGAATTTATGACAAAGAAAGTGAATCCAATCCCTGAAGGAAGTAACACTCTTACACCCTACTTGACCGTGAAGGCCGCAGGAGAGGCTATCGAGTTTTATAAGAAAGTCCTCGACGGAAAAGAGTTGTTTCGCATGAATGGACCTGGCGGAAAAATCATGCATGCGCAGGTTCAACTTGGAAGCTCCCGCATTATGCTCGCGGATGAATTTCCAGAAATGAGCCGCAGTCCGGAGTCCTATGGGGGCTCACCTGTTTCTCTCTATTTGTATGTTGAAAACGTGGATGAAATTTTTTCAAAGGCAATTGCTGCTGGAGCGAAAGAAGTAAAGCCACTCAGAGATGAATTTTACGGCGATCGCTCAGGAGCTTTTCGAGATCCCTTTGGACATATTTGGACAGTGGCAACTCATATAGAAGATGTCTCACGAGAAGAAATGGAAAAGCGAGTGGCTGAACTTTTCTGTCCATCGTAGCTACAGAAGAATTCTGCAATCTCCTGGCGAACGCACCAGCGTATTTTTTATTGGATGGAATGAGCAGAAGTATTCTTTTCGCGCAGAGCTCGCCACTGCTCGATCAACTTATCTAGCCGATCGTCGTTCTGTTTAACTTTTTTTAGCAATTTTTTTCGGAGTTCAATATTATTATTCACGATCACTTCTGTTTCAGCTGCCGCTGGATTTTTTTCAGCCTTGAGGCGATCGAGATAAAGCGAGTATCTCCTTATTTTATCATTGAGTTTATCAATGATCCTAATCGCAAAACTTCGATAGATAACGAAAGGAGGCATTAACTCTGCTAAATTTTGAGTCGCAGTCGTATCATGGTAGTGTTTTTCTAAGATCTTCATCGCCGATTCTAGGATTTGCTCACCGATAATCTCTCGAGAAGTTAATTTATCGACGTCAGCACTTAAGTAAATTTTGCCAAGCATATTCAGATTTAAAACCAATGATCGAATCTGATCAGGAAATTCTTTATCGTACTCCGCTAACCTTATCCAGTTCGATTCTTGGCTGGCACGGTCGGTGAGTTCTCGAACAGTCTCTAGATTTTGAAAAGCATGAGATTTTTGATCAAGAAAGTCGTCTTCTTTAATTTTTGAATTTCCGTTTTGAATTCCTCTTTCTGTAAAATGTTCAGACCATCGTTCGAGTAGGACCTTTAGAGCGTAACTTAAATCATCTTCTGCTTCTGTAATTTGATTGATCTCAATTCTCTCGTGAGCTCTTTCGACTAAACCCAGAAAATTTTTGCCGTCTACCCGAAGGAGGTCACTCAGAAGGTTCATCGCGATCTGATGATTACCTAAAGTGGACTGACTTTCAGCACTGAGGAGTTGGGCACGAATGCTGATTTCATTTTGAATCCGATCAATAGGAAATTGATTTCGAACTTCGTCGATCAGCTTAACAGCTTCTAAAACCTCCTCTCGATAGTGCTCATCTTTTAATCCCTTCGGTCGTAGATAATTTTGAGCGACGTTCAAGCGAGCTGTTGGACTCACGTCTTCGGTATAGGGCTGAGAATGCACAGCCGAAATATTTAAAAGGGCGGCAATAAAAAAAGTTGAAACCAAATCAAAACGAATATTTTTAAAAATCATTGTGCCTTTATAGGCAAATCTGCACGAGCGTCAACCGTCATAGCACTTTTTTAGACTGAACTCGACCAAAGTAGAGCCCTATCCCCTATTGAAATTTGAAAAATATAAGCGGACGATGCCCCTTCGGAGGACTAAATGAATACTTCTTCTGTAACAGTGGAAATGGTTTCGGGTGGCCAGATCTCTCTCATTTTTTCTGGGAGTTGTTTTTGGATTTGTCGTATCTCCCCAAAACTCATTCGCTTGGCGAGAACAATGAGCACGGAAGAGACAACTTTATCGGGGTGGACGGGTTGGTCGCTTTTAAAATGCTCTAAAACTCGATTGTAAAAATCATCCAGAGTCTTCATTGATTTATCGGGTTTATTCGTGGGCTTCCAACCTTCGAAAAAAAGGCCGCGAATAAGCATAGGAAGCTCAGAGGCAAAATCTACTGCTTCATCTGCGGGCAATCGATCTCGGAGAGTATGCAGAGTCGCTCGAAGTGCTGAGTAAGCTGTATGTGGATTTGTCCACCCTGCAACTTCGAGAATTTCATGAAGCCATTCGTTTGCTTTTTGAAGAGCTTCGTCAAAAACGTGAGCACCATGTTCATTCTTTTTATTCATGGCTTGTAAGTTATCCCCGTTCTACTTTTTTGAGACTTGTCTTTGGTCTGATCGACTCGCCGTCCCATCAAAGTCGCAAGGCGAGTCGTCGCATTCAAAGCACCCCTCTTAAAATGCCTTTCTGAGCCCTTTAAAGGCCGATTAACTGGTATGCTTCTTGCATCATTTTAGTAAATTAACGGCGGTGTTTTTCTATGAAGGTAAGCATGAACTCCAAATCGAAATTGCGAAACTGAAGGCGATGACTGGAAATACTAACGCTTTGAAAAATGATATTGGAGTGAGTAGGGGTAAAGATTGATATGATGAGAACAAAAGCAACAGAGATTTTAATTAAAAGTTTTTTATTCGCGAGTCTTCCTTTTGTCTTCACATTCGGACTCCATTTAAACACCGCCCTTGCTCTGCCGATTATCGGAAAAGAGAAAACGGCAGAGGATCTGATCTTTGAGAATCCGGTTAAACAGTACAATATTTTTCGCGCTCGTTTAAAAAAATACGGGGCAAATGCCTCGTTTCCAGAATTTAAACCCGTCGTGAATGAACTACAAAAACAACTGGCTTCAGAATCTTTTCTTGCTGTTGTAAAACAACATCCGGCACTCGGTCTTGAACTCACGGAAGTGACTACTCAATTATTTCACGTGAATCTTGATTTTACTTTTGATGATGCTGCTAATTATCCTTATGACAGGCCATTTCCTGGTCCATTTCCATATCGACCCACCATTGATGCTATCGAAGACGCGATAAGACTTTTTGATAAGGTCGAACGACTCACAAATCCGAAAGCCGTTCCTCTCTATCATTTTGATCGTTACGCGTATCATCGACATTCTCTTTTGGCTGATCCTGAAATTATTGTTTTTCCTACCCTTCGAAATTTGACCTTTGAAAATTTAATTCGCGTTCGATCAGTACCGATTGGTTTTGTGGGTGTTGCGACAAAAACTCTTCGGGTAGATCGCCATTGGCAATCTCCGTTAGATTTTTGGTATCACGATTTAAATCATGTTCGTCGAATGGTTGCCTATATTGCTCTTCGTGCAAAAATCAGGGGCGCCAAGACGATCAAAGAAAAATTGGCTTTCTATAAAGAGATGGACGACTTCATTGCCAATGAAATTATTCCCAATATTCACGCATTACCGAAAGGTTCGAGCGCTGAGGCTGTTGCCGTTAGACGCCTTGTTCGGGTCATTATTTTTGAAATTGTTCACGAAACTGCGCTCACTGCTGAACGGGAAACGATCCTTGCAGACCTGCTTAGAGCGCCTAATACTCCACAACCCTTTGAGCATATGATGCTTAAACCGGCATCGTTTACGACTGAAAGTATCGAAGCTCTTCGGACTGCGACTGGAAATATTCAAAGTGGTGCAACGACTCTCGGACCAAAAAATGCGGGTGATCCCCTCCTCATTCGTTATTTTCATGATCGAGCACTCAGCCTGCTTGCGAATGTGTACAATAAGCTCAACTACGGATTCTTCGATGATCCCGAGCAACCCAACAATTTTGTCGCACCGGTTGAAGCGCGTAAAGCTGACTTCGTTGTTCAAGCAGCCCAGGCCATCTTTGAATTTTTACATTATAAGGACGCACCAAGTGCTGAAGTTCTAAGGGATATGATCTTGTCTAAAGCGGGAGCTCCCGAAAAGTTTGTTTATAAAAGACTTCAACAGCATGAGGGAATAGAAGAGCGCGAGCCGACCACAACAGAACCTCTGACGGCGGATGAGGTTATTCAGGAAGTGAAAAAAATCGGGAAGAGCGTTTATACTTTATTCGGATTTTCAGTGCTTGATTACGAAAAAAAGAGACAAGTAATGGCCGATATTCGACGCGAGCTTGAGCCACTCGACAGAAAAACAACGGTGATTAATATCGGAGCGACGGAAGATGGCATTGGCGCGGCGTATGAAGTTGCAAAGACGATGGGCTTCGAAACCATTGGGATTGTCTCGACTCAAGCACTTGCTTACAGCGGAAAATTCTCGCCCTATGTTGATCGCATTTTCATTGTGAATGACAAACGTTGGGGTGGATACGTTGAGGGCACAAAAGATTTAACTCCGGCCTCGCGAGCATTTTTAGAGACGAGTGATATTATTTCCGCGCACGGTGGTGGCGAAAACACTGCCGTCATTTTGCGTGAAGCTGTTCGTGCTGGAAAAAAAGTTTTTTATTCTCCCGCTGAAATGAGCCATGCTGTTGCAAATAAAAGAGCAAAAGAAAAGGGCCAACCCGCTTCAACTGATTATAGTGGCCAAGCTTTTCACGCCTGGAAAAGCTGCCAAGAAGCTATGGGCGAGTTGGGGGCTTCGCCAAAATGATGAGTTGGAATATTTAAATTGTCGCGGGGAGTTTCAAATCTTTTCGTTTATCTATTTTTCATCTTAGCTGCGACAGTGCACGCGACTCCTACTCTCGATCCGAAGCTTGATACAACGGAAGATCAATTTCGATTTCTGATGTATGTCCGAGAGCAGATCCCTACCCTGTTTCAAAGTTCTCCAGCTTTCTATTTTGATCTCTTTAAGTTGTTAGGCGAACAGAACCGACTGATGAGCATTCTGAAAAAAAGCCCAAGTTATTTAAAAGAATTATCTCGTAAGCCCCCTCTCATTCAAATTGAACTTCGTGAATCAAAGGATAAAATATTAATGGCTCGTGAGGTTCAGCCTAAGGTTGTTTCTGAATGGCGGCGAAAACTGATGAAAGATTTAGAACGACTGCCATCAAATGGATCTCTGACGGATGCAATCGTAAGTCGTGTGGCTTTAAGTTTGCATCAGCTTAATTATCGAAGCAGCGATATGCTTTTGACGACGCTCATTTTAAATTTACCCGAGCCGCTCAGAAAGGAAGCATTTGAAAAACCAAGCATTGAAGAAAAGATTTCTTTTTTAACCAAGTCCCTTCCGGAAAAAATTGCCATTTTTAAAGATGGATATCTACTGGGCCTCTCGAATGAAGTCAGTCGAACTCAAGCGGTCGAGCGCCTTCAATTTTTGATACAGCAAGAAAGTGAAGTCGCGAGTTATGGAATTTTGTTTGCGGCTTTGGATATCCCAGATAGCCAGCCTCCCTCGACCAAGATGGAAGCTCAAATAAGAGTTGAAGATCTTGTCGAAGAAGATTTTTCTGCTCTCGTAGATCCTAAAAAGGTGAAGTCGAGAGTTGAGCATCTTGCAAATTTGATACGTAAATTAGGTCAGAAAGCTGACGGCATTAAAATTCTAAATTTGATGAGATCTTATACCGATGAACGCTCTGTATCGGTGGAAGTCCTGAGCGAAGATAGCATCGGAGTGCGCTTAATTGAAGCACCGGAACTAGCCCCTTTCAGAGGAATCCCCGGCGTTGATTCTTCCTCACAAAACGATTTTGCAACCATCAATCTTCCGAGTAAACGAGTTTTTCTTATCCAAGAATTAAATAGCGGAAGACTGAAAGGATATGTTGAGGGTTCTTACGTACGGGCTGAGAAAAAAAAATCGTTCGATGTCTCAACCGTAAACGGCCACATTTCTGAGCGTGAATTAAAATTAATACTTTATGGCTTTGAAAAGGCAAAAAAAGCCTTGTCAGCCAAAAATATTATATTACCAGATTCCGATCGCCAGGTTCTTCTTCTGAACGGCGATACACCCAAAAGCGTTTATAAAGAACTCATTGGCAATTCCCCGAGTGTTAAACTGGAATATTTAGATGTGTCGACACGTAGGACAATCGAGAAATTTAAGTCAGAATATAACACTGCCGATTATTCTAAGATGAGTCATAACAAAACCGGCGCAATTCTAAAGCTTACTAAAGTTCAGTTATCGCCGATTCAAATCGAAGTCAAAGAACGACTGATCGTGCCTTTATCTACTCGGGAATATTCCAAAGGCGAAGTTTTCGAGTTTGCTCTTGAAATGGCGGCTACTAACAGACCAGATTCTCTTAAAGTCGTTCTCGACCTTTCAAATATTAAGGTTTCACAGTTTCAAGAGCTTCTAGAAACTGTAAATAACTCTCAGGCGCTTTCAAAAGCTGAATATGAAAGCGCTCTTATCAAAGCTGCAAAAGAGTTTGATCTTGGAGAGAATTTTTTTGCAGATCATGAAAGCTTAGTTCATATTGGTTTGCTGCAAGCATCTGATGCTTTCGATGAAATCAATCAGGAAAAGTCCATTCGGATTTTAATCAAGGTCCTGAAGTCTGGGATGAATCACTATAAAATAAATAAAATTATTGAGCAGAGGATAGATTTATTAAAGAACTCTCTTCCATTTCAAAAATCTCTCGCTTCATTGATCGGTGGTGCGCAAGTGAGACCGCTTAGCGATCTTCGTAGCAGGAATCTTAAAATGTTAAAAACTTTGGTCACTATGGGCACACCTTTCCCACGAGAGATTATCCCTAAGTTGATCATTTTGGCTAAAAACGAAGACGGGGTCATTCGTAGTACTGCTGTAACACTCCTCGGCTTCAGCGAAGAGCCGTCGGCAGTGGACGCACTCATCTCTGCATGTGAAGATTCAATAGAAACCGTAAAAATTAATGCCGCCCATGCGCTCGCACAAATAGGTATGAAAAATGAAAAGATTTTAGAAGCCTTGCTGAAAGGAACGATCGACCCATCTCCGATGGCACGCGAGGAATTTGCTATTGCGCTTGCGAAACTAAGGATTGACGATCCGAGAGTCATCCAAGCTTTTCTAAGACTTCTCGATAAAGATGATTGGCAGTACACACGGGCCAAAACTGCAGAAGAGGTCATTCCCATTTTTGGTTGGCAGGACGAAGAAATCAAATCTGCGATGTACCGAAGATTAGATGACCCGAAGCCACGCGTTCGTGGTCGAACTGCTTTAGGTTTAACAAAAATAGGAATTCGTGATGCAGGAATCACTCTGGCGTTAATCGAAGCTTTAAAGTTTCACGATCAAGATTTAGACGAACGTGCTGAGTTGGCTCTGCAATCTCTTCACAACGAACCACTCGGAAAACCTGAGGAAAAAACTCTTATCCAAAATGTTTTAAAGACGGCGGCTAATCAACGTGAGGGTCTTGTCGATCAGACGCTTCGTGAATTTAAAACGAATTCTTCGTTTTGTGCCGTCGCCGTCATTTCATTAGGAAAACGAGCGATAATGAAATCCCCGTAAGTTTCATTCGATTTCCGAGCTATTTCTCGCCTAAACTCATGCTATGGGGAAGCTTACAACCAAAGCCTTAAAGATGCTTTCGAGTAAAAAGCCTAAAGCCGTTTCTGCGGCTCTGATCCTTCTAGAAGAAATTGCAGCGGTCAATAGCATGTCAGGGTTTAAAGCCAGTTTCAAACCTAAGGCACAAAAAGAAATTCTTTCGAAACAGGAACTGAAGAAAATTCAAAAAGAAGTCATTCGCTATATTGAAAACAATCCAAATGATGATGAGGTGATTACAGCTTTTTGGTGTTTATCAAAATTTTTTGACAGGAAGCTTCTCCCGTTTTTCGTAAAAATGCTCGCACGATATTTTGACGAATCCACGCAACGCACTCAAGCTTTAGGACAAATTATTCTTTGTCTTGATAATCTTGGCGAAAAAATAATTTCAGGTGGAGAATTTTCCTCTTTGCGTGAAGATAGTGGCAAGACTCTTGTTGATGCGCATGCCTATTTAAAACGAACGAAGATGAAACGAAAATAATAAGATTTTTTTATCTAGAACCTGGGGACGAATTGTGAAAATTTATAAGATCATCGAAAATAAAGACAAAGCTGGCCTACTCATCGATCGCACAACTCATTATGACGAAAAAGATAGCGGGCATCTCGTTCTAGAAAAATTTGTTAATGGCCAAATTTTTGAATGCTGTGAATACATAAATAATTGGAAAGACGGCGTACAAAAATTGTATTCCAAAGACGCTCAGCATGTACTGCTAGAAGAAAGTCTTTGGAGTGAAGATCGCCTGATCGAAAAAAAAGAATATTTTGCGACAGGCACACTTAAACGCTGGCTAAAATACGATAAGGGCAGACCTTTTTTCGAAAAAGAATTCACGGCTGAAGGAAATATTCTTAAAGACGTTCAAGATAAAAAATTCCCCCAAGTCAAATATAGGCATTTCAATTCAAAAACAGGCCATGTCTCCGAGGAGTGCATTCAAATCGACGAAGACGTCACGACCGTCCGCCGATACTTTGATTCAGGAAGTCTTGAGCACGAGAAAGTCCGGAGAAAAAATAACGCTTCGTTTGATGTTTCGCTGAGAGAAGATGGCGCTATCACCTATCTTAAGGCAAGCGATGAAACCTTGAGACCTTTTTTACTGACGGCCATTCCGATGGGTCGTTGGATTAAATATAAAAGCCAAAATGAATTTCATCTCATGGAGAATCTCAAAGATTTAGGTGTCGTCAGCGAACCTAAAATTGATCGCGATCTTTTTACGGGTTGGAAAAATGACGGTTTCTACGAGAAGTATTTTGAAAACGGACTCGACACTCCTTATTATAAATCGACCTATCCAGACGTAGATAAAATTCGAGAGGAGTTTCTTAAGGTTGGAGAGAAGTTTCATTTTAATACTTACGATAAATTAGGTGAGCCGGTTCTAAATTTATCTAAACAATTATCTGCTGAGAATTGGGCGGGTAAGGGAAAGTATTCCTTCGATAATATTATCATCGAGGAAGCGATCGAAGCCTTTTCCCGTCGCTCACAAAAGAACTCTCCTCCTGTTGAATTTAAACCGCACGGAAAGAGCGTAACATCTCGGCTGGATGGATTCGTGATCTCAGAGGAAAATTTTAGCCACGGAAAAAAAGATGGCCTAAGCTGGAAAATGGAGGACTGGGACGGTGTGGAAGTCAAAACTGAAATGATATTTAAAAATGATGTCCTTGTTTCTAAAGAAGTTTTTAAAAACGGAACAAAGATTTTTGAAAAACACTTTAAGTAGATCTTAAAAACTCTGTCGAACTCCGTGACTAGTGATTGTGGTGACCTTCGTCATGATCGTCATGATGAGAATCGTTGTCGTCAACGTCGTCTCCGTGGCCTTTTTTGTGATCATCGGAATCTTCGCATTTGCAGAGCCCGAGGTAGCTGCCATTTTTAAGGTGAGCAGCCACGCATTCTTCTGCACTACAAATTGTTTTTGAGTTCGCAGGATTTCCAGGAGGAACATGGCAGAGAACTACTTTGCCTTCGCCTAAACAGTCTTCGTGGCAAATTCTTTTTCCGTCGCCTTTGTCATGGTCTTCATCATTTCCTCTATCTTGATCGTTATCATCGATGTCCGAGTCGTGATCGATATCTCGAAGATGGTCTTCGTCGGCTTCACACGACGCCGTTGGTGTTGGGCTCGGAGATGAACAAGTGGATGTATATCGAGCACAGACAAGGCATCCATTTACATCGTGATCGGAACCAGCAATTTCTGTGATCGTACATCCGGGAGCTGGAGTTGGAACCGGGCATGGACGAGGTGTTGCACAAGTCACAGGCGTCGCCGTCGGAACAGGTGTACTCGACGGGCTCACGTGAGGAGTAATGGATGGCAAAATCGTAGGCGTAACCGACGGTAAAATAGTTGGAGTGGCCGATGGCACGGTGGTCGGAGTGCTAGAGGGCAGCGTGGTCGGAGTCATAGTCGGCAAAATGGTTGGCGTTGTAGTGGGTAAAATGGTCGGAGTGATCGAAGGAAACGTCGTCGGTGTAGTCGACGGAAAAGTAGTGGGCGTATTATTTGCTGGGGTGACAGACGGATTCAAGGTGGGAGAATTCGAAACCAACGGAGCGGAAGAAGAGATGACGTCGATTATGGGCGTTTTCGGATCACTTTGATTTCCAACGCCCGGATTTGCTCCATCAGCACTAGCATTTTTTGCAACACTATTAAATGTTGGAACGTCAGCGCATCCGATATAGGCCATGCTTAAACTGAGAACCGAGATGATGTGAACGATCGATAATCTCTTCATTAGGAGTACCTCTCCTTCTTAAGCATGCAAAAACTTTGCCAATTTTAGACAATTATTCCATTTATATATCGGACTGTTTTCAACTGCTTAGACTATGAAAAGTTTTTTTTCGCTGCACATAATTGCAGACTCAGACTTTTTTGCCCGATTTCAGGTATTTCTCTATGCAAATAAGTCTGACATCAGAAGCTACACTCTAACAAGGGGATCATTTTCGTAGCTAGGCATTTTAGCACTTCCCCAATTAAGGATAGCAATTTGGATTTTTTTACTTTTTAATTGAGGGAGGAGAAAAAATGACACCACGACTTTTGATTCTATTTTTTTCGGTAGCAACTCTTGTCTCAGGAACAATTGCTACGGTATCTGCGGGCCCGGTAATCACAAAAACGCCTGTAGCCAAATATTGCGGTTGGATCAGTGGTACTGGCACTACGTTCTCGAAGGTATGCGGTGGCTCTTGTCCTTCGGGTCAAAGTTGCGGAACGTCGAGCAACCCTGCTGATAAACCTGGTGCTCCCAAAGGCACTCCTAAGTTTATATGTCAGTGCAGAACTTGTCCTTCATCAAAACTGAAGACAGCCTCGACGCAGAATCTTAACTTAATCGGTCCTTCTCCAAGTCCTTTTGAGTCCCCTGACCCGTCGTGTTTCGAAGACCCGTCGCCAATACCTACGCCGTTCCCATCACAGTTCTCACCCTCTCCGTCTATGGCTCCGCTAAGCCCGGCAATTGAGTAAAGCTTAGCTTCTGCACTTTCTTTTTACTCGAAGGAAGGCAGAAGCTTTCATTTTTTATTCGATATTGGTTTTGCGAAATATTTAAATTTTTTTTAAGTTCGCATCAATTTGGGATGCTTATTCGATATCCTGTTAGACAAATTTAAAACGCAAAGGTATCAGGTGTGCTAAGGAGCATTTAGCACATGAAAAATATTTTAAGCCTTTTTGTTTTAGGAATTTTAATTGGAGGTTGTGGTTCGGACAAAAATACCGAGATCGCGAAAACGCAGACAGCGCCTACTTCGGAATCTGCTCCTGCTGTAAATAATCCCACCAATAATCTCGTTCCCCCACTTCCCAAGGCGGGAGTTGCGCCAGCTCCCTACTCCATTACGCTCTTTTGGGATGCGCCAACCAATATGACAGCCGTAGATTCTTATAATGTTTGGCAGCAAATCGACGGCGGTCCGTTTGTACAAATTTTGAATACGACTGCGAAGCAGGCTCTTATTCCTGTAAAGCCATCGCTCGTTTATGTTTTTTATGTCTCTTCATTCAGCGCGGCCGCACAGTTAGATGGTCCGCCCTCAAAATTTGCACCTTACGTTTTGTCTCCAAAACTCACGATGAGTAAAACAGGATTAATCACGACCTCCGTAGCTTCTGGACAATCTTATATTTTGCAGTCGAGCACAAATTTAAAAACTTGGGCGACTGCACAAACCACGACGGCCGCCTCGGATAATATTTCATTCCAAGTTCCTACGACTGGCACTCCAAAATTTTTCAGATTACTGAGAGTTGTGCCCACGGGAGTTCACGCTCCCCTGTCGCCACCCGAATTGATGGTTGCAAGTATGGCCGCTAGTAATATCGTGGCTGCCTCTGCTGCTGCACCTTCCGTTCCAAGCGCACCATCGGTTACAACAGCTCCATCGCCTCAAGCTGAAGTTATTCAACCGCCACTTCCTCCGGTACCGCAAGTAAATGCGGTTCCTCCTAAGGGTGTTTTACGATATCGCTCAGGTGCTCACTTTGATCCGGTCACTCGGTTTCAAAAATAAGCGCTGCGATGAATTAAAATTGGGGTCTGAGCACTTTAGAGTCGGGTGCTTTAGAGTTGGGCAATTGAGCTATCTTACTGAAACATTTGCTGCCTTTCTTACGCAAGCTAATGCCGAGGGTCTTTAACTTTTCTGCAAGTTCTGGTGGTGCTTGGCGAAGAACAGTTTTTGAATTGCTCGCCTCCTCTTTCCACCAAGTGGCCAAAACTCTTTCAAATTCATCATTTGAATCTTCTCTCGGGAGATGATTATTTTTTTTAAAAAACTCATTAGCCATGACAATCGGATCTACGCGGACTCGGACTCCCGGTATTATTCTCGCTTCTGAATCAGCGGGAAATTGATTAAAAAGAATAGCATATCTTCCATTTCTATAAACCCATTTGGCAAGAATTCTCTCCTCTGCGTCACGACCAAGAGATTCGGGCCAGTGGCGAGCAGTCACAAGAAAAGCAATGAGTATTTTGAGTGCCTCATTTTTATCTTTGAGTCGGAGTTTAAATTTCTCTACCTCTACAGATTCAACTCGCTTCGAAGCAATTAATTCGAGGTCTTCTTGGGATGAACTTTGTTGACCAAAGGCAATTGCGGCAGCGCGAACTCTGTCATCGTCTTTGAGGTCGTCCTTTAAAACTTTTCCCTCTTCAATAACGGGATTGGGCAGCCGATGAAAAACGTTCATCGCTCCCTGACTTGCAATCCACTTGCCAAAAAATTGATCTGTTGGATTTTTAGAGTCGGGAGATGGAAAAAGAGTATCGGGTCCCGTGTGGCCATATTTCATATTAGATCTTAAGAACCGCTCAAAATGTTCTATTTTTTTTGACGGGTACATTTTGAACAGCAGAGAATATAATTCTGAGGTATCGGCGGGGCTTAAATGTCCACGATACTCCAGTGCCCTCAAACGATTTTCTGCTTTTTCAAATTCTTCAGGCGTCATCCCGTTCGGCAACTCTATTTGAAATTTGAGTTTGATCGTGTTTGAGTCTGCATGTCCTTCTCTCGTCAGCTCTTCCGGAGATTCGGTTTGAAAAACGACTTCAATTATTTTTGGTTCCAAAGTTTGGTCTTGCGAAAAAACTTTGGAAAACGTGACCGTCGATAGACCGAAAAACAAAGCAATAAAAAATTTCATAAACACTCCTCCTTATAGATGCCCGTTGCGTTCTGCTGTGCCTTTTAATGCGATTCGCCTTACTTGTAAACTTCTGGATTGCCTCTTTTTGAACCTGAAGGTTTGAGCCGATATAATTGGTTTTAGTGCCTCATCCGAAGGTTTTCCATTGTAAAATTACGAAGGTTGCAAAAAAGTTCGGGCATTTTTGGGGGTCTTGAAATTAAACAAAAGTCCGTGCAGTATGCATTTAGATGCACTGACCTAGGTGTGTAATAGGAGAAAGGTGTGGTTCAGCCAAGGAGGGCAAATGAACACTTTCTCTTTCGACTCAAAAATTTTGATAGCAAAACTTCTTCGGGCTAGTTTTATCGTTGGCTTGTCGAATTTTCTCTCGGTGGAGACTTATGCAGACGCCACTTGGGGTTATGCCGTTGAGGCAAGTGCATCAGTTCAAACGTCTCCCCCACAAATTACACTCTCATGGCCTATTAACGATGTGTTTAGTCCAACCGACTTCATCGTTTATCGAAAAGGCCGAAACGACACGAGCTGGGGCAGCGGTACTTCCTTGCCGGGAAGTGCATCGACCTTCACCGATAATAATGTGAGCGTCGGCTCTGCCTATGAATACCAGATTGTGAAACATACAAGTGGTTATACGGGATACGGTTATGTCTATGCCGGAATTTCTGTTCCCTTAGTCGAGAGTAGAGGCAAACTCATTTTACTCGTCGACAATCGTTTTTCTTCAGCTCTTGTGACCGAGCTTTCACAACTTCAAGCGGACCTCATCGGCGACGGATACTCAGTCATTCGTCATGATGTTTCGAGCACCGACAGTGTCACCAATATAAAATCTATTATTCAAAATGATTATTACGCCGATACGGCCAACGTAAAAACTTTATTTCTTTTTGGACATATTCCCGTTCCTTATTCGGGAGATTTGAATCCAGACGGGCATGCAGAACATCTAGGAGCTTGGCCGGCAGATGTTTACTACGGCGATATGAACGGCGTGTGGACAGATTATTCGGTGAGTGACTCCCTAGGAACGGACGTTCGGAATCATAATATTCCTGGCGACGGAAAATTCGATCAGTCATTTATTCCGTCCGGTGTTGAGCTGCGGGTCGGTCGAGTGGATTTTGCGAATATGCCCGGACGACTTGTTTACGGTGGCCCGGCAACTTTTCCAAGTGAGCTTGAACTTTTAAGAAAATATCTGAATAAAGATCATGCTTTTCGAACGAAGAATTTGACGGCGCCTGCACGTGCGCTGATCTTTGATGAATTCGGTGATTTTGGTGGGCAAGCTTTTGTCGCAAGTGCTTATCGAAATTTTGCATCGCTTCTTGGCGCTTCTACGATTCAAACTCTACAAGCCCTCGGTACATTTATTCCAACCCTCGCAAGCAATTCTTTTTTGTGGGCTCACGGAAGTGGTTCCGGAAGTTTTTCGAGCATCGGAGGAATTGGCTCAGGTCTATATAATACAGGAACTACAATCGATATTGTTTCTGCTGATATCAAAGCGATCTTCACAACGCTCTTTGGAAGCTGGCTTGGCGATTGGGATTCTGAAGATAATATCATGCGAGCGGTTTTAACGACATCGATGGGACTCACCTCTTCTTGGTCCGGAAGACCGCACTGGTTTTATCACACCATGGGCTTAGGTGAGCCGATCGGAGAAAGTGCACGACTCACCCAAAATAATTCGAATGGCCTCTATCAAACTCAAATTAATCAAGCGGCTGGTGAAGTTCATATTGCTCTCATGGGTGATCCTGCTTTGAGAATGCATATCGTAGCTCCGGTGACAAACTTGACGGGCTCCATGAGTGGAAGCGGAGTGAGTCTCAATTGGAATCCTTCGTCTGATAGTGTTTTAGGTTACTACGTTTATCGAAGCCAAAACTCTGGACCTTATAGTCGGATCACGAATTCTTTTTTGAATACGAATTCCTTTACCGATTCGAGCGTCACTTCCGGAACTTATTCTTATATGGTCCGAGCCGTTCGGCTTGAAAATTCGGCGAGCGGTACTTATTACAACGCCAGTGATGGTGTTTTTTATAATACGAACGGCAGCAGTTTAGGATCTGGCACGGGCATTAATCCACCACCCCCTCCTCCGCCTGGAAATGGAACCCTGAGCATTTCTTCGGATAGAACGGTGATGATTGAAGGAAGTTATATTCCGACAAATATCACGATCACCAGAACCGGGAGCACGGCAAGTGACTTACCCGTCAGTTATGCTTTTTCTGGAACTGCCACAACTTGGGACGACTATCGAACGCCTCAAGGCAATATGCCAAACTCCATGACTATTCCTGCAGGCTCCGCTTCGGTCACGATGTCGATCATCGCTCCTCAACAGAGTGGACCAAAATATTTAACGCTTACTTTGAATCCCGTTACAAATTACACCTTCGCTGCAGCAAGTGTGACCGTTCAGTTAATGAGTAAAGTGGTTGTCATTTCTCCTTCATCGCCATCGCCATCACCATCACCTTCTCCGACACCTACTGCTGCAGCGACCCTCAGTATTTCTTCTGATCAAGCGGCGATCAGTGAAGGAAGTAATGTTCCTGCAAATATCACTATCACCAGAACCGGAAGCACTGCGAATGCTATGCTCGTCAGATATGCCTTCTCGGGGACTGCGGCAACTTGGGACGACTACCGAACGTCTCAAGGAACTATGCCTGACTCGATGACGATTCCTGCGGGTTCAGCTTCGGTGACGATGTCGATCATCGCTCCTCGGCATATTGGATCTCGATATTTCACACTTACTTTATATCCGGTTGCAAACTTCAGCATCACATCAGGAAGTGTGACCGTTCAATTAGTGGACGGCGTTGTTGTGACTGGCGGAAGTAGCGTCATCACTACGGGTCCGATGACCGTAAGTATTTCTTCGGATCAATCGACCATTTCTGAAAGTGGCTCTACGCCTGCAAATATCACGATCAGCAGAACAGGAAATAATTCTGCTGCTCTGACTGTTCAGTATTCTTTCTCAGGCACAGCAGCAACCTGGGACGACTACAGACAAGCTCAAGGAAATATGCCCGATTCAGTGGTGATTCCTGCAGGAGCTAGTTCTGTCAGCATGGCGATTTTTGCAACAAGCCATGTAGGACCAAGATATTTCACACTTACCTTGAGGCCGAATGCGAACTTCAGCATTGGCACGGCAAGTGCCACCGTGCAGCTCGTGAATTAGTGAGTAGATCCTGCTAATCGTGGGCAGCGTCAAAAAAAGTTTTGACCTGCGATCAAAGCAAAACGCTTTGGGTTTTAGAGAGAATCAGAAGTTAAGACTCGTACGCTTCGCGCATACGAGTCTTGCCTCTCTCTATTTAAAAACCTCTTCAATAAAAAATATTAAGTAAAATTAAATTCATTACTTGATATTCTTTTGGTCGAGAGCCTTCTTTCCTGGATAGAATATTTTTTCGGCGTCGGTTTGACTTTTTATACCTGCACCGTGACGAGTTTCGGTGCCATTGATGCCTAAATGCGATGCAGTATTTTCTAGATTGTGATCGAGATGCGCTCGTGCATCTCTTTGCTGGGTATTTTTCTGAGATTTTTGATTTGAATTTTTCATGAGGGCTCTCCTAATTTTTACAAACAGATCAAAAGGTATGCTTTTATGTCAGGCAGCTTTTGAAGTTTCATCAGCGTCGATCAAAAATCTTTCAATTTCTTGCTTATCTGCGGCCCATTTTTCATCAGTAGAATATTTGAGCTCAGAAATTTTGGTTTTAATTTCATTATATTTTGCTTCGCGTTTAACACGGTTTTCATCTGCTTTGGTCTTGAGATCGCCGATCAGCGATGAAGGCTGATTTTTGGTTTCAGTCGTCTTTGTAGCAATTTTCTGAAGACGCTCGTTGGTGTCCTTTATATAGAGATCGCGGTCAGCCTGTGTTGTCGGTTTAGCAGTCGTATTGTAATTTTTATCATTAGAGGATGTTTCTTTTGTGGTTGAAGTGGACATGTTATCTCCTTAAAAAATGAATGGCTAGAACGGCAAGGATTAACCTCACGTTGGTTTTCGCGATTCGATTAATTTCTTAATTACGTTTTATTGTAAGGGCAGGTTCTTCGAAGAAAGACTTTCGTATTCTGTCTTAGTAAGAAAAGTCTCAGTTACTTAAAAAACAACGTACGCTTTGTAATTTTGTTTAGCGAAGGTAAAGCACTCGACTAAGGTATTGAGTTCTTGCGAGTTCTCACTCAATTTTAAATGTGTGTGTCATATGTCTATCTAATGTCTATCTAATTACGGCGCGGGCTTATAGCTAGGGCGGTATGCGAGATGAGCATGGACAAAAGGGCGAATAAGCCTAAGGTGCCCGCTGTTTGAACATTCGTTCACGGGATAGGAATAAGTTTTTTGATTTCTTTTACGTTTAGGTTTGCGACAGACCTACGCACTTGAATTTTAATTAAGCATTAAAAGGTGGGATATGAACATTAAAGAAAAACAAAGACAGTCGATCTTCTCAAAAACATTTCCATTCAAGACTTTAGAAAATCCATTAGTTTTAGTGAGCAGTTTTAAAAAGAAACCACCCACAATTATGATCATTGACGATGATGTCAGCAGCAAAAATCTATACCAACTTTTGCTAGAAAAAAGAGGTTTTCGGGTTTTGAGTGCCGAAGATGGACTTTCGGCCATAGAGATGCTCAGAAAGTTGCCATGCCCGCCGGATCTTCTACTTGTTGACTGTTCGATGCCAAAAATGGACGGCGAGGCTTTTTTATTAAAGCTTCAGGAAAAACTCCCTCAGGTTTTTGTCACGTCTAAAGTTGTTGGCTTTACATCTTATGATCTTCGGTCAGCTGATTTCAAAAAAATCAAAGAGCTTGCCTTTGATTGTAGGGAAAAACCTTTTGGAGTGAACGAGTTTTTGCAGCTTGTATCGGACTACGTAGAAATGCCATCCGATGGCACAAATGGAAATTTGACCCCCGTAAGGATTTGTTCATAATGTTACAAAAATTTCTCGAGGAAAATAGAAGTGAGATACTAGCTCTCAGTGAGCAGAAAACAAAGAGTCTTGCAGGACTTCGGGGTTCTTCGGAATTACTTGAACTTGGACTTCCGCTATTTTATGAACAGCTAATAAAAATTTTCGAAGAAAATCTCAGCACTAGACCTCCCGAAAATATGCTTTTAGCTGCAGCTTCGCATGGAAAAGAATTTCTTCGTCTTGGATACTCCCTTTCGCATGTAGTTCATTCTTACGGTGCTATGTGCCAATCTATCACCGAACTTGCGAACCAGAAAAATGCTAAAATCTCTCCCACTGAATTTAATATTCTTAACGGTTGTCTCGATGTGGCCATCGCTGCCGCAGTTTCTGAGTTTCAGTTTCAAAGTGACGAAGCCAGTGAAGAGCGCGAGATGAAGCATCTTGGTTTTCTGGCTCATGAACTCCGAAGTGCCCTTTCAAGTGCAGTGGTCGCGCATGAGATGATAAGAGCGGGACTGGTAGGCACGGGAGGTAGCACCGCAAATGCGCTGGAAGCATGCTTTGTTCGGATGCGTAATCTCATTGACCGATCTTTATCCGAAGTTAGAATGCGTGCAGACGCGGATCTCTTTATCGAAAAATTTCGATTATCTGAATTATTAGATCAAATCCTGATCACAGCGAATATCGATGCCATCAAAAGGAGTCAAACTTTGGTTACGGAATTTGACCGTAAAATTGTGATCGAGACTGATCGTCAATTTATTTTGTCAGCGGTAGCTAACCTTGTTCAGAACGCGATCAAATACACAAAAACAAATGGAAAAATTTTTATCAGGGCTAGGTCCGAGGTTGAAAGAGTCTTCATTGAAGTTGAAGATGAATGTGGAGGGCTTGAAACCGAAAAAATTAGTTCGCTCTTTCAGCCTTTTGTTCAGGAAAATGTCGACAGGACTGGACTCGGCCTTGGACTCGCGATTGCTCGTCGTGCGATTCATCTCTCTGAGGGAACGATTATTGTGCGCAATACTCCAGATAGAGGCTGTGCCTTCATTATTGAAATTCCTAAAATATTAATTTTTAAACCCAGCACAAAGTCCGTATCCGGAAAAGATGCGGTACAGCCTGATTTTCAAAAAAAGACTTAGAAAATCGACCCTAGAACGTCCGCCGTTCTTTAAATTGCTCTTGGGGAAATAGAATCATGGATCGGATTATTTTTGCATCAGCCGATCGCCGCCCAAACGCGGTGCACATCGTCATGATCATCGAGCTCTTGAAGGAACTCCCCTGTTTCTATTTTTTGTTCGTCTGAAAGATTAGCCGGTTGTTTCGGAACATAGCCGATCTCAGCCGTGATGACGGTCCAACCATTTGCCGATAGCCATTTTGAAGTGGAATGGACAGCCGTTCGGTCGCAGATGAATCGTGCTCCGGCAGCGTCCGTCGGAATATCGTCATTTTTTTCGTTCGTGAGTGTTTCGAATTCATTCGCGCCAGCTTCAATAGCAGCGGCTTCGCGATCAATATTAGAATTCGGATGGTAAGCTTCCACGATTCCCACATGATCGAATAAAAATTTATTGCTGCCCGTAGATCCAAGCACTCCCTTTTTAAATAAAACTCGAATTTCTGGAGTGGTGCGATTCAGATTGTCTGTAAAAACTTCTACAATGACGGCGACTTTATTTGGCGCATACCCTTCAAAAACAATATGCTCCATAACGATTTTTTCGTCGCCGATGCCCGCGCCTTTTCGAATAGCGCGTTCGATAGCGTCGCGAGGAACGCTTTCTTTTTTGGCCTTTTCGACCGCCGCATAAAGGCGTGGATTCATATCGGGGTCTGGGCCATTCATTTTTGCAGCGACCGAAATTTCACGGACCAGTTTTCCGTTCGTTCGACCTTTTTTGAGTCCCGCGACCAAGCGTTTTGCGAGTAACCATTGACGTCCCATAAAATCAGCCTAGCGAAGCCCTAAGTTAGGGACAAGTTGCTCTTCGAAAAGGGCCAGAAGTTAGGTTCTAGAAAAACTTATTGGACGGACTGCCGGTTCCTTGATATCAACCGCTTTTAGGGAATCGATGGTTTAAACCGAGTTTTGGAGGGAATAAGGGGGAGCCGATTTTTGGTGGTGAACTTTGTACGAGCAGCTTTCTGACTTTAAAATTGACCCTGTTTTAGTTCTCCAGGGAACTAAAAAATCCTTCGGGCTTCAACCTATTTTGAAGGGTGTACGATTTCGAATTTATCCGGGCGAAGTGGTCGGACTTATTGGGGCCAACGGAGCCGGAAAATCCACACTGATGAAAATTATTTCTGGAGCTCTTCGTCCTGACGACGGGCGAATCCTTTGGAAATCGAAGCGAGTCCGTTTTTCGTCGCCTGCAGAGGCCTATCGCGAGGGCATCTATATGATTCCTCAGGAACTTGGTCTGATGAAGGATCTGAATGCCGTCGATAATATGATGCTCGGTCGTGAACCGAGCCTTTTTGGTTTTGTTCAAAATCGTCTGGCTAGATATGAAACCAAAGAAGCTCTGAAGCGCGTGGGTGCACATATTCCTCTCGATTTGCCCGTGTCGTTTTTCTCACCCGGCGTTCAGCAACAAATCGCGATCGCAAGATCTCTTCTTTTTGATACGAAGCTTCTGATTCTGGATGAACCCACCTCGATGCTTACGGATGGCGAGGCCGAAAAACTTTTTCAGCTCATCAAAGAAGCAAAACGTCGCGGAACTGCCGTCATTTATATTACTCATCGTCTAAACGAGCTTTCTAGAATTTCAGACCGTGTGGTCGCTATTCGAGACGGTAAAATTTCGGGAGAAGGAAAAACAAAAGAGGTATCCGAAACGCAAATGGTGAAGTGGATGGTGGGTGATGCTTTTGAAAGTGCGCATCGAAAGGCCAATCGCCATTACGGCGAACACAAACCTTCCAAAGTCGTTCTCGAGGTGAATGAGCTTGCTACTAAGCTCATTCAAAATGTTTCGTTTAAGCTTCATGAGGGAGAAATTCTCGGCGTCCTCGGTTTAATGGGCAGCGGTCGAACGGAAATGATGCGAGCACTTTCGGGCGTTGATGTCGTTCATCAAGGAAGAATTTTAGTAGACGGAAAGCCAATCAAAACAGGATCTGTGAGAGATGCGATTAAAAATGGCATTCTGATGGCGCCAGAAGATCGCAGACAACAGGGACTTTTTTTGGATCAAACGGTTGGGTTCAATGCGCTTATCTCTAATACCGAAAAATTTTCGTATGAGAGCGGGTTTGTTCGGCTTTGGTCCGAACGAAATGCCTACGAAATGTTGTGTTCAAAAATGAGCAATCAAATTTCAAAGGATTGGCAACGAACCGATACCCTTTCTGGGGGGAATCAACAGCGACTCATTCTCGGAAAAATACTCATGAAAGATGCCCGCATTCTGCTGTTGGACGAAGTGACGACGGGAGTTGACGTCATGACCAAGGCCGAAATCCTTGAAAAGATGGTTTCTTTGGCACAGGAAGGAAAGTCGATTATTTTCGTTTCTTCTGACTGGGAAGAAGTTACAGAGATTGCTGATCGTGTGCTCCTCATTAAAAATGGCACGGTCGAAAAGGAACTCGATCGCTCCGCGTTTGATAACGAGGCCATTATGTCGATATTAGTTTCGCGAGAAGTGAGTCGAAAAGTAGCGAGTTAAAAAAATGACTGAAGTAAAAGATAAATTAAAATATTTTAGCCAACGGTTTTCTGAATGGAAGATTTTTGTAGTTTTTATTTCATTTTTTGCTTTAGCTGCACTTTTTGTTCCACGATTCTTTGATGTCCAAAATCTGAGTTCGATCGTCGTCCAGATTGCGCCGGTCGGTGTGATCGCTGTTGGAATGACGTTTGTCATTATTACAGGGGGAATTGATCTTTCGGTCGGATCGCTTGTGGCGATGATTTCCGTTTTAATGGCGGGACCCGGAAATTATCCACTTGTCGTCATGCTTCTCTTGGCACTTTTTTGGGGATTACTCGCTGGAACAGCGAACGGGCTTATGGTCAGCGCAGGTCGGCTGTCTGCCTTCATTGTTACTCTTTCGAGTATGGCGATTGCGAAAGGCATTGCACTTTGGATTTCGAATACAGAAGAAAAAGTGATTCAGGATCCTCTCTTTCATTTGATTGGATCAGAGAAGTTTTTTGGACTCCCGCTTCCTCTTTGGATTTTTTTAGCGATCGTCATCATCGGACAGATTGTTCTTTCACGAACGGTTTTTGGAAAACGAGTGTTTGCAGTTGGATCAAATCCCATTGCTGCCTTAAACGCGGGTATTTCGGTGAATCATATTCGATTCTTCGTCTATTTGATTTCGGGATTCTGCGCCGCCATTTCGGCTGTGATTATTTCTTCCCGTCTTAATATTTCTACACCTACGGTCGGAGATTTTTATGAACTCGATGCAATTGCAGCCGTGATTATCGGGGGCACTTCGCTTTTTGGCGGGAGAGGCTCTGTCATTGGAACACTCATTGGCGTTCTCATTTTTGGAATTATTACGAACTTTTTAAATTTGTCAGGTGCATCTCCTCATATGCAAAGAATCGCCAAGGGCGCGGTCATTTTGATCGCCGTGTTGATGCAATCGGGAGAAATATTTTCGCTCGTTAAAACCTATTTCAGATCACTCTTAACCCCTCTCTTAAGCAGAGGTTCTCAGAAAGGAAAAATATCATGAAAATCACCCTCACATTTGCCATTGGAATTCTTCTCGGCGGTCTTGGACTTTGGGTTGTTCAAACCGTCAATCAAAAAGGTCAGGCTGCGCAAAAAACGGCAACCGTCCACGAACAAACCACCAAAGGCGCAAACGATCAAAATCGAAAAATTGTAATTGGATTCTCCGTACCAGGAACCGATCACAGCTGGCTTGGAGCGATTAAAAGAAATGCGGAAGAAGCCGCAAAAGATTTGTCGGATGTTGAACTTGTTTTGACAGACGCCCAGAACTCTTCTGAAAAACAAATGGCCGATATTGAAAGTCTGATTCAAAGAAAAGTCGACGTCATTGTGATGCTGCCCCATTCCGGTAAAGCACTGACTCCGGCCGCAAAAAAAATTAAGGACGCTGGAATTCCGCTAGTGATCCTCGATCGAAAAATTGAATCGCAAGATTTTTATACGTCGATCGTTGGAGATAATTACGGAATTGGCCAAGCAGCCGCTCAATATATTGGTCATGAATTAAAGGGCATCGGTAAAGTGGCCGAAGTCATGGGACTTGCAGGAATTTCTGTCACCACGGAACGTCACAATGGATTTGTGAATACGTTAAAGCAAGAATTTCCGAGTATCGAAGTCATTGCTTCTCTCGCTGCTGATTTTAGTGCCGACAAAGCTCTTACGGTGACTGAAAATATTCTTCAGTCTCATCCCGATATCTTGGCGATTTACTCTCACGATGACGATATGAACGTCGGTGTGCTTCAAGCTCTTCATCAAAATGGAAAAGCCGATAAAGTTTTTGTCACCGGAGCCGGTGGAACAAAACTCATGATGGAAAATATTAAAAAAGGAATGGAACCTGTTCGGGCTACTTTTCTTTATAATCCGTCAATGGCAGGAAGTGCGGTCAATCTTGCCCACTTGATTGCTCTCAAAAAGGGACTCAAAGATTTGTGGGAGCCTGAAGTGGTTCGCGAAATTACGCTTCGAGCCTCGACGGTTACGCAAGCGAACGTCGATCGCTTTCTTCAAATTGGATATTAAGCGAGAGAGATGAAAGCATTTTCTCGCGAAATTCGCTACGGCATGGTCGGAGGCGGAATAGGTTCATTTATTGGACCTATTCACCGAACGGCTCTTCAAATGCTGAGCCCTAAGATTCGGTTGGTGAGTGCAAATTTTTCAACTCGAAAAGAAATTTGCGATCAAACCGCCGAAGAAGTCGGCCTCGATTTAAGCCGTTCCTACTACGATTATGAGACGATGGCCAAAGCAGAAGCAAAGCGACCGGCAGGAGAGAGAGCTGATTTTATTATCGTCGTCACGCCCAATCGTCTTCACTTCTCGGTCTCAAAATTATTTCTAGAAAATGGGTTTCATGTTTTTTGCGAAAAACCTCTTACGCGAACGAGTGCTGAAGCAGAAATTCTTCAGAAGATCGCAACCGATCGAAAGCTTCTGTTTGGTGTGATGTACGGATACACGGGTTATCCGATGATCAAAGAAGCAAGACGTTTAGTTCACGAAGGAGCTCTCGGAAAAATACGAAAAGTCTTTGTCGAATACGCGCAGAGTTGGCTCACCGATCCTATCGAACTCGAAGGTCAAAAACAGGCGGCGTGGCGAACCAATCCGTCAGAGTCTGGCGGCTCCCTTTCGATGGGAGATATTGGATCCCACTGCGAAAATATGGTCTCGTATGTGAGTGGTCTTCAGATTAAAGAAATTTCGGGAGAGCTTTCTAGTTTTGTGGACGGTCGAATCCTAGATGATGATGCCATGGTTCTTCTTAAATTCGTAGGCGGCGCGAGTGGAATTCTTTTTGCATCCCAGGTTCTCACAGGAGAACTGAATCATTTTCGGCTGAGAATTTATGGCGATAAGGCCGGGCTTCGTTGGGATCAAATGGATCCTGAGCGTCTTGAAATATTAGAAAAAGACGGAACGATTAAAATTCTTTCTCGTGGTGCCGGGAGTCTTTCAAAATGGGTGGGAAAAACCTCTTATCTTCCTGCCGGGCACCCCGAAGGAGTTATTGAAGCGTTCTCGAATCATTACGCTGCGTTCATTTCAAAAATTCTTCATCCGAACGAAAAAGAATCTGACTTTCCTGGAATCGAGGAAGGTGTGCGCGGGATGAAGTTTATTGAATCGGTTTTAAAGAGTTCTAAATCCAATCAAAAATGGACGGAGTTATCATGAGACCCATTACGTTATTTACCGGTCAGTGGACTGATTTAGATTTAGAAACGCTGGCCAAAAAAGCTTCTGAATGGGGTTATGACGGCCTTGAACTCGCTTGCCATAAAAATCATTTTGATATCGAAAAGGCCGTTAAAGATCCTGGATACTGTGATTCTGTTCGAAAATTGCTGAAAAAATATAATCTCAACTGTTGGATTATCTCGAACCACCTTGAAGGTCAGATGGTTTCGGATCGAAATGACGAAAGATCCGATCCGTGGGTTGGAAAAGAACTCAAAGGACGACATTCAGAGAAAAACATTTGGGCGACTGAGCGTTTGAAGCAGACGGCTCTTGCGGCTAAAAATTTTGGAGTAAAGACGGTCGTTGGATTCACGGGGTCGAGCCTCTGGCATCTCTTTCCGTTTTTTCCGCCGGTTAGCCAGGCCATGATTGATCAGGGCTACAATGAATTTCGTGAAAGATGGCTTCCCATTCTCGACGTCTTTTCAAAAAATGGAATTCGCTTTGCTCACGAAGTTCATCCGGGGGAGGTCGCCTATGATTATTATACGTCGAAGCGAGCACTGGAAGCACTTGATGATCATCCTGCCTTTGGGTTTAATTTTGATCCAAGTCACTTCCATTGGCAGATGTTAAATCCGGTCACTTTTGTACATGATTTTTCGGACAGAATTTTTCACGTTGATTTCAAAGACACCAAGCTCAATCTTGACGGCCGAACAGGGATTTTATCGTCACATCTTCCTTTTGGTGATCCACGACGAGGCTGGGATTTTCGAAGTTTAGGCCATGGTGAAATTAAATTTGAAGAACTTATTCGAGCGTTGAATTCAATTCATTATGAAGGGCCACTCTCAGTGGAATGGGAAGACACCGGAATGGATCGAGAGTTTGGTGCAAAAGATGCTCTTCAGTACCTTCAGCGAATTAATTTTAGCGCATCCGATCGAGCCTTCGATTCTGCTTTTCAAGAATAATTTTTACGTTTTTTCTTTAATCGGAATGGTGAAACAAAAAATAGAACCTTTGCCGGGCTCTGAATTGACCCAAATTCTTCCCTTCATACCGTCCACAATTTTTTTGGCGATGGCGAGTCCAATGCCGCTTCCTTCATTGTCATGACGAGAGGCTCTTTGGAATAAATTAAATATTTTTTTGAGGTGATGTTCAGGAATTCCTATTCCGTTGTCTTCAACAGAAAAAAGCCATTCTCCCATTCCTTTTCGGCATAAAATTCTTATCCATGGTTTTGCTTCAGATCGATACTTGATCGCATTTTCAATGAGGTTTTGAAAAAGTTGAACAAGCGCCGTATGAGTACCTCGGATAACGGGAAGGTCATCTTTTTCAATAAAGGCTTCGCTCGACTTGATGCTTACGTTCAAATTTTTCTCTACGTCCAAAACCACTTGATAGCAGTCGACGTCTTCCCAGCTTTCCGGAACTCTTCCGATTTTTGCATATTGAAGTAGATCTCGAATCATTTTTCGCATTCGAAATGCACCGTCGAGAATGTATTTCATATATTCGGCGGTTTTTGACTCGGGGTTATCTTCGCTTTCAAGTTGCAAAAGTTCGATATAGCTCGTGATCATTCGTAGAGGTTCCTGAAGATCATGCGAAGCAATATAAGCAAACTGTTCGAGCTCGTTGGCCGTCGACTTTAAGGCTTCTTCAGCTTCCTTTTGCGCCGTGATATCTCTCGCGATGACGATGACTCCGTTCACATCCCCTTTTTCGTTTCGATGAGGAATTTTGTCGGTTTGGACCCAGGCTTTACTCCCAAACTGATCAACCATCGGCTCCACGATTCCGAGCTTGGGAGTGTTCGAGCGAATAACTTCAAGGTCGTCCTTGTAATAATCTTCGGCGTTTGGATAAAAATCTCGCGTGTTTCTTCCTTCAAGCTCAAGAGCGTCCTTGCCCATCGCGGTAGCTGCAGTTTTATTTACACGAAGCATTTTATTTGAAGTGTCTTTGTACCAAATCATCGCGGGAACCGCGTCGAAAATAATTTTATAGTCCTCGTTTTGCTGTTTAAGGTCTGCTTCGCTTTGTTTTTGTCGCGAAATGTTTCGCACAAAAATAGAACAGAATTCATCACCGTCAAGTTGTGCAAAACTTGCACTCAAATCGATAGAAAGGGTCTCGCCGTTTGTTTGAGAAAGATTGTATTCAACGGGTTGGCCATTGCTTTTTTTTAGCTGCTCATGCAGCTGCATCCAGGTTGGATTTGTCGAATGATTGACGAGACGAATACCGACTTCGGCAATCGATTGGCTTACAAGTTCGAGTTCATTTTGATTCAAAAGATCGCACGCGCTTTGATTAGCATAAACAATTTGGCCGTCGGAATTAGTCCAAATAATCCCGTCCGTCGCTCGCTGAACGGCTAGTCTAAACAGACTTGTCTGGTCTCGATTCAGATTCATGGCTGTCGCCCTTGTATGCTTCTCCATCTTTGAAGTCCAGAGGCGGTTTCCATGGAGCATCAGTTTTCTGCAGTGAAAGTCCTTCTATGCCAAAAAAAAACTCTCTGATTTAATGGAATTAGGGAGCAAATACTTGTGAAATTTGTTGAAGAAATAAGAGCCGGTTTTAAGTTTTTTAAGACGGGAAGAGGAAAGCCTCTCATCATTATTCATGGCGGACCCGGGCTAAATCATAAGTATTTAGCTTCGCATTTAAGTTCACTTATTCCCATGAGAGAGCTCATCTTCATTGACCAACTCGGATGTGATGAAACCTTGAATAGCGATGGCATTATCGACGCAGAAAAAACCTACAAACATTTAAAATCCGCAATCGAAGTCGCCGTTGGCAGCAAATCCTATGGCATTTTTGCTCATTCATGGGGCACTTATCTCGCGCTTAAACTTTGCAACGAAAGTGCAAGTAAACCAGATGAACTTATTCTTTGTAGTCCGTTTCCTCTTAACTGGGAGGGTCTCATGAGTGTGTGGAGTGTGATGAATGAGCGAAGAGAGAATAAATTAAGCGCAGATGTGCTAAAAAAATTGGAAAGTATCGATCCACAAGGTTCTTTAAATTCGGCTGTCAAATATCTCGACTTGATTCGTCCTCTTTACGTTCACGACCCAAAATTTGCCGATCAATTTGAATTCTTTTTTTATCGAATGGATATTCAAATGTCGGTGATCTCTTCTTTGATTGAATTTAGCCAGACAGCTCTTCTGGAACAACTCCCGACAGAGACACTTACCATTTGGGGTGAAGAAGATTTTGTTCCGCGCTCTGCTATTCAACCGCTTCTTGAAAAATCAAAAGAAACGTTCGTGCTTAAAAAGGTGGGGCATAGTCCGTTCGTCGAGGCGGCGGATCTTTTTTCTGCTCGTATCGAGATGTTTTTTAATTCGTAGTATTTAGGCTTCTTCGAGAGTTTTCCACTTTTTATAAAGGTCTTCGATTTCAGACTCGACCTCTTTCATTCGCCTGCCGATCTCCGTAAGTTTTTTCATATCCGAGAGAATCTCAGGTTGTTCGCATTCACGAACAAGCTTTGCATGATTGGATTCCGCACGTTCGATCTTTTTGGCTAGCGACTCGATCTCTTTTTTATTCACAGGCGAATTTTTAACTTCTAGTTTTGAAGATTCATTTTTTGTTTGTTCCGATTTTTTATTGGAAGCTTTCGATTCAGCCTCTTCGCGAGCTTCGTCATGCCAAATTTCCCACTGCGCGAGATCAGCAAACATCAGAATTTGGCCCTTCTTCTTATTTTCTTCAGTGACAGGAAAAGCCAAAATTTGCGTTGAAACTTGATCCAAGAAATAACGATCGTGACTCACCAGTAAGATCGCGCCTTCAAAATTGACCAAGCAATCTTGAAGAACGTTTAGAGTAGCGATATCCAGGTCGTTCGTCGGTTCATCCAAAACAAGAAGATTAGCTTCTTCGAGCATCAGTTTTGCAATTAAAACTCGACTCTGCTCCCCTCCCGAAAGACTTCCGACATTCATCTCCATCTGATTTGATGTGAACAAAAATCGATCCAGGTAAGATCGAATGTGGATTTGCCGTCCGCGATAATTGACGTGATCGCCGAAGGGGCAAACGGTACGCATAAGGCTGAGTTCTGGATCTAAAATATCTCGATTTTGTTCAAAGTAGGAAACCTTTAGCTGATCCGATCGAAACAGCGTTCCGCTGTCCTGTTTCTCTAAACCTAAGAGCACTCGGATGAGCGTAGATTTTCCGCAACCATTGGCACCGAGAATTCCGATTCGAGTGGACGGCGTTAATAAAAGATCGAGTTGCGAAAAAAGAAATGAGTTTTTTTCGTAAGATTTTGATATTTTTTTTGCTTCAATCAAGCGCTTCGGATTTTTTTCTGCCGACTGAAATTCCATCTGAGCGACACGGTTCACATTTCTTTGCGCAAGCTCTCCCACTTCACTTGAAAGTTCTCCGTGCCGTTTAATGCGAGCTTGTTGTTTTGTGGTTCTCGCTTTGGCACCTTGCCTTAGCCATTCGGTTTCGCGTCTAAGATTTCCACGTAAAATAGTTTCTCTCGTTTCTTGAGCAGTCATCAGACTGTCTTTGATCTCAAGATAAGTGGTGTAATTTCCTTTAATACTTAAAATTCCGCCGGCATTTCTGCGATCGAGTTCCAAAATACGATTTGAAATTCTCTGAAGAAAAAGTCGATCATGCGTAATCGTGACCGTTGAAAACGAAGAATTTTCGATTAGATCTTCAAGCCATAAAATGCCTTCGACGTCTAAATGATTGGTCGGCTCGTCCATCAAAAGTAGATCAGGGTCCCGCATCAGTTCGCGAGCGAGAGCCAGGCGCTTCTTCCAACCGCCCGAAAGAGAACTCACTAAACTATCAGCGTGTATTCCATTTTTCTCTAAACCAAGCTTCCAGATGAGTTCATCGGCCTTCACCATCGACGTCCAGTCGGAAGGATCGTGCGCGCCTTCGAGAAGGGTTGTCATGACGGTGGACGCTTCACTAAATTGCGGCGTTTGCTTCAGATAACCGACCTTTGTTCCCCTCTGAAATACAATTTCGCCCTCATCAGGCGACAATTCTGACGCTAAAATTTTAAGAAGTGTTGTTTTTCCAGCGCCGTTTGGTCCGATTAGACCAATACGTTCGTTTGTTTCGATTGCAAATCCAAGTGCGCTAAAGAGCGGGCGGGAATCGAAAGCTTTTCCAAGGTTTTTTGCGGTGAGAAGCACAGACATGAAGCCTATTATTAGCAGACTTCGTCCTTATCTCCCTGTTCCATTTGTTGAAAACATAGCTAAGTATTATGTAAACATGTTTGCGAAAATTTAAACCAAAGAATAAAAACGAATCAAAAGCCTCTACCCCACCCAAAAAGAGCGCCACTTAAAAAGAAAGTATTCTGATGAATAAAAATCGATCTCTTCAATAAAATATTGGCTGTTAACTAAATTTTTTTTCGTCCTTCACTCAGTCTTTACAAACCCGTTTAAACAAAAATCCTTCAAACCTATTCTTGTTTTGATTCACTCAAACAATTCGTGTCCATTTGAAATGAAAGTTTGTCTAATGAAGCGGGGAATATAAATGAACATCTTCTTTTTCAATAAACGCTTCAAATCCTATCGATTTGTTTTGCTCTTTACGCTGCTAGTCCCCTTCGCGAACTCCTTTGGGCAAGAAACAAGTACCCTTTCTGACGTTTCGCATGAGTGGGACGGCTATTGCGGTGGCAATGTCACTGAAGGGCGTGCATACCTTCTGATTCCTCCGGCCGAAACGATCAAAGCGGAGCGAGATGAACTTCTGCAGCAAGCACGAAGAGATTACTTTATAAAATATTTTGCCGACGACGATGCTTTTTTTGATGCTGTACGAGGAGGAAAAATATATTTAATCACTGGAAAACAGCAAGAAATCAGCCCTGAACCCAAATCTGAAGACTCTCAAAAGTTTGCGATTGAAGAAAATGGTCTCAGCGATCCTACTAAGCATAGATATGAAATGATCGTCGTGGAGGACCTGATCGAATCGACAGACGTAGATGGTAAAAAAGAAAAGCGAACTATCCGATCCCTTGCGATAAAATACGCGCCAAAAGAGGATTTTTTAGATGCAAATGACTTAGAAAAAAAAGGCATACGAGTTCTTTTTTATAATGTTCCTCATCCCATCAATGATCAGAACGAACGGATCAATCCCGACGGAGCTGGCCCAGATATTTATCATTCTCGAATTAATCGAAATGTTCTGGCTTTCGATATGGATGGAAATCGCATCTTGAAAGGTCAATATTTCCAAAAACCTGCCTTTTTTAAAAATGGAATCCCCAATTCTCTTTGGTTTAAAACTTATTTGAAAGCAAAATACGTTCCGGCGACAACCACTAGCGCGAAAGTGGCTGTCGTTGCGGCCATTTTAAACGCCGCGATTCCTCTCATTGCATTCAAAGTTTTTGGAAATCCTGAACATTCCTATATTTTATTGGCCAGCCTTGCTACTGGACTAAACGTTTTTGTTCTTACGACCTGGGATAAAACTTATACCAATATTGTTCGAAGCAAGAGCATCACGAAAGAGACCCTCGCGAGAGTGCTCATCGATCTGCCTTTTTCGCTTGCGCTTGCATACTCAAACCACGCTGATTTTGCGCTCACTTCCACTTATGTAAGACTTCTAAGTCTGTCGGTCGTCGATAAAGTGAACGCTGTTTTTTCGTATTTTATTCCGCTACTTCGAGAAGAAAAAGGGATCACGAAAGGAAAGCGAGTTTTTGGAATGCCTAAAGCTCAAATCGAAAAAAATACGGCGAGATGGTTTCGACAACTAGGACGACAATTGGCGACGACGAGAGATACTTTTCCAGGAGTTAAAGCTCCCTATATAGGTGAACTTCTCTTCTTCTTGAGCGGAATTCCCTTTTATTTTTACGATATCGCTTATGCTAAAAAGCACGCGAAAGAATTTCCAAAAATGGCAGAAGATGCCAAACGGCTAAAAGAATGGGCTAATCCGAAAAATTATTTCAATGTTGGAATCAAAACGACAAAGAATGTCTGCTCGAACATTTTGCGAAGTGTCGGATCCTTGTCAATTTTTTGAGTAAAAAATCCGACCCATAAAAAGAAAGCTTCTAAATTAAGAACTAAGCACTAATTTGCTTGAGGCTATCGTTGGGGTTTAGTGGTACCAGCGCTGTTGACGGGCTGGCATGTGCGAACCCATTGAGCGCTGCACTCAGGAGCGCCATTGATATCTGTTTCTGCCGTTTGCAGCGTAACTGACACTGAACGACAATTCGTGTCGCAAGCGGGAGGTAATCTAAGTTTGGATGTTGAGCAGACGTATGCCTCTGCATCACAAACGCTGACGGACGTAACTCCCGGCCCAGTTTGAAAAATGAGAGTGGCTTCGCTTCCGGTCGGGCATAGACTCGCGGTATCTGTCATCGTATACACGTACGGGCCAGGCGCCGGTGGAGCTGGCGACTGGCATATAAATGCACCTTCCGTAGCGGTATCATCGCACTCGACCGTCTTTGAACTGCAACTAACCGCTGCATGCGCAACGTGCCCGTTAAGTCCTAGCGCTAGTCCAAACGCAATTAAAAATAATAATTTAGTCATTAAATATGTCCTTAATAATATTGGCGCACTGAAGCTGTGTTATTAGCTTTGGTGAAATCTATCTCAGAGCTCATTTGACGTAAAGCGTCAAATGAGCAGGTAATTCAGCTCAAGAGTACGCCAGACTAGGCCGGCCGGATTCAAGCAAAGTTCTTAACAAGCATTCTTAAATTTCCATCATTTTCCAGAATGAAAATTCTGGAATTTTAGAAGGCCATCTCTTCCGATAAATCTACGAAGAAGTCGCTGATCAGCGTGCTTGAGATCGATCATAATTAAACAATCAATCGCATCTCTAAAACTTCGATCAATATTAAATCCCAAAAATTGAGCGTTAAACTTCGCGTAGTGTTCAAAAAGTTCGGGAGCTTTTTTTCCATCTTGCTCAAGCTGAGAGACAACTTCCGACAAATCATCGAAATTCGTTATTCCCTTTAGCACTTCTTCCAATTCGCCCGAGTTGAGCGCGTTGAAGCGGGGTTTTACTTTGGGTTGAATTTGCTTCGAGAGAGCCGAGTCCAGCTTTGTCCGCTTAAAGAATTGCAGCATCAATTGTTTGGAAATGGTTTCGAACTCATCACTAATGCTGACACTTCCGATTAATCGACTGTACTCGGGATTTTGCGATATCCAGTGTCCGATTCCTTGCCACATTAAACTTAAAGTATGTCCACCCTGCTCTTCTGGAATCACGAAAGCACGTCCAAGTTCTAAGGCTGCGCCCAAATTTTCGACGACTTGCGGACCGTATTTAAAGAGAGACGCGGTATAGAGCCCTGACTTTCCGCTTTTCTCCAAAATTTTATCGATTCGTCCTAAACGATAGGCACCCACAATTTTTAATTTGATTTTATTCCAAGCAAAAATATGAAGATAATCTTTATCGTATCGATCGAGATCGAGCGCCGCGCCGGAGCCTTCTCCTACCGTTCGAAAAGTAAATTCTCTCAGGCGTCCAATTTCATAAAGGCAATTAGGGATCTGTTTCGATCCGGCAATAAAAACTTGGTACTCGGTTGTATTACAAAGCATATTTTCGGGTGGAAGATTTTTAATTTCATCCGAAATAATGGAAGAACTGAGCTCCGGAGCGATGGCCTCCATACTTACTTCTGCTAACTCCTTATTTTTAAGAGTACAAAATTTTCGGGAAGCTGCAGAATTTGCTAAAAGATAAGTTCGAGCGCGAAGGTAAGCCACAAGCTCTTCATCGGTAGGGATGGGTTTTAACTTTTCATGAGTCAAAATTTTTCCGACAGTAAAACGAAGGGGAAGTCCTCGGCGTCTCAAAAGCTCATGAGGGATGACGGACAGAGGAAGTTTTTCCAAAACGGGATGCATCGGCGCGACCAATTTAGTCATCTGAAAAAGGGAGCTTGTCTTATCGTGAAAAAAAATGGGCAGCACCGAAGCACCACTTTTTCTCACAAGGCGCGCCAGCGTGAGCTTCCATTTAGGATCTGTGATCCGATTTTCTTTTAAATCCATTTTCGAGACTTCTCCTGCCGGAAAAATCACTAAAACTCCGCCAGACTCCAGCCAAGAAAACATTTTTCGAAGGGCGCTCAAATTGGAATGCGTAGCGGATGCACTTTCAAATGGATCCACAAAAATCATGGAGTCGTGAAACTCTGGAATCTTTCCCAGAAAATCGTTGGCCACAATTTTTACATCGGGTCTCACAGACATGAGAAGACTTCCGAGTGCAATTCCGTCAACGCCTCCCGAAGCATGATTCGCAACGACGACGAGAGGTCCTGTTTTTGGAATAAAGGGAAGAGCATCACGATTGAAATCGAGAGTGATTCGCATCGCGTCAAGAGTACGATCAAAAAAGTGAGGCTGACTCGAGGAGGTTCGAGCGGTGTGATAAATTTTATTTAATGCCGAAAGCTGAAGAAGATGCTCTATCATCTTCTTGAGGGGCATGAGACGCAGTCTCGCTGAAAGCTTAAATGGATTGGATGGAAATAAAGACGCGGTATCCATCTAAAGATATTATCTACCGAGTCGTCGATGCGTTCTACCTCCATCTCCGTCCTTACGAAATCATAACGCTTCCCTAACAGAACCCAAAAAAGTTCTTAAAGATCGTCAACCGACTCTATATTTTTGTAGGCGGCCCACTTTGCTTTAAGTTTTGTAAGTCGCGCATTTGTCAGAGAGAGTGCATTCCGTGCGAATTCTTTTAAATCAATATTGTTTTTGATCACTTCGTGTGTTCTTTTTGCATCGGGGTCGTTGGCGGTCTGCTGATTTACAAAAAAAAGCGAATATCTGTTTATTTTATCTTCAAGTTTTTCGACGAAACGGAGATTAAAATCTCTATAAATGACGAAAGAAGAAACCATTTCAAAAAGTTCTTCAGACGATTCCGCATAAGTGTAGAATCTCTCCGCAATTTTCATTGCACACTCCAATATTTTTTCTCCTATGAGTTCCTGTGAGCCAAGTTTATCAACCGTAGAAGAAAGATAAATATGCCCAAGCATACTGAAATTTAATAAGAGAGAACGAATATTTCGAGGAAATTCGCGATCGTAATCAGGAAGCAGAACGCAGTCAGGTTTTCTAGTTAGCCGATCTGTAAGTTCAAGAACCTTTTTAAGATTTTTATAGGCATTCGAACTATGATCAACGACTAGGCTTGATACAAATTTCTCATATTTTTCAGTCCATTTCTCATATTTAGCAGTCCACGGAAGATAAGTAAGCCACCGAATCGAGAGCGCATTCAGTCCTCGCCCGAGATCGTCTTCAGCTTCTCGCGATTGATTTAAAATCAGTTTTGCATTCGCTCGATCCGTTAAGGCTACAAAGTTTTCAGGATCTGCTTTAATAATTTTATCAAACATAGCAATAGAGATCTTTTGATTCCCCAAAGCAGACTGAGCTTCTGCACTTAGAAGCTCGACAGGAATGCTATATTGATACTCATTTTGAATTTCTCGAATCAGCTCGACGGCTTTGAGAATATTTTGCTTATAAAGATCTTCATTCTTTTCACCGGGTTTCAAAAGTCGTTGAATTAAGGATAGCTTATCGGCAGAACTTTCAGGTGCGCGAAACGGCTGCGAATAAGCAGCCGTTGAAAAGTTTAAAAAAATGATTGAAACAAAAGATAAAACAGAGCGCGTAGTCTTTAGATTCATTCCACTCTCATAAACTTTTCAGGATTACCGTCAATGGATGTTCCGAGAGGTCCTCGACTTTAGACCGTACGACGAAAGGCCTGAGAGATTTAGGCGTAAGGATTGAGAATCAATTTCTTTTGAGCGCTGTTAAATTTTTT
>JAQBPA010000137.1 GCA_028287765.1 Bacteriovoracaceae bacterium
TCAAGAGTATTTGGAATTAATGAAAAGGAATTTAGTACACTGATTTAAAAAAGATTATCTAGCGCTCCCAACAATGCTACAACGCTAAACACCTCTCATTTTCCTCTAGACCGAGCGGAGTTTCAGAAAATATATCCAGAATTACTTTCGAGTTCTGAGCGAGTCGGAAATAGCGCCTCTCCGTTCTCGGGCTTTGAGCCAAAGCTTGTCGCCGAAACTCTTCAGAAGATGGCCCCTGAAACTAGGCTCTCTGCATTCAAAAAGAATGGATCTTTTTCTCGAGATGATTTCTTGAGAAATGCTGACGAATTATTAGTAAAATCGGAGCCCGGCAAAGAAACTATTCTTGAAAAAACGGATAATAACAGACAATCAGATAAACTTCTCGATATTCACGCAAGTCGTGTAGGATTTTGGTCTAATACTGCTGAAGGCATGACGGGTGGAACTCCATTTTTATTTCGCGGCGGACAAACAAGAAAGGCTGAAGTTTCAGAACCCGGATTTTTTCACAACCAGAATTTTACGATCGAGGCATGGGTAAAGCTAGAGCCGGGTTTTAATAGGGATCCAATGGCAATCTTTTCATATGGTGCAGAAGATCTCGCGTTTTTTCTCACCCCAGAGGGAAACTTGATGCTGTCGAGAAATAATAAGATTTCGATCACGGGAAATAATATATTGGTGAATGATCTCGACGTCCACCAGGTCGTGGTGACGAAGACAGGATCGAAAGTGATTTTTTATGTCGATGGTAGACCTAGTTCACCGTTTGAATTCGGCGATACTTTTATTTTTAAAGGGAATCCTGCAATCGGAGATCGCCCTGACCTTGGTTTTCAACATCATTTCCCAGGATCAATTTATAAGGTCGAGCTTTATAACCGACCTCTTTCTGAAGAGGAAATTCAACGCTCGAGAGAGAACGATGAACTCCTCTATAAGTAGATTCGGAATTTGTTCATCGCGATTTAAGAGAGCTGCACTAGTCACTCGACCCCTAAAGATTCGCGCCCTCACCCTTCGTACTGGCGTACATCAAATCAATGATCGATTGATACTTCTCCTGAATAACCCTTCGCTTCAATTTTAAAGTGGGCGTGAGTTCGCCGCTTTCAATGGTGAATGAGAGTGGCAGAATTTTAAAATGTTTGATGGTTGAATATCTAGGAAGCGTTGCATTGAGTTCGTCGATCGTTCGTTGAATTCTCTCATGAAGTCGATCGCTCTTTGCGCATTCGTCAGCGGTCGAGAGCACGAAATCTTTTGACAGAGCCCAGCTTTTACAAATCTCGATATTGGGCGTGATTAAGGCGGCAACGTAATTTCGTTTATCGCCTACCAAACAGACGGCCTCGATAAGAGGCTCACCCTTTAAAATATTTTCAATCGGTTGAGGCGCGATTTTTTTTCCAGCTGCCAGAACGATGAGGTCCTTTTTTCGATCGGTAATCTTTAAAAAACCTTCTAAACCCAGCTCGCCAATATCGCCTGTATGAAACCAACCGCTCGAATCAATCACGTCGGTTGTTGCGTCGTCTCTCTTATAATAACCTTTCATCACGGTCGGACCTTTGACCAAAATTTCTCCATCGTCGGCAAATTTAATTTGCACGCCTTCGAAGGGAAATCCTACCGTTCCAAACTTAATTTTTTCAGGTAAATTTACCGAAAGAATACAAGTTTCAGAAAGTCCGTAACCTTCAAGAATCACAAAACCCACATTAAAGAAAAATTCTGCAATCTCCTGCGAGAGAGGCGCTCCTCCACTGATAAACATTTGCGCTCGCCCACCTGTAATCGCACGAATTTTTCTAAACACGAGCACATCCGAAATTCCGTATAAAATTTTCCAGTGAATAGGAAGTGATCGATTCGATCTTCGATAAATAGCCGTTTTTTGGCCAATCCATAAAGCGAGAGCAAAAATATTCTTTTGAATGACTGAAGCACTTTTCGTCTTTTCTTTAATTTTGACGTACATCTTTTCAAAAATTCGCGGAACAGCGGTATTGATGTGCGGTCTTGCTTCAGAAAGATTTTCGATCAGTTTATCGACGCTCTCCGCAAAATAAATTTCGACACCAGAAAGAAGTAAATAATTATGAACCACTCTTTCATAAATATGTGAAAACGGCAGAAATGAAACGGTGACAAGGTCTGTTTTCGGTAGCGGAATAGCTTTATAAAACATTTCTAAATTTGAAATAAAATTATGGTGCGTAAGAATAACACCCTTCGGCTCACCTGTTGTGCCAGAAGTATAGAGTAAAACGCTCATCTCATTCGGATCGAGTATCTGGAGAAGATTTTTCGCCTCGTCCTCTGTAATAGAATTTTTCAAAAATTCACTTCGAGAAATAAATTGAATACCCTCGGGAACTTTCGGATTTGAAATTTCATCCCAGGCGATCACCGTCTTTAAAGTCTGAAGATTCTTAATGCCAGACACTCGCTGAAGCGCAGTTTCATTTGACACAAAAAGAACCGTCGATTCAGATTCATCTAAAATATATTTAATTTGGTCCGGACTACTCGTTATATAAATAGCCGCTACCGCCGCCCCATACCACTGGGCCGCGTAATCTGTCAGAATCCACTCCAGGCGATTCTCGGCAAGAATGGCAATTCTTTCACCCCGCTTTAAATTTATTTTTTTAAGGCCAGCAATGGTTTTTAAAATAAATTGAAAGGCTTCTTGAAAATTTGTAGGAATCCACTTTCCATTTACTTTTGAATAATAGGCTGTCGATAAAGAATTGCTTTTATAATACTGATAGAAACTCTCCGGAAGAGTTTTTCCAAATCTCACAGGGCCTCCGCAACAATCTCGGCAATATCTTTCACTTTGATATCTTCGCGTTCCTTCGATTTCATTCCGTCGGTAAGCATCGTCATGCAAAACGGACAAGCTGTACAAACCGTCTTTGCTTTTGAATCGATCACTTCTTGCGCGCGATTGACATTAATGCGACTTCCCGTTTTTTCTTCGAGCCACATTCTTCCGCCCCCCGCACCGCAGCAAAAACCTTGCTCTTTACTTCGCGCCATTTCAATCGGCGCTTCTTTCGTCACCGCTTTGATGATGTCTCGAGGAGCATCGTAAATATTATTGTAGCGTCCGATATAACAAGAATCATGATACGTAACCGACTGCATTTTTTCCGACTCAGGCTTCACTCGACCATCAGCAATGAGTTCGCTGATGTATTCGGAATGATGAATGACTTCGTAATGTCCACCGAACTCTGGGTATTCGTTTTTAAGCGTATTGAAACAATGCGGACACGACGTTAAAATTTTTCTAACTTTATACTTCTCGAGAATTTCTTTATTCGCTTTAATCATTTGCTGACCGAGGTATTCATTTCCGAGACGTCTTGCTGTTTCGCCATTACATCGTTCTTCTTTTCCAAGAATTCCAAATTTGATACCAGCGGTTTGAAGAATTTTCACAACGCTTTCAACCACTTTTTTATTTCGATCGTCAAAACTTCCCGCACAGCCGATATAGTAAAGAAATTCAAAATCAGCATCGGCTTGATATTGGGGAACGCCTTTTTCGATCAGATTTTCTTGTCGAGACGATTCATTAATTCCCCAAGGATTCGATGCTGTCTCCCAATTTCTAAATGCATTCGTCGCTTCGTCAGGATTTGAGCCTTTATTGAGAACAAGTGCCCTTCTCATATCCACAATCGAATCCACATGATCGATCATGACAGGACAAGCTTCGACACAGGCACCGCACGTCGTACAGTCCCAAATAGTTTGGTCCGAAAATATATCGGGCACTAGCTCTTTATTATAAATTCTTCTCTGATCTTCAGTGAGAGCGGCCAGCGCCTTTTCGTCCGCTACAATACTTCCATTTTTTTCGAGTAAGCTAAGCAGCGTCGGGCCTTTTTCAGTAATGGCAGCGCGCATATTGATCATTAAGCTTTTGGGACGAAGGTCTTTTCCAGTAGAAGCAGTCGGACAAAATTCATTGCAACGTCCGCATTCCGTACAAGAATAAGAATCCATCAAATTCTTCCAGCTCAGATCTGTCACCTTCTGCGCGCCAAAAGTCGTGACCGATTCATCTTCTAAATTGAGCTTTGAGAGCTGTCCTCTCGGCTCTGTTTTCGAAAGAAAAACATTCGGAGCAGCTAGAATCACATGAAAATGTTTCGAGAACGGAAGAAAATTCAAAAAGAAGAGAACGATTCCTAAATGTGCCCACCAGAAAACAAAATAAATATTTTCGTTCAGAGTTCCGGCAGCAGACCAAAGGCCTGAGAGTGCAGAAGCCACGGGTTGATATTTTGAAAAGGGATCAACTCCGTTATGAATCAGTACGCTATGAGCAAGAAGATTGGTGATATTGAGACCCCAGATCAGACTCAAAATAAAGTAAGCATCCCATTTCGATTTTTTAGAATTGTCAGCCATCCGCGCAGGCTTAATAAAAATTCGTCGATAAAAAGCAGCGGCAACCACCGCGAAAACGATAAAATTAAAAACGTCCTGACTTAAACAAAAGAGCCCGTAAAATCGATCAGGAATAAAATCAAAATGGTGCCCGCCGGTGAGCCCGTAATAAATCCATTCTGTCGTCCCGAGTGTTAAGGTGACGAATCCCCAGAAAATAAAAAAATGAATCGCTCCCGGAATAGGCTGCCTCATCAGTTTTCGATGAAAGAAAACTTCTCGCACAAAAATAGAGATTCTACTTCCGAGATTCGTCAAACGGTTTCGGGATTTGCCGAACGCAAAAATCTGCAAAATCTTTCCAAAATTGGAAAGAAAAACAGCCATCGAAACGATCAGAACGAGAGCGGTAGAAACCTGAAGTGCGACCATAGTTTTAAGCTTTATTCAGAAGTTTTTTAAACTCCTGGTTAAGTAATGGAGCGAGAACGAATAAATCTCCTACGATGCCATAATCCGCTTTTTGAAAAAGAGGTGCATTCGGATCTTTATTAATGGCAACAATCACCTTACTCGTGCGCATTCCAGCCAAATGTTGAATAGCACCGCTGATCCCGAATGCCACATAAAGCGAGGGGTTCACGGTCTTTCCAGTTTGCCCCACTTGCATATCATGGCCAGCGAGTCCTTCATCAACCGCTGCACGCGAAGCTCCAACTGCGGCACCGATACTATCGGCGAGATCAAAAAGAATTTTGAAATTTTCTTTTGTCTTCAGCGATCGACCCCCACTTACAATAATCGACGCTTCTGTTAAATCAGGGCGGTCCGAGCTTGCCTGTGTTCGACTTACAAATTGAATCGGTGAACCAGAAAAATCAAAACTCGGGGTAAGCTCATTCACCTTTCCAGGTGTTCCAGACACTGAGCCCGCCGGAAGAGAATTTGGACGAACGGAAATAAAAATAGTCTCTGCCGATTCAAATTGAATGGCTGCAGCCGCCTTACCTGAAAAGAATGGTTTTCGAACTTTCAAAGGTTCAAGCGAAAGTTCAATGCAATCTGTTGCAACAGGAGCATCAAATCGAGCGGCGAGTTTTGGAATTAAATCTTTTCCGAGACTTGAAGCACTTCCGAGAACAAAGGCAGGTTTTTGTGCTTTGATCAAATCTTCAGCCGTCTTCGCATAAGCTTCCGGGTGGTATTCATTAAATTTTGCATCTTTTACCCAGTGAACCGTCTGAACTCCTTGCTTCGCAAGTTCGTCAGCCGCTGCTTTTGCACCAGCGCCAAAAATGACGGCCGCAACATCCGCTCCCTTACTTGCGCCTAAGAGTTCAAGCGTCGCTTTTTTTAAATTTCCATTTTTATGTTCAGCAAGAATAAAAATTTTCATTAGACTTTAACCTCTGGTTTTTTTCTCAACAAGGTCATACCACCTTCGCTTCTTCATGAAGTCGTTTGACGAGTTCAGCAGCTTGGGCAGGAGGCTCCCCTTCAATCATTTTTACTTTTCCTCGCTCCGGCGGAAGACCCCATCCTGAAACTTTGTAGCCCGCCTTGATATCTGAGAGCGGAACTTCTTTGATTTCTTTTTTGCTAGCCGCTCGAATGCCAGGCAGAGATGCGAGGCGCATTTTATTGAGGCCTTTATTCGCGGTGAGGAGTGCTGGAAGTTTTATTTTATAAACTTCTTTGATTCCCCCTTCGATATCACGCTCGACTTGCACGGATTCTGTTCCAGAAAATTCACATTTAGAAATGACCGCCATATGCGGCATTTTGAGTCGCTCGGCGACCATCGTCGCAACCGAGTGAGAATCCGTATCCACGGCCTGCTTTCCCGCAAAAATCAGATTAAAATTCTCTTCCTGGCAAACTTTAGCCAGAGCTTGAGAGACACTTCTTGGATCGATGGCTTTTTTTTCGTTATCGAGAATGTGAACACCCCGATCAACTCCCACAGCAAAGGCATCTCTTAAACTTTTTGAAGCGGTCGTCGGTCCGAGACAAACACCGACAACTTCAACGGTCTGCCCGGCTTTCGTCCACGCTTCCTTAGTTTTTACGGCTTCCTCGATTGCAAACTCATCGTAAGGATTAATGACGTATTTAATATCGCCTTCATCGATCGCGTCGCCCTTGAGTTGAATTTTTGTATTCGTATCGGGAACGTTTTTAATGAGTACGCCAATTTTGACTGCCATGACTATAAGCCTCCAACGAGAATCGCCAAAAAGTTAGCTATTCCACTGACTTATAGAATAATCAGACCATTAGTGAGGGTAAAGGCGTTTCTAAGCTCATCTTAGCCATGACTCAGCGCGGCTCTTCATTGGCCGGAATCTTTGATCCTGAACTTGCAAGCTTCTTCGGATCAACTTCTTTGCTTTCGTTCAAAGTGCCAGAATTATCAAATTTAAAAGCGACCGAAAACGGCTTCAACAATTCTGGATCGAGTTTGGGATCGATATCAAGGACGACCCAGTTCTTATCAAATCGAATCGATACTCCCTGATACTGTACCGAGTCGCTCTCAAAACTTGTATTCATCGAAATATTGAGGGGATTTTCAGAAAGTGCCTTGGCCGCACCCTTCAAAACAAAATGAGTCGCTAAGGTTTTAAAGACGGGCTTAGAAAAAGTTCCCTTTTGAATCTCAAATCTTCGACTTAAATGGACATTGTCACTTTTTACGATCATTGACCCTTCAACCAACGGCAGCACTCCTTTTGCGGGCTTACCCTCCGTAAACGTTATGTATTCATGCGTAGGCGAAATGCTGATTTGAACATTTTTTGTATCCACCTTGAGTAACGGACTCAGCATCCAATCCATCGCATTTCCTATGATAGGCAAAACCCTTCTAAAGAAAATAAAGGGTTCCGACATTCGAGTATCAATCACAAGGACGGGTTCCCCCTTTTGCACTTCAAAATGAGAGCGCGCATATTCAACTTTAAATTTTTCGTTAATTAAACTTCGTCTTTTTTGAATATGCGTTGTCGGATCTTCTTCGTATTTTAATGTGCCCTCAACGATAGCACGTATTTTTTCCTGATTTTCTTGCAGACCGTTCATAATATATCCGTAACCCAATGCCAAAGAAATAAGGCTCTTCGAACCAGGTGCTGTCGAATCTTTTGGCAGCTTATTCGCTGGTATTTTGATGACAGGCGCCAAATTTTCCTGATCGCTCAAAAGAATTCGATAAGCATCTTCTAGCCCGGAGTTATTTTTTCGAGGTCCTTCAATCAGACAAACGCTTTTGGTGGTCGGAAGAATGAGAGTGGTATCCTTGAGATCAACGGAAGAAGTCACCGGTCGAATTTTGGGTGCGAGCGTGCTTCGAAACATTTCATTCAGTTCGTCTGTGAGTCTGTCGAACTGATCTTGCACGAGATCAAACAACAGAGGATTCACGACAACTGCCGAGTCGTTGGATAAACGATAGAGCCGATCTCTCAAAATACTTTTCCAGGTTTCCGCGGAGATAAAAGAAGGATTGGTTGTGTTCTCGGTGTCGTCCACAGACGGCTCTGTATTTTTTTTGACAGGTTCTGGGCCATGAAGAAATTCATGAACAAATTTTACAATTTTATCTCTCGCTTGTTTTTGAATAACGGGCAGCTGAAGGGCAGAGCCACTCAAATCTTTTGAAGTTTGTGGGTCGGGCACAATGGGTGAGCTCGAAGAAAGAATTTGGTAATGATCCTGAACGATGTCCTTGGGGATTTCAAAAAATAATTCGTTTGTAATCAGATCACCGATATCTGGAATATTATCTTTCCAACCTTTAATGAGGGCGCTTGCAGCACCGTCAATTTTTTCGCTTTGCAAAGCATCGCTATAAGTGCGTGTGGTGATGGCCTGCGCTGCTCCCGCTACTGATGCTAAAAAACCTCCAGTAATCTTGGCGTCGGGAGTTGGCTGGACAACAAGGTCGTAGTTACGAAGAATATTTTCAATATCCATTTGCTCTGGAACGAGCCAAAGGGTGCCGGTGACCGGATTTTTTACAAGCTTAATTCGAACTTTGATGGGATCAGATTTGATCGTTCTAAAGTTTCCACGCGCGTGACTAATCGAACCTGCATTTGTTTTTAAATCTTTAAATTCGAAAGAGATCGATTTGGGAAGACGTAGAGTACATGCCCAACTTTGAATCGCAGGTGCTTTCGCAAGGGCGGCACGATCTGAAGAGAGACGCATCAATGCTTTAGGATCCATAAGCGTTTTTTCACTCTCGGCAAGTTTATCGACGACCTCACATTGAAGGCCCTCTGGCGACAACGAAACAGAATGGATAATGAGCGAGGCCGCAATACCATTTTTAGAAGTTTTAAGCGTATCAATATTAAGAATGTGGTTCTTGTTCTTTGGATCGGTGAGCGTCTTTGTCTCGGAGACGAGTGTTTGATAGATCATAGCACTCGCCGCTTTAGTTAAATCATTGAGAGTTTTCTTGGCCGCACTATTTTTTACAGCCGCTGAAAGGAAGTTCGGCAAATCCTCAACGAATTGATTTTCACGAAGAGGTGTCGATTCTAAACCTGGCCAAACTATTTTGACGTTTTGAATTTGTGCATCTTTCAGAGGGTCTAATGAAATACTTAAATTGTTCTCATCGATATCGGCTCCATACTTATGCCATGTGATCGGAATAGCAGCGTGGAAGGCTTTATCTGGAAGCTCAATATTTCCAGAAATTTTTAAAGGTGCTTGACCAAAATCCACCGACGTCACTTTTTCAAATAGCTGATCGTAAAGAGTGCCGCTGACGCCGAGAGAAACGCGATTGAACTTCTGCGGGTCAACAAAAAAAACTTTCCCTTCCACAGGAATCATTTGATCGAGCTTCATCGATGCCGAAATGATAAAAGGTTTTTCAAAAGCAATCTCGGCACTTTTGATGGCAAGTGGAAGCGACAGCTCGGCCGCGTACACAAGCTTGCCTTTTGTTTTAAAGGCAATGGCGTTGGTTTCGAAAGCTGCATGATCGAGCTCATAATGAGTGACTACTTTTCCGTCTGCAGTCTGTTCTCCAAGAACCGAAACGGTAATCTTTTTTTCGCGCAAATGGGGAATAATCGTCGAGTTGAAATCGCTTTCTGCTTCATGCACAATCTTTTGCAGACTTGGCGAATTTCGAAAAATATCGGTGACGGTATTCCACATCTCCGGCGTAAAAACTTGCCGAGTGACATCTTCGACCGTATTGATTGCCAAATAGTTTTGGGGAAGTCCCGATCCGAACCAACTCTCTTCAAAATGAAAAGGTGCCGGGCGTTTTTCAAAATGAATTTGAGATTCAACGATATATTTGAGTTTACCCGCGGCTTTCAGCGCCGAAACTTGCTTTTCTGTCTCACTATCCTTAAATGCCCAGTCCTCTTGCCAATCTCCCGAAAGGTTTCGGTAATTAAAAATATAAACGGGCGTCTTCCCTTTTAAAAGTTCCGCCATCTTTTCAGGGGTTCGATCTTTTGAGAGACTTCGAGCGGCTTCAGCCGGAAGTTCTTTAGGTTTAAAATTCTCTCCGTTTTTACCCATTTGATCTTGGTCTGCCCCGTTAGAAAATTTTAATACCTTGGAATCCATGACCACCTGATCTTCAGTTCGCTGAAAAACTTGATTCAATTGCGAAATCACATAAAACCAAGGCGGCTGCCCCAAGCGGACATCGCTCAAATCGAGGTGAAGAGAATTCACTTCATTTTTTTTGTTCGACGGAAGCTCCTTCGTATAAAAATGGAGGCCGCTAAATTGCAATTTGGGATTGGCATCGATTTCTACATCCGCTCGAGCAAGCTGAACTTGATGCACCGTCGGATCATTCTTGATTAACTTAGGATCCAAAGGATGTGTCTTCTCATTTTCAGGATTATTAATATCTAATTTGGCCGATAAAAAATTCGGGTAAATCGTAAGTTTACCATCCACTCCAAGCTCAAAATTCTTTAATAACTGCGAACAATATTTATCAAAGAACGCGTTTGCTTCTTCCTCATCCCCCAAAATGGAAATGAGCCAAGCCATCAATGGCTCGCGGTTCTTTTCGCAAACCATTTGAAGGACAGGCTTTGAAATAGAAAAATCTGTCACGATCGGATGACTCGGATCATTCATCGCGCGAAGTTGTTCTTCAAACGGCTTTGTAAGTTCCGGCCTCTCTTTGCCTAAAATAATCGGCGTGAGTTTATTTTTGGTCGCGAGGGGTGGAGCTGTGAGAATAACCGATTGGCTAAGATCGAGGGTCGGCGCACTTAAAGTCTGCGGATTTTCTTGCGAATAGAGAAAATTTGTTCCCATCAAAAAAGCGAAAAGAATCCCAAGAAAAAACAATTTTAAACTCTCTAACATCCCAATACATATAGAGAGCAAGTTCCGTGCCAGGGGTAACTATACTAAGCTACTGGAAACATTGATTATTCTTGAATAATGACTTGGCTAAACTGAGACAATCGCGGAATCAGGAATCGGAATGTCCCAATTTCTGGCTCATCATCAGCCAACGAGTCTCACCACATTTTCATGCACTCGCGGAAGTTCAATCGTGAAAGTACTTCCACATCCAAGTCCATCGCTTTCAGCAAAGAGCCGACCTTCATGTAGCTCAGTCAAAGACCTTGCGATCGAAAGACCTAGCCCCGTCGAGGGCTCCCCGTCGGTGGGCGCTTTCGCTCTAAAAAACGGCACGAAAATTTTTTCCATCTCGAGTGGCTCAAGTCCGAGTCCGTCATCTTTCACTTTAATTCTTACCCAGCTTTGATCAGCTTCGGCGCTGATCCATATATGGCCCCCAATGGGAGAATATTTGATCGCGTTGGTAATGAGATTATCTAAAATTTGGCAAAATTTTATCTCATCGACCTCTACCAGCAAATACGAAAGTACGGGTGAAATTTTTAAAGTCTGTTTCTTTTGCTTAAGTTTGGCTTCATAGTGCACCACCACCCCAGGAATACATTTCTTAAGAAATAGTTTTTCTTTATTGAGTTTGAAGCTCCCGTCTCGAAGTGAGGCTTCTTGAAGAAGATCTTCGACGAGAGCACTCATTCGATCAGCTCCACTTTTTATCAAGTCGATCGTTTCTTTATTTTCTGGCGAGAGATTTTGTTCCTGTGAAAGAAGCTCTGAAAACATTCCAATTTGCCGGAGTGGACTGCGAAGATCATGGGCTGCAATGGTCAGAAATTGATCTCGAACTCGACTGGATTCTTTTAACGATCGATTGGACGCCCCGAGTTCGTGAAGCGAAACAGATAATTGATTTTCGACTTTTCGTCTGCGCTGAATTTCCCTTCGAAGCGTAAAAAAGATCCAGGAGAAAATAAAAATATCTAAGAAAGTTCCTCCAACAATTGCTCTTTCGCTAAATAAAGTGATCTGTTCATTTTCGTGCCGACGGCCCACAAGCAAACCTTCGAGACGAGTTTCAAGTTGTCGAATTTTATTTTCTATCTCTTTCGAAATTAATGTCTGCGTATTTTCCGAGGCTAGTGCAAGCGCAGGCAAAAGCCCCCGATACTGTCTCGCCTCGACTTGACCATGTAAAAGGCGCATATTTCTTTCTAACAAACTCTCAATCGAGTTGAGAGTTTCTGAGTCGGCTGCAAAGATAGGTAAATCATTTCTAATTTTCGATAACTTAAGCTCCGCTTTTTTTTCTGAATCTAAAAACGGCTGGAGATCTTCTACTTTGCCTGTGATCAAATAATTTTTAGCGGAATATTCGGCATTTCGAATATCTAGTGAGAAACGCTTAAGAACTATTGTGCCCTCACGAATTAACCTTCGTTCTTGAACGACGTTATTAGCGCGAAAGGTGGAGACAACATCAATGATATCACTGGCAATAAGAATTCCGATGGCTCCAAGAAACCAATAGAGTGGATGCTTTAGAAAACCCATAAGTGGTCACTCCTTATTAGGGTATCCTCCAAAGCTTTTGTCGAGTCAACCCGTTCTAAAAATTCAATTTTAGTTGGTTGCAAGCCCCTCACTGGGCTGGTCGTAGGGTGGGGCCGATATAATGCGAATGGATTTCACCTTCGTGACCTGAGTCATGCGTGAAATGAGCTCCATACCAAAGAACCACATGCGTTGCTGAAACCGATTCATCGTTCACATAATTATCGAGGCCAGCTTCCGTAGAACCATTGCTCATACCGTCATCGATTTCTCCGGAAGAATGATGAAGAACCCAAACGTCTCCTTTTGCATAAGGATCGTCGAGAGCGGGTTCATCCATTTTTCCCGGCTCAAGAATATAAGCACGTTTTGTTGTCGGATTAAAAATTTTCCAGAGTCTGTGATCTTTATTTCTAAATTGTTTGACTTCTTTTGTAATCGGATTCCAATTCTGCCCATCAAAAACTTCGACAGAATTATTATTCGCTTCGTCGATTCCCATATCTAGCCGCCAATAGGCATGGTGATGATGCACTTTACAGACGCATGAGTTTTCAACAGACGAGAATCCAAAATCAGGAATAATTGTTCCGTCTGTATAAAATCTAAATCGACTCGCGTATCGATACCAACCAGCCTGCATTTGACTCACGACTGTCGTTTCACTTCCTTCCGTATAAATCGCAACACCTCTAAAATTTCCTTCGTCCGATCCGGATTCCATAATGGTCTGCGGACGAGTCTTCGTAAATCGAATGCCAGGAGCGGCGTCATCACCGTCAGCCTTAAACATCCCCTCTTGATATTGCCAATCTCGGTACGGTCCACAGGCATCTCCATCATATTTTACATTCAAAATGGGAACATGCATTTCAGCAGCAACGAGTTTTCCACGATAAAAAATATTTTGAATATCGATTCCCGATCCGTTGGGCCCCGCTGAAGCCGAAGGGCGTTTGACCAAAAAATTCCAGACCACTTGTTGGTGTGCATCTTTAATCGTCACTTGCGCTTCACCGGCAATTCCTTTTTCAGATGTGTCCTGGCCGGCATCTTTATATCCGCAAAAGGTACTCGTCGCGATCGATGTGGGAGGTGCGCCCTTCGCAAAATGGATGACGGATTTATCACGCATATTCACGCCCACGATCTCGTGAACAAAACCTTCGTGTTTGGGCCTGAGTCCAATGGGAATAATCCGATCTCCATTTTTAGCCGTAATATAAGCGGGCATCGCGCGATAAGGAGTGTACGGAAGATTCGTGCTTATCGAACGAGTGTCACGAGAAATATAGCGAACGGCTTTTAAAAATTCTTTATCTGCTGGAGCAAGAAGATTGGGATCCGAAGGGGTTTCAACAGATTCTATCGATTCAAGATCAATAGATAATTCTTCTGCAAATACCCACGCAGAATTCAAAAACAAAATCGAAAATATGAAGTACTTCAATTTACTCCCCCCAAGTTTTCAAATTTAACTTACAGTCCGTAACTTAGGCAATAAAACAAAATCTAAATCAAAACGGATTTTTAATTCCATTCGATGGGTTTTTAAGTGCAGGGATACTAGCCACTCCACTTTGAGCTCTTTTGGTTAAAGTCTGCTCTAGCTTTCCCGCCTCTTCCCGATACTGATTAGCTTTATCCATCGCCTGTTCGACATTTCTTTTGGTGCCCAACCGAAGGTCACTCAGATTTTTGTTCGCCTGATCCTTATAAACCGAAACTCTTTTTTCAAGTTCGAGATGAAGTTTCTCTTGAAAACTTTCTATTTTTTTTTGCAAAGCGGATTGAATGGCCGCATGAAGAAGTTCATCCAAATCACTTTTCACATGATACTGAAGACCCTTCTCATCTGAAATCATTTCTATATCGACGTGAAAATATTTCGTACTCGAAAGAACGTCTTTCATTGCAGAAACGAGCAGCCCTGCTTGTGGAAGTTCTGAAAAATCCCATGAAATATTTTTAAAAAAGATCTCACTCACCCACTTCATGGCTTCTCCATCAAAGTGAAGTTTGCTTTCTGCATTTATCGACCCCTGCGAAAACTTAATCGGAAAAATCTTTGGAATTCCTAACGGCCAAGCCTCGGCTTTTAACTGATCGACTTCCATATGAAGATCATCCTTAGGAATCTTTTTTGTATAATCCCAAAATGACGCAAAACTCGCCGAGCCAAGTGGGGCATTCTCAAAACTTCCCTTAAGTTCAAGGCTTGAAGGCTTGCCATAAAGAAACGGCGCCGAATTTATATCTTTCATTTTAATCGTGTAAGCCGCTTGGCTCGACTTCACATTAAATTCTGAATTTTCTAAAACAAAACGGGGCTGCGCTTTCTCATCAATAAAAATAATATCACGACCGATTTGTCTTTTTTTAACTTCTACAAATTCACCGTCCTCCGTATTTAAAACTAAAGATTTCTGAAGGAGTGAATGATATTGTATAACCTTCTCAGCTAGATCGATCCCAGGAGAGCCGAAAACAATTTTCGAAAGATTACCGATATCAAATTCATCGAGGCTAACCCTACTTTTGGCGGCGGCAAAATCGAGTTCAAGAGCATTGGTAGCCACAGAAAGATCGCCTTCCGCTTTTCGAATATCGGACGACGCATCGCCGAAAAGACTTTCGGCTTTTCTTTGTTCAGCTTGAAAAAATTCGTAAGTTTTTTTGATCGTCTCCACCGCCTCTGAAACAACTTTGGGATCATTGACGGTGTTTTTTGCAAGATTTCTCGCTTCGTTTATTCGTTCGTCGTAATCACTGACGCCTCGAAGCTCGCTCATTCTTCTCGATAAATCGCCGCGGTACTGTTCCATATTTGAAATGGATGTTTTGAAGACATCGATAGATTTTAAATTCAGAGCGTTAACCATTTCAATCGGATCGGATGGAATTTCAAAATCTAAAAATTTGTTAAACGGAAGATTAACAAATTCTGCTTTAATTTTGTCGATCGCATTCCCCATTTTTTCGGAAACCCAAGATGAAGATTTTTTGGGCAAAGAAAGTTTGCCAGACTTTCCACGTGGCGTTCCAAACGAAATACCTTTGATTGAAAACTCATCCACAAAAAGCGTTTTTTTGAGCAGAGGAAGCGCTTTGAAACCAATGAAGACGCCTTCCAACTCGACGATATTCTTAAACTCGTCGTCACGAGAAGCAACTTCGAGTTTTTTGATCTCGAGACTCCAATTCTTAAACGAAACTTTTAAATTAGAGATGTCCGTTTTTGTAAGTGTGATTTGTGAAATTTTTTCTTCGAGCGCGGTCGTGAGTAACGTGTCGATTTTAAAAAAAGCTACGCCCCCCACGATTGTCAGGAATAAAAGCCCAGCAATAAAGAATTTAATCCGCATCCTTATGCGTTCCCCTCAGGAAATTGTTGAGGCGCCAGCGGCTTCGACTGCCGAAATTTTACAATCAAAATGAATAGGGGAAAAAACAAAGCGAGGCTTAAAAAGAAAGACCCCGTCATCACGGTATTATTAAATCTGAAAAAGGGAACGACAGGGCCCGTGGTCATAAAAATCCAAAACGAGCGAAGTGCTGTCATATCAACTAAAAGGAGGTAGCCAAACCAATCGAAAAAAGGCCGCAAAAGAAAACTTAAAACTGAAAAAAGACCAAGGCTTAAAAAAAACATCAAAAAATTTATACGAAACAAACAAACCACTAAAAGGCTGATGAGATTATGCAAACTCAATAGCGGCGTTAGACCCACCATCATTCCAAAGCTAATCCCCCATGCAAGCTGGTTCGGCTTTACCTCAGAGTTGAAAAGTTTTACAATTTTGTGAATCGATTTGAGAGGCATGCCTCATTAAGAGTAAATGGCAGTACTCATTTAAAGCAAACTGAATTCAGCCACTTCCTGACAAGCACCAGATTCACAAAGATAGAGCTTTGGGGCACTGCTCCATTTGGCCTGAAATAAAGAAATATTTTCGAGATTCACTTTTTCTTTCCAAATAAATATATGCCCTCGCGGAACGTATTTCTTGCTTATCGCCAACTCACGCTCGGACTCTGGAGAAGTCGCCACGATCATTCGAGAGCCCCGAACAAACTCATCAACCACCAAAGCCAATCGATGAAAACCTCCCGGAGATTCGAGAGCAGAGCCAAGAATACTCTGAATAGATTTTTTGAGCGGCTCTCGCCATTTTGAATCTCCCGTCAGCTCAAAAAGTCGATTGAGAACAGAAAGTGCCAAATGAAAAGGTGCCGGCACTGCACCGTCAAAGATTTCTTTACTACGGATTAAAAGATCGGCCTGATTTTTTTGCGTCGTCCAAAACCCACCAAATTCTGGGTCGTAAAAATTAGCCAATAAAATTTCTGCGAGCTTTGTGGCTTGATCAAAATATTTTCGATTGAGAGTCACTTCAAAGAGATCCAGCAGCGACTCGGCAAAATAAGCATAATCCTCTAAAAAGCTCTCTATTCCTACCGTACTCTCAAAACTCACATGGCTCAGATGCGAGTCTTTAAACGCCGTTCTCCAGATAAAATCTGCTGATCTTTCGGCTGCAGTTAAATAGTTTGGCTCGCCAAGAACTCGCGAGGCTTTCGCAAAAGCAGTGATCATAAGTCCATTCCAACTCGTGAGAACTTTTCGATCGATCAATGGCCAAATTCTTTGCTTTCGTTCTGCCAACAAAATATCTAGTGCTGGCTTCATTTCGGCTCGATCTTCGTCAGAAAGAAGACTCGAGAGATGGGGAATATTTTGACCCTCAAAATTCCCCGCTCGAGTTATATTATAAAGTGTTTTAAATTTTATTCCGAGTTCTTGAGGAACTAGTTTGTCGATCTCCGCTTCACTCCAAACATAAAACTTACCTTCGTGATGTTCGCTGTCTGCATCTATGGCTGAATAAAATCCTCCGTCTTTGGAAGTCATCTCCCTAAGAACCCAATCAAGCGTGCCCGTGATCACCGATCGATAAGCCGTATTTTCAGTCACCTGATAAGTTTCGAGATAAAGCGAAGAGAGAAGCGCGTTGTCGTAGAGCATTTTTTCAAAGTGAGGAACCTGCCATGCCGCATCTGTTGAATACCGATGAAAGCCTCCGCCGACATGATCGTAAACGCCGCCCGAAGCCATCTGATTTAAGGAATGAGTAACCATACCGAGCAGCTCGGAATCATTTTTTTCAACTGCTTCTTTCAAAAGGAATCGAAGACCATCGACATGAAAAAATTTGGGAGCGCCACCAAGTCCGCCACCTTCAGGATCATAAGCTTTCTTTAAATTTAAAAGAGTCGCTTCGCGAAGTTTATCGTCGATCTGTTCACGAGCATCAAAAAATTGGCCTTGTTGTGCAAGCATTCCAACGAGTTGATCGGTGTTTTTTTTCACCAAATCAGCCTGGTTATTAAAAATATCCACGACTCTTAAAAGTAAATCCCCAAAGGGAGGTCTGCCGTAGCGAGAATCGGGAGCAAAATAGGTCCCGCAAAAGAAGGGCTTTAAATCGGGCGTTAAAAAGACGTTCAGTGGCCATCCACCCTGCCCCGTCATCATTTGAAGCGCCGTCATATAGACATGATCGAGATCGGGGCGTTCTTCTCGATCCACTTTGATGCAGACAAAATGGCGATTCAAAATGTCTGCGATTCGCGGATCCGAAAAACTCTCGCGCTCCATAACGTGACACCAGTGACAAGACGAGTAGCCAATACTTAAAAAAATAGGTCGCTTTTCATTTCGTGCCCGGAGGAGCGCCTCTCCACTCCACGGATACCAATCAACGGGATTGTCTTTGTGCTGCTGCAAATAAGGAGACAAAGAAGCTGAAAGTCGGTTGGGCATTTGGCCAAAATTACCAATTTCAGACTTCATGACCAGTACCGAATGGACAAATTCCCAGTTTCTCCTCTTGATCCTTTCTGTTTCTCTTCCTAACGTTGTTTTAGTTCTCAATTGATAAAAGGGTAACAAATTGGGCTGCTTAATGAGCTTCGAATGCTCAAGAAAGACGATTCGTTAAGAAAATATTCGTTTCTAAGATAATAAAGAGGGATTCAATGAAAAGTGCTCGAGCTTTAAAAGCGAAATCTGGAAGTTCCAAAAAAGCGTCAATTAAGCCTAAAAAGGCACCATCCGGAAAGAAGGCCCCTGTTTCTTTCACAAAGAAAGCAGCAGATAAAATTAAAACTTTATTAAAACCTACCAAGGCCGCAAAAGCGGAACCCAAAATTAAAGCTGTCTCTTCCAAAGACAAAGCAAAGCTTCTAAAACTCGAAGAATCTCGAAAAAAGGCCTACGCGAGTCCGCTAGAGACCTTGATGACGCTTTGGAAGCCCAAAGCAGAATCCTTTGAAACGGGGCTCGAAAAATTCTTTGAAGAATTCCCTCCGCAAGAAAAAGATGCCGAAGAAGCTAAAAAGGCAATTGTAGAAAAAATTCTCGCTCAAATTAGAAAACAACCCCTTTCGCAAGAAGTGGAACAGCAGTTATCTGAAAGATTTTCGAGAGATCGAATTCATAAAATCGGCTCCATTCTCTCGATGAAGCCCAAATCTCTTTTGAGATTGAATATTTTAAAGGGCGATTTGCTTGGATTTGAAAACTCAGGCATTGCTGAAGAACTCAAAATCAAGCGAAGTAAACTGAGCCCTTGGGCATTTGAGATTGGAAAGCCTGAAGGAATCGAACAGCATCCTGCGTATCAACGAGGGCTTTTTGAACTTCAAGAGGAAGCCTCTCAAATCATTTCCCTTTTAGTGAATGCTCGTGCAGGACAAAGAATTCTCATTTTAAATGGCGGAACGGGTGACTCTGCACTGGCTATTTCAGCGATGATGAAAAATAAGGGCTCGGTTTTCGTTTACGATACGGACCCTAAGAAATTAAAACTCTTCAAAGAAAGAGCCGAACGCGCTGGAATCGATAACTTTCGAATTTTAACGGACAGCCAAATTGCCGAAGTGAAAGGTCTTGATGCTGTTCTGATTGAGGCTCCGAGTAGCGCACTCGGTCTTCTCGCCCATAACCCTGATTTAAGGCTTAGATTTTTTAAAGAAGAACTTCCTAGAATTCATAAACTTCAAGCAGCGCTTCTTCGCGAAGGTGGCCGAAAATTAAAGCTCGGCGGCTATATGATTTATTCCACTTATACGCTGACGAAGTCTGAGAACGATGAACAGGTCGACCATTTTTTAAGATCTTCGCACAACTCTTTTAGACCAGTACCGGTCATTCCTTATATTAAGGAATTTGTTCTCCCCTATGCTGGAAACTTCTTTGGGTTTACATGGGATGAAAAAACGCTTTCAAGTTTTAACGAATTTGAACCGTATTTTACGCTCACGCCCGATGTGCACGGAACACCCGGCACGTTTGTGGCCGTAATTCAGCGCACCCGAATTAGTTCCTAGTCAAAAAATTCCGATACGGTGTAGCTTGGCCCTGGGGTTATATGGGCTGGTTAAGTTCTACCATTTTGATGGGCCAAGTTCTAATTGGCCAAGTGAATAATGCGCCTGCTCGCGATCATCTGAGTATTTGGATGGATGGGGTGTCGACGAATAAATACACTCAAAATAGTCCTCTCACTTTTTTTTCGAGGAAATACGAAAAAATAATTCGTAAGAAGTACAGTGTTGTGGATCAGCATTGGAAAGTGAACGCCTGGTTCCATTTTATCGATCAAAAACACCTTCAGCCAGCGTTGAAGGGCGGCATATCTTTTCAATATTTGGGATATGAAATGTATAAAGTCGGTGGCCGAGACGAGCTCAATCGATTTATCGAACGAGACCAAAGCTATGAACAGTTTATTAAAAATCCGTCCCGCGTCAAAAATTGGCTAAACAAAGTTCTTCATTCGCCTCTTAATATGGAAGAAGGATGGGTTTCGCTTGAAGACTATTCATTCCCTCCAGAACGTGAACCGCTCGCGTATTTACCTTCATCACTTCTCGCAGATATTTTTATAGATGAAAGTGAATGGATGGATGCCAAGGATTTTTCTGTACCCATTCGTTTTGTTTCGGACGTGCTTTTAGATTCAAACCCCTATTTGGATCCAAAAGAATTTGAAAAAATATTAAAAGAATTTCGGAATGCACCGACAACAAATACTCAGCTCACAAAAGATGGCGAGCAGATTAGTCTCACCTGGAATCAATGTGATTCTTTTCAAAAGATCTTTATAAGGTCCATCTATTCTGAGGAAGAGATCGTCGATTTGCTCATAAAATCTAATTCTGTAGATTTGGTAGAAAATGTTTTTGAGGTTCTTTATGAACGAAAACTGACGACCTTAGGTGAAGAAAAAATTCTCGAATTTATTCGGTCCCCTGATGCCTCAGGAGAGAAATTAGAACGTATCGCGCAAGTTTTCAATAAACGTATGAATGGTTTGTCATCCATCCTCTACGATAAAATTCAAAGTTCAACCGGCCATGCAAGGGACGAAATACTCAGTTTGCTCACCGCAATCGATCCAGAAAAAGCACAACCCATTCTCAAACAGGATGAAAATACTCTCGTAGATCGGCTTATAAACAAAAAAGGCGATTTGTTTTACCCTCGCACTCTGCTTCTTGCGCTTGAAAAATGGAGTTCCCAAACAAAGTCCCGACTTTTAGAAGCGATCCGAAATCCATCTCGACAAGAAAACTTCACCGATGACGACAAGGCGCAAAGCGGTTTAGAAGAAAATTCAGTAATCAGTATTTACTATCTTATTCATGAGAGGGTGCCTGGAAGCGGGACAGCGATGGCCGAGTATTTGGCCAATCATCCAACTTCGGATTTTGCACAATTTGAATATCGGATTCTTTCAACTGGTGATTTAGATGCCATTCCATTTCTTGAGAAATATCAGAAAGAAATTCCGGACCCACAGGAAGTACAATCATTGATCGAAAGACTTCGTCAAAAGGCCTCAAAAAAATAAAAATCCCGAGAAAAAAAATGGGGCGATGCGTCAACGTCTTAAGAGCCTCAAATTGTTCAAGAACTCAGCTCATTTTAAAAAAGATCACTATAAATTTAGAGTTTTGCCGATTGAATACCCTGAAGGAATTATGAGCATTTCAGTTGGAAATTATTGGTATCTCCGGGGTCAATCGGTCGTTGCGAATGCGAAACGTTCACTTCAGTCTGACGTTGCGCCTTCTGAATCCATACTGCCGTCAAACCCTGAGCAAGTCATTTCAGGGAAGCATTCGATGCTCAATCGGTCTCGAGGAAGTGGGCTTTCAAACGTGCTCTCTTCGGCCCTTACACTCAATGGAGGTCCCCTTCAGGATAATGTTTTGGGTGGATCAAATTTTCGTGGAAGTTTTCTCTCTCCGATGAATTTGCCGCTCGATCCGAGTTTAAATCCCTTACTGGACTCAAATACTACGTTAAGAGCGACGCAGACTTTAGGGTTTGGCGATAGAAATTGGGGCATCACCAATACGAAGCCAATCGACAATCCAAAAACTTTTCCATTTTCTACAAACGATCAACTTGAATTAAATCTGATTACCGATGTCACCTCACAACCGGAAAACCAAGCTCTCAATCTTCGTGGTGCCATTTTTGATATTGCTAAAAATTTTACGCTTACTAATCAAAACGTTTCACAGGCCGATCTTCAAACCGAAATTGACAGCCATTTAGGGTCGGGAACCGCCGCTCTTTTTGGAGTCAATGTTCACGATCAGGGTGCCGGGCAAACAACTTTCTCTATCAATCAAGTGGAATACGATCGGCTCGGATCCGCCGACAAACAGACTTTTGACACGGCGGTCGCAAGCGTTAATCAATTCTACGGAACAGTGAGTAGCAATCATGCTCTCTCCGGCAGTGACGTCACAGACACCTTAAATAATATTAGCTCACTTCTTGGAATGAACGGCGCAGCTCTTGTTTCGGATCTCAAAAGTTCCCTCAGTCAGCAAACCGACGTCACCCAAACGTTAAATGATTTCTATAATAATGCCGTCGATCTCGGTCTTTCTTCAAATGACCAATCGCAACTCAAATCCCTCGTTCAAAATTTACAATCAGCAGATTCTTCCAATGTCGCAAGCTTCGACTCCAATGCTCTCGTCGATAACTTTCAATATACCTATTCAAGTAATCGATACGGGCTTGCCTACGATCCAAAAACCATCGCAACTTATGCAGCACTTACGGCTAATACACTTTTTGATAATAAATAATTAAAGTACGGAATTGAATTAGTAGTCCGTCATCCATTCAAAAAGGTCATAACGTTCACTAGTCATTCCGAGCGCTTGATAGACAGCTTTTGCTTTTACATTATGTTTCTCAACGTAAAGCCTCAGACCTCGAAATTGAGAGTTTTCGAGTCCAAGATTTTTTATTTTTTCATAAATTGATTTAAAAACTTTTTGGCCTCGTGCCTCGGGGCGCACATAAACCGACTGAATCCACCAAACGATTCCGTTTCTCCAGTCGCTCCATTCGTGGGTAATCAAAGTACTTCCAACAATCTTGCCATCCAGCTCCGCAATAAAATAATTTCCGCGATTCGGATCTTCAAAAACCCCGCCAACGCCCTTCAAACATTTCTGCTTTTCAAGCTCAATGCCTTCTGTCTCTTTGGCCATTGCCATCTGAAAGCTTGCGATCGTTTCCAAATCAGTGAGCTTTGCTTCGCGGATAGTCACCGGCATACGATTAAAGTCCCATGATACTGTAGCCGCTATCGACGTACAGAATTTGACCGGTAATTCCTCGAGCAGCTTCTGACGATAAAAAAAGCGCAGTTGAGCCGACTTCATCGGTCGTAATATTTCTTCGAAGAGGAGATTTTTCTTCTATTTTTGTGAGGATCGACCGAAAATCTTTCACACCGCTTGCGGCCAAGGTTCGGATCGGACCGGCAGAAATAGCATTCACACGAATTCCGCGAGCTCCCCCGTCCGCAGCTAAGTATCGAACACAAGATTCAAGCGCTGCCTTGGCAACGCCCATCACATTATAATTGGGCACCACTCGCTCTGCCCCGTAGTAACTCATTGCAAGAACGGAGCCCTTCGTGGCTTCAAGCGCGGGAAGAAGAGCCTTCGTGACAGCAACGAGAGAGTACGCAGAAATATCGAGTGCCGTTTGAAATCCTTTTCTAGAAGTGAATACAAATTCCTTCTCAAGATCCTCTCGGTCGGCATAAGCGAGAGAGTGAATAAGAATATCCACTTGATTATTCCACTTGTGCTCCACCGTCTCGGCTAACGCCGCAATATCTTGATCAGAAGCGACGTCACATTTGGCGATAAGACTCGCGTCCATCTCCTCTGCGAGCGGGCGCATTCGTTTTTCAACCACATCGATATAGGTAAATCCAAGCTCTGCTCCAGCTCCCTTCAGAGCTTTGGCAATTCCGTAAGCGATACTGCGTTCATTTGCGAGACCCATAATCAGGGCCTTTTTTCCGTTTAAATTCATCACTTGTAATTCGCTGATCGAAAATAATCTGTCAATCGATGACAGTAGTTTCAACGATGGGATAATTTCCGGGCTTTAACGAAAGAAGTTCTATGTTTTCATTGAGGCGCGGAAAAAGAAAACAAAGCTTATCGAAGGTTTCACGGTGCCATTCGAGAACGTAAACTTCGTTTTTAGCAGTCACTTTAAAAGACGATGTCTGGTTTTTTAAAAAGTCGATTTCCCCAAAAAATCGACCCACCCCAAGTGTCATCGATTTCCCAAATCGATCCGTTCGTTCGCACTCGCCTTGAACAATAAACGACAGGCGATCGACTGGCCGAGCCTCATGCATCAAAACACGTGTGGGAGGAGGACTCACCGACAAACTATGATCAAAACAAACGACGAGCTCCTCCGACGTCAAATTCTTAAAGAGTTCGGATCGAAGAGCGATATTTAAAAAAAGGCGCTTTTCAAAAAACTTCCATATCTTCTCTTGGAGATTTTTGAATTTTTTGAAACTTTCGCTAATATTTTTTCCAGAAAATTCTAAAAGTTCTGTTTCTTCTTGTGCTCGAACGGTCGAACCTCTTTGAACTCCCGCAAGACAACTGACATCTCCAACAAAATCTCCTGGTTTTAAAATCTTTCGAACTCCGCTTTTTGAAAGTAAAAGAAGACTTCCACTGACCAAAATAAACATTTGCGCCGACGCTTTACCTTCTTCGTAAAGAATTTCTGAGCCGGAGAGCTTCTTCGTTTTGACAACATCGATCAGATGAGCTGTTTCGACACTTCGAAGCGATGAAAACAATGCAAATTGATTCGAAGACGAAGAGCTCTCAAGCTGATTGCGAGGAACCTCTCCCTCCGATTCATTCTCTAACGAAACAGAAGCCGTAAATTCTTGAAACGGAGTAGGAATAGGAAAGTTAGAATCTTGCTCTTTCTTTTTTGGTCTTAAAACTGAAAAAGTTTCGCTTATTAAATTTTTAAGCTGTTCTGATTTTTCTTTACCTGTCGCGATCTCTTTCAACCAAATCGAGAGGCTCATCGCATGATAAATCTCGCCTTCTCGAACGAAACCCTCTCCTGCTAAAAACCCGAAGTGAATCGCCTTTGTAATATCCTTTAAATTTTTGTAGAGTTCGGCAAGATCCCGCGCTAAAAAACAGGCTTCAAGCGTATCTTCACACTTCACGAGCGTCTCTTTTAAGATACTAATCGCTTCCCGAATATTGCCGGCCGCAACCAGGGGATCTAATTTTTCCCAAATCTTTGTTTTCATTTACCAAGCCCTTACAAAGCGAGACGCGACGCCTTTTTTTTCGTCGACGCGAATCGTAAGAGTACGAAGACACTTCGGGCATCGGCCCCGGTATTCCTTCTCTTCGGGCTTTCGATAAATGCGCGTATAAACGCTGCAACAATCAAACTTCACGCCAAGATAAGGCTTTCCAATTGGATTTTCTTCCTTCGACTTCACTCTATTTATTATGACATTATGGCGGCATGATGCAGCGCCGCGCTGAAAAAGCGATAACAATCATCGGTGAAGGACAATGGGGCTTGGCCTTGGGGTCGCTGTTTTCTGAATCTTTTCAGACGATAACCTATTTAAATTCTTCTTCTTCTGAGAAGGACTGGAAGAAGGCTTTAGATAAAAGGCCCATGGTGATTACGGCCTGTCCTTTTGCTGCGCTGCCAAAAGTTCTTCAAAGACTCTCTTCATTTAAAATTACTGCGCTCGTGAATGCCTCGAAGGGCATCGATCAAAAGTCGCTGATGACTTTTACGCGAATGACCAAAAAATATTTGAAAGTCCCGACAGCGACCCTTTCAGGTCCTACGTTCGCTAAAGAAGTTCTCGAAAAAAAACCAACCGCTTGCGTTCTAGCTGGTGAGAGCGCTTCGTTTGTCCGTGATCTCGCAAAAAAACTTTCGACAAACTATTTCAGAATTTATGTTAGCTCGGATCCCATCGGAGTAGAAGCTTGCGGAGCGATGAAGAATGTTCTTGCGATCGCATGTGGAATCTCTGACGGCCTTCGTCTCGGACAAAATGCTCGAGCAGCACTGCTTACAAGAGGACTCATCGAGCTGAGATCTATAGTCGAAAAACTCGGTGGCAGAGCCGAAACTGTTTTTGGTCTGGCCGGTGTAGGCGATCTTTGGCTAACCGCTACGGGAGATTTAAGTCGTAATCGAAGACTGGGCTTAGCTCTTGCAGAAGGTCTTTCCGTTAAAAGTGCCCTCAAAAAAATTAATGGCACCTGCGAAGGTCTCTATACGGCAAAACAAATCTATACACTTGCGAAGAATCACCGAATGGATCTTCCCATCTCAGAACAGGTTTACAGCATCTGCTTCAAAGGCAAAGATCCGAAAACAGCACTCTTCGAACTTATGAATCGCGAACTGAAGTCCGAGGAGTCCAGTTCGTCGAAAGGTCGGAGAACATAGTTTCCCAGATTTTTAGTTCAGACTTAAAATCTCCCTTGAGAATTTTTCGAAACGCATCCCACTTGCTGTCTGCTAAGTTGGAATGAAGCTGAACCAGTTGAAACTGCATTCGTGTACAAGAATCCATCACTTTTCCTTGAGAAAAAGTCATGTCCTCAACTCTTTTATCTCCTAGTGATTGCGCACCCACAACAAGTTGAATGAGCCATTCGAGGAGTGCGCTCATTTCTGTTAAACGATTCGCAGCTTCTTGAAATTTATCGGTATTGAGAAAATTCTCTAATTCATCGCAGTCCATTTGCAGTGCTTCACAAATACGAGGAGCAACCGTGAGTGACTCGCGGAAGAGTTCGTCGACTTGCCTTGTTTTGAGAACAACATCGCCAAGAATGCTAAATTCTTTTTTATTAAGTTCCTCTTCTTCAACTAAATCCACCGGTCGATTATCAATGATAATTTCCGTGAGCACTCGATCAGAAGGTAATCCCACGCGAACTTCTTCGGCTATTACCCCAAAGGTTTTGCTTGGATCAAATATTTTGATCTCTCCATCAAGTTGCAATTGTTTTTGGGTGGCCTCCATACCTTTTCCTCCTCTGCTATCCGTGCAAATTTATCCGATCATCCTTTCGCCTCAAGACGATTGCCCCGAGGGTCAAGGTCATGGGATTGAATGATATTTACTTTTGCGTTCTGCAAAACTTCGTATTGTTGTCCGATCTCCGCGCGACTTTTTTCTGTAAGTAATTCGATCTCTTCATTCATCTTTTGAATGAGTGCCATTTGGGCTATCCAATGAGCGCCAGCGAGTTCCGGCTTTTTTTTGAGCTCTTTTTCACACTGCTCAAGTTCGTTGACCAGCAGTCCTCGCTCCAAAATTCTTTCTTTGGCCTTTTCAAAATTTCCAGAGCGGTAAAATTTAAGAATAAGAAAAGTTAAAGAAAAAATACCTTCCATGATTCTATTTTTTTTGTTGACCCACGCATCCATACGTTCCAACCAGTCTATCACTTTTGACGACGATGGGGAGCGCCTTCGCAAGGACGGCGGTGCATCAACGAAGAATTTTATATCGTGAGCAGGTGCACCCGCGTCAAAGCGTCAAGAATTTGATTTCAATCACCGAGAATTCACGCTATGCAGCAGAAGAATGTCTCCACTTTTAGAAGAAGAATTAAAAATCGGCTCCACGCTCCAAGTGAAGATTGAAGGCATCGGGAGCCTTGGCGAAGGCCTTGCTCGCGTGGGCGGAAATGAAATCTTTATTCCAAAGACAGCGCCAGGCGATGAAGTAGAAATTCAAATTATAGAGAAAAAAAAATCCAGGTATCGTGGCATTCTAAAAAAACTTTTAAAGGCTGGAAGTGTAAGACAGCCGCCTCCCTGTAAACATTTTGAAATTTGCGGAGGCTGCGATTTCCAACATATTCAGTACGACGAACAACTCGCCTGGAAACTTAGACAGACCAAACACTGGATCCGAAGATCTTCTCTAGCTCCCCTCTTAGATAAAATTCCCTTCGATCAAATTGCAGCGCCTTCTCCTTTTCATTATAGGCATCGCGCTCGAATGCAGGTTAAAAATAAAAAACTTCATTTTTTTAAACCTCATTCAAATGATCTTTTTGAAATTGAAGAATGCCCAATCATGGTGAATGGTTTTTTTATGGCGCTACAAGAGAATTCAAAGGAGATGCCGAACACGAAAGACTGGAGTCAGTCTTATATGGACGGGAAACTCGTCGAGTCTGTATCGAGCTATGAGCTCGACGGTCAAAAAATTTCATTTGATCGCGAATGTTTTACCCAAGGAAATTTAGAAGTGAATGCTCTCATGTGGGAGCGTGTGAAGGAAGATGTCGATCTTCTAGAAAGAAAAGAATCTGCGCTCGATCTTTTTTGTGGAGTAGGAAATTTTTCTCTTCCGCTTTCCAATTATTTTAAAACGGTCACAGGAGTAGAATCCTCCCCACAATCGATCGCATGGGCCCGAAAAAATTCTTCGAAAATCCGCTGGATCGAAGGCTTATCAGAAGAAGTTCTTCTCGATCTCGAGAAGAAAAGAGAGTTTTTTGATTTTATTTTATTAGATCCCCCGCGCGCAGGAGCCAATGCCGTGGTTCGAGTGCTTTCGAGAATGTTAATGCCCAAGATTACATATATTTCGTGCAGTCTCGAAAGTTTAGTGCATGACTTGGTTCTTTTGACGAAACACGGCGGATATAAAATTAAGCGCTGGACGGTAGCGGATATGTTTCCACAGACTCATCATATTGAGTCGATCGTCAGTCTTTCGCGATAGAAAGCTTATTTATAAATAATCAGATCCTCGAATTCAGCGATAAATTTAGGCTGAAAATTAGGACTATTAATGATCCCAGCTCCATCCGTAATTTTTACAATGACTGTATAATATCCCTGTGTGAGAATGGGTCCATCGTAAACTGTTCCCGAATAAGTAAATTGCATTTCACCACGTCTTAATTCGCGTGGTGCAGATCTAGTTGTTTCGTTTACTGTTGAAGTACTATTCACTTCAGTAATCGCCAATTCGTTCATCCCGGGACTACTTTGATTCATTTTGTCGACGCCAAGATTCTTTATAAGTTCTGCATCCGCGATGATTTGAGCTTTCATTTTTATAAGCCGCGAAAATTCTAACTTTTTATCAGACACGCAGCGTACGCTGTATTTCGATGGTCCAACCACCCCAGGAATTGGCATAAACGAATTCACGAATACCACTCGTGCAATATCGTCATACTGATAAACATTCCCGTCTTGCGACCAAAATGCGTTTTTATAAAGGTGCGGAAGAACCTGAGTTTTTGTACCAGGAACATAAGGGCTGAATCCTCCATCATTCGCTTTTAAACTCAAATCCGCCAATAATTGACTAAGCTCTTCCTCGGTAGGCAGTCTCGCGTCTTTACTACGGCAATATTCGATAGATTCATCTTTCGTCATCACAGAAGTACCATCACTGGCACTTACTAAATCTCCCCAGATCAACCCACCTGAATCCCGATAAGCTTCTTTCAAATTGGGTTCACTTTGGTCTCTAACAAATACAGCCCCACTTACCGAAGTATGTGTTTCCAATTTCTCTTCTGCATAAACGGCAAAAATTATATTTGTGAAAATGACAATCGTTGCCATTCTTATTTTATTCGACATAGAAAGTGGCTCCCCTTTATTGTTTTTGATCTTAAACTGTTCGCTTTCTAACGGCAACATTGGCTTTTGGGTCCGCGTTCGTCGTCGGAGGAGTTCCATCAGGTGGGGAAAATCGGGGCCGACAATCTGACGAATGTAAGCACCGATTTCCCGTTTTGAATTGAGGTGCCAAGAAGCTTCGATGAGGTGCTTGCGTATGGTAATACCGGTGATGGGCACTGCAGAGGGTGATGAGGTTTTCAATTTGATTTTGTCCTCCTGATGCGACCGGAATCTTATGATGGATTTCAACGAATGCGGAAGAACTGCATTTTCTTCCGTGAACGGTATAGCCGCACTGACCGCGGTCTCTCTGGAAGACTTGGTGCTTGAGACTTGCTTTTAAAGGCTCTCTTTTCATGACGTGAACCATTCCGCCTGTTTTTACTTTGCCTGGGCAAAGTACCTTTTTCTCGGCACGATCGGCTTTCACGACAGGATCTTTTCTTTCCAGGTAGAGATCTAAGGAGGCATCAAGTGCTTCTTCCATGGAGACGGGCTTTCGCTCGGAACTCGAGAGCAGCGTTTGAACTCTCTTTAGCTTACTCAGAAAAGCGTCTGAAATGCCGAGCTTTAAACAAAGTCGATCTTCGGAGACTTGCCGAGTGGATTCTCTCACCTCTTCCGGCTTTTCTTTCACCACCTCTCGCTCTAATTCTCGTTTAGATAAATGAGAGGCCTTTCGAATCCACTCGTCTTTGTTTTCGGTTGTAATCACTGAAACGATACGAGCAGCTTTAGATAAAGAGAGATTCCCAAGAAGGATTTCTTTTTTAAGTTCAGGAATCTGAACGGCTTTACGAGCAACGGACATCAGAAGATACGAATTCGAATCGGAAAGAAGCAGAGCAGTCTTCGCATATTCAAAAAGGCTCGGAAATCCAAAAGCTAGGTAGACTTTCTCACGATCCACTTCTTGTAAGATCGAAAGAAGATCGGATTCCAGTTTTCGAAAGTTTTGAGAAAGAAGCAGTGCTCGTTCATGAATCGCTTTTTGCTGAGAAGTAATCATAGAAAAATCTCCTTTATTAAAAAAAGCCTAACACAGCTTTTTCAACAAACGAGACGCACCCCAGATTCAAAGAAAACGTGAAAACAAAAAATAAAAAAATGAAAAGAAAAAAACGTCCCAGAAGCAGAATCCCTTCGTTATGAAATATTTTCAAACACGAAAGCAAATTCAAAAAAAGAACTCACAAAATGACTGTCAAATAAAATAATGCAAAAAAATATTTTCACTTTGCCCAGGCAAAATTCGAGAGCGAAGCTGCTTGGCACTCCAATTCAAAGCGGGAAATCGGTGCTGACATTCCCAAAGGATGTCGGCCCCGATTTCCCCCCACATATGGAACTCCCCCGACTCGACTCCGAACCACTCAAAACCCCCAAAGTGATTGCCAACAAAAATCAGTCCCCTATTCTGGCAACTTAAGATGAGTTTCTCAATATTATTGACTCTTAAGCGCGTCCGCTTTGGGTCTTTAGGAGATCTGTGATATTTTTATAAGTATCTATGCTTTTAGCCCAAGCAACCGAAAAACAAGAATTCCTGCGCGAAATGGCCAGAGGAATTGCGGAGCAACATTCTGAATCTGGAAGTTTGTGGATCGTCGGCGTCTCGATAGGCAGTCTGCTCGCTTTGATCCTCACCGGAAACTATATCTATAGTAATCTCGACCTTCTTCGAGGTCGGTGGATCCGATTAAAAAAAATCCTGGGAGGCGCTCCTCGGGGAAAGCCCAGATATAAAGTCAAAGTGGATTTGGTCATCGACGTCCCGCTTCTCGGAGAGAAGGTTTACCGAACAACCACGGCGAATCTGAGCCCAAGCGGAATGTTCGTAAAAGTGAACCCGCCACTCGCTCGCAAAGAAATTTTTAGATTCCGTCTAGGCCTGCCCGGCGAAGAGGGCATCATGGGGACGGCAGAAGTGCTTTGGGTTCAAAGTGTTTGGACCGAGCACCATCCGACCGGCATTGGTTGTAAATTCACAAGCATCAGTGATACAGATCGAAATCGCATTCGATTATGGATTCAAAAGAACAAACCACCGCGCCAACTCTAAATTTTGATCTGACATTATTTGCTCAGGAACTGGGTTGGAATTTGGCTGGCGTCTGCTCGCCCGACCTGAACGACGACACCAAACAAAAGACAAAAGTGTGGCTAGAAGATTCCAAAGGCCCGCAGATGGATTACCTAAAGCGAAGAGCGGACGAACGAATGAATCCCCGGAATTACTTTCCGGAAACCGAATCCATTTTAAGCTTCGGTCTTTATTATTTTAAAGGCTGGGCATCAGGCGACGTCAAAGTTTCCAATTATGCGTGGGGCGAAGATTATCATACACTCCTGAAAAACAAACTGGAGCTGACCGCCACCGCACTCAAAGAAAGGCTCGGCTCGTTTTCGTACCGCATCTGTGTAGATACCGCTCCCGTTTTAGAAAAAGCGATCGCGACAAAGTCTGGCCTTGGATGGCAAGGAAAGAACTCCCTCGTCCTGAACCCACAAGTCGGGAGCCTCTTTTTTTTAGGCGAAATTTTTACATCGCTGCCGCTTTCTCATTTTCAGGCTAAACTTCCCATGACCGATCATTGTGGCAATTGCACAAGGTGCATCGAAGCTTGCCCGACGGATGCACTCACGCCTTACGTACTCGATGCCGGAAAGTGCATTTCGTATTGGACGCTCGAGCATAAAGGCCCGTTCGACAAGCAAACGCCTCCCCTTTCAAATTGGATTGCTGGATGCGATATTTGCCAGGAAGTTTGCCCTTGGAATCAAAAATTGATTCCACTCGATGGAAGCCGAGAACTCCAAAACCTTTCGAAAGAGGACATTCTGAGTTCGACTTGGACGGAAAAAATCAAAAATTCTGCCGCTTCGTATGTTCCGAAAGAAAATTGGACCAGAAACTTAGAAAAAATTACTGAGAAATCCTCTTAAGCGCAACGACACAGCTGGCGAAGCCCTCAGGATATTGAAGCTGATCTGAGAGATGATTCATATAATCGACGCTTTCACTGAATTTTGAAAGTTTAAGGCCTTGTCCCCGATTCGCGCCCTCTAAGAAAGCTTCAAAGAGCTCCGCAAATTTCTTTTCTCGTCCCCTTTTCATTATATAAATTGAAGGAACGATTCCCGTCCCGACCACTAAAGCAGTTGCACCGATCGCATGCACAAAGGTCGGAAAGGCCGGGGCCACCGCTCGAAGGGCCAAATCCGCAATCACGACCGAGCCTGTAATCGAAATAAATTCACTTATAAAATACCAAGATTTTAAATGACTCTTGAACCAACTTTCAACCCGCTCCGACCGGGATTCATATTTAAAACCAGCAGCAAATAGAATTCGAAGTCTTTGACGTGCCATTTCTCTAAATTCTTCTTTTTCACTCTCGACTTGAGTGGCTTCAATTGCCTTATAAATAGTAGAAAATTCTTTGCCGAGCTGTTTGGCCAATAGCAAACCTTCTAACTTAGACATGGGATCAAGTTCCACCACAGCCTCGTCACCTTCATAGATTTTACGAATTTTTTTCTTTTCTTCTGCAATTGAAAGACTCACCGGATGATCTGGAGTCGAACGGATCGTCTTTAGCCGATCATTCGCAGAGAGATCTTTTAAAGCTCTTGCCGCCTCAATTGCAGGCAAATTTTTGAGTGGAGCGGTAGGCTTTCTTGCAGGTTCAGAGCCAACTTCACCGCCATTTGCCGCAAGCAGGGTCGGCTCTACCGGCTGCTCAGGAACTAGATTGATAATTTTATCATCTTCATCCGCCCAAGCAGAATGAGAACTCGCCGTCGAAACGGTTACTAGAACTAAAAATAAAAAATTTCTCCGCCTTCCCAAATTTTTTTTGCCTTAGATCTTTGCCATATTGGAATCCACAGTTTTCCAAGTCAAGACTTTGTAGTCCTTGAGGAAAATTTTTTTTAATATTTTACCTGAAGTTTTTTCGGACTTCCCAAACGGGAGCTTCCGGACCTTGATAGTTTTTGGTTTTGAATTCGACAACAACGTCCGTCTGAATATTTCCACGACGAGTGTAATCCATCACAATTTTTACATAACTTGGATTCAAAGCCTCTCTCAAGTCGGCCAGAATCAAATGCGGAAGCTCTTCATGGTAAACGCCGCGATCGCGAAAACTGTTGATATAGAGCTTTAGGCTTTTAAGTTCGACGATCAAATCGCTCGGCACATACCAGATGTGAGCCGTCCAAAAATCTGGAAAGCCAGAGCGAGGGCAGAGCGTGGTCCCTTCAGGGCAGGTAAAATAGATGAGGGTCTTAGGATCCTTAAAAGAAAACGGGATGGGTTCCAGACGAGCTTTTGCAATTTGCTTCGCTCCGTATTTTTTTGCACTCCGCTGTTGTTTCATTAGCAATGGTATAAAGCAGGTCATGGCAGGTTTTGTAAAGTGCGGAAACCTTTTAATTCTTTCCATTTTCACGATACACTTTGAGCATGAGAAAAGACTCGAACCTCGAGCATAACAATATTTTTGTCATCGCTGCTTGTCTCGGCGCTCAGGCCATTTTTTCGACCGAAGGATTTCGGCAAAAAGATCTCAAGTTTCTAATCGAAATGTTTTCGAACTGGGTAGATATTACTCTGAAGGACCGAGTTCTCTTCGTCCATAACACCCAGATCATGCGATACCTCCACCACCTAACGGCGGAAGGTTTTGCCCAAAAGATCACGCGAAAGGGCCAGCCACGATTTCGCCTCACTCGCGTGGGACTCATTACGCTGCTCACTCAGCTGATCGAACGTCCGCCGCAGTTTCCGCTGGAGCACTTCTTCTTCGGGTTCCATATGGTCGAGACTTATCGGAATCAGATCGAGATGCTCGTCAAATCCGAAGGTCAGCAGTTTCCTTCCGCCCTAAAAATTGAGCTCGACGCCCTTTTTGACCTCCAAAAAATGATCGACCAGCAGATCGCTTATGTTCGAATTGAACACAAAAAGCTGAAACAGAGGATCGCTGACTCCGAAGAGGTGGAAAAACTCGTAAAGAAGATGCGTATCGATAAGAAAAGCATCAAAGAAATCTCGAGCGCGATCGAAAAGCAGTATCCCTATGACCTCAACAGCCAAAAATCCCTCGCGCAGTTCTACAACGAAATTCCCAAACCCATCGCCGATTGGATTCTGGACTCGGCGATCACTAAGCGTAGAGAGCAAATCTGGAACCCGATTGCTAAGATTTTAGAAACCCATTTGGAAATTTTGGAGAGGCTAAGAGAAGCTTCTCATCCGAAGAAAGGAAGCAAGGTCCTTTAAAAAACTCGCGGACTCCCGATTCCAAAAGTTCTACCGACAGAAATATAGAACTGTTGATGGTCAGAGCCCGATTGGCCATAGGCTAAAAAGATCGGGCCGAGCTTTGTATCAAAGCCGGCGCCAAGTGTTCCTGCATATCTGAGATCTGAGAAATCGATATCTCGCTTTCGACTCCATACGTTTCCAGCTTCGCCCCAAAGGCCCAAAAACATCCGACTCCAAAACACGGTCGGAGGAAATGGCAATCTATATATATAACCCACTCGGCCCACGCCAAAATCCTGGCCTCTGAGTTCGTCCTCACGATACCCTGAAAGGGATCTGAAGCCTCCAAGCAGGTACTCATCGTAAAGAGGAACCTCAGTTCCTAAACTTGCTCCCCCACTCGCCGATAAAAAGACAGTATGACGATCGAGCGAATAGAAATTATGAATTTGAGCGGAAAGCTTTCGATAGCTTTGATCAGCGCCCAAATAGGTTCGCGAAGCCAAATATTCGGATGAAAAATAAACTCCCCGACTTGGAAAATAAATACTATCGAGCTGATCAAGGCTCATTCGGCCAATAAAACTTCCCGTCTGAACCTTAAACGGAGCAACCGACGAAGCCGCAAGTTCGGATTCTGAATTTAAAAATCCGCGCCTTAGACCAAACCGAATCTCGCCAAATCTTTTGAGATCCACTCCCACATCGACTTCGCCGGCCACAGCATCTATTTCATATTCCGCCACTCGCTTTTGATCCGCATAAAAATCTTGATACATCCGAAGTGCCGAGACCTTTGGTGCAATAAAGAAATACCCTCGGTAACCAATCGGCTGATAAAACTCGGAGTCCAGAGCTAAAGTAGATCCCATCTCAATATTCGTAATCCATTCGGCGTTCAGGCGATTGAGTCGAGTGAGTTGAATATTTATAAGCGCCGTTCCGTCACGCTTTCCTTTAATTTCACCGTCCCAAGTTACGCCAAAGTGCAGATAATTAGGCCCCCATCGTTTTTCAATGGCGCGGACTGAGAGAACATTCTTTTTATTTTCTTCAGAAAGAGCAAAATCAGTTCGTTCAAAATCTCCTAGACTATAAATTTGAGTGAGCTCGCCGTTGATTTCAGTAAGATCAAAAGGACTCCCCTCGCGCAAATGAAGTCTTTGCTCGACAGTTTCTTTATCTACCCGCTGAAATCCAGAAACACGAACGGCATCTATTCGCTCAGGTTCGTAAGGTTTATTCTGCTCACGATGCTTTAATTTCTGAAAAGCCAAATCCGAAATTCGAAAACGATTTAAATCGCTTTCGTGTTTAAGTACTTCATCTTCGCCGGATTTAATAAGAGGTGCGATTCCAGCATAAGAAAAGGTTCCTTCGTCCCTAAGTTTAGGCAAAAGAACAAGATGCGCCAGATCTTTAGATGCCTGCGTCGTCTTTCTCATCAAAATGGTGACGAACTGATCGGACACATCCACGAAACTTGAAAGGTCATTACGCGATTGAAGCGGGGCACTGATGTCGACCGCAATCACGATATCGGCTCCCATTTTTTTTACCACATCGACCGGAAGATTATCGACAGCACCTCCGTCGAGTAAAAGTTTGCCGTCAATTTCAACCGGCGAAAAAAGCACAGGATACGCCGCACTGGCTCGAACTGAATCGGCAAGATTTCCACGATCGAGCACCGTCATCTTTCCCGATTCAGCATCGGTCGCGACCGCTCGAAAGGGAATCGGCAGATGAGAAAAATCAGGAGTGTTCGCAACTCTTAAAAAGAGAGAATCAAGAAGAAGACTAAATTTTTGTCCTTGCACCAGACCTGATGGCAAAATAAATCTTCCGCTTCGATAACCTAATTCAAAATCGAATAAATACTGCCCATGATCTACTTTTCTTCGAAAGGGAAGATCGGGTCGTGGAACTCGATCTCTAAAAATTAAATCTTCCCAGGGGGTTGTTGAAAATATATTTTCGATTTCTTTCACCGAATATCCCGAAGCATAGAGCGCACCAATCAATGCTCCGATACTCGTGCCAGCAATATAATCAACAGGTACATGAAGTTCTTCGAGCGCCTTAAGAACTCCGATATGCGCCATCCCCCTCGCGCCACCACCGCTCAATGCTAAACCGATTTTTGGTCGGCCTTCCTTTGCGTTTAGATTCAAAGAAATAAGACCTAAAAAGACGGCGAGAGAAACTTTAAAATTCATCTCCTTAAATCGTGCCCAGTATAAAAGACGGCCGCAAGGACATTAAAATGAGGCTATTAGTTACATTGTAATAAAATGTGACAATGAAATGCATGGCGAAAAAATCCAGTAAATGGCGATTTAAGCCGAAATTAATAAAATCAATAACTTTGTAATGAATTGACCAGCTCTCAAACTGAGCATCACGGCGTAGAGTCAAATCATACCGACAAGGACGTCGGCATGAACATACTAACTAGGAGTGTTATGAAAACAAAAACAATCATCATCAAAACAATAGTCGGACTAATAATTACACTTACTGAAAACGGACTCAGCGCAGAAACTTCGATCGATCAAAAAGTGGCCCGCGCAGAAACACTTTTAAAACAAGCAGCGGAAGACAATCACACTGAACGAATGTGGAAGGGCGCCGGATGGGCAGTAACAGCTGCTGGCGGCGTTACTTTGTTAGCCACAGGTGTATCGGATATGAATAATCGCAAAAAAGACTCATCTGGCGGCGACCAATCACTTGCTGCCGTTGGTGACGCGATTGCAATTATTCTTGGTAGCGGAATCGGAATTACTGGTGCGGTTGGCACCATTTATCAATTTGCATGGAAAAGCGCACCCGAACGTTTTTATTTAAATTATAAAAAAGATTCTAACACTCAAATTAATAACCAGGATCGACTTAATCTCTTAGAGAGAGCGCTCAAAGAAAGTGCAGAACAACAAAAATTTGGCCGTCAGGTCTGGTCTGGAATCTATTTTGCGGGTGCTGCCGCGTCTTTGAGCGCCTTAGGCAATCAACTTGCCAAGGGAACTCGCATTGGAGCCAGCTCAACAAACTTCTGGATGGTTTTGTCTGGTGTATCGGTCAGTCTGGGCCTTTGGAATCTTCTCGGATCATCCTCCGCTGAAAAAGCTTACAAAACGTATCGATCAGAATTTTCGACCGAAGACGTAAAGCAATCCAAAATTAAGTTTCAGGATCTGAACGTAAGCTTCGCTCCCGACAGTCACGGAAATAATCAGACGACGGTAGGCGCTGTGTTCAAATTTTAATCATTAGCAAATAAAAGGAAAAATATATGAAGACGAAAACCATATTAGTAGCTCTCCACTTCCTAGCTCTCTCCATACAAGGGTGCGGCTTCGATTCTACGAGTGAAAACTATCCCTCAGAGGTCAGAGGACGAGATGAAAGTAGCGCGACCGTTATAAAAAACGGAACTCCGTCGACTCTCACCTGCACATCCGTTTCCGCGAGCCTCGAGCACGACGGCACAGTTAAAGACACGTCAAAGGACATCCCTCCTATTTCGTATAATGTGACCTGCGAAATTTCTCTGTTGAATGTGGACTTACAGCCGTTAAGAGATCTTCTTTTCACCGTGAAAAAGGATCTTCGAAAAATCGACGGAACAGAAATCGAGGTGGGGAAAACCCTTTCTACCAAAGCAAAGGTAACGGGCTATCCCGACAAGTTCGATGCCACGATAAAGATCCTTAGCTGGAATCCGCAAGGCGAATACAGGGTCATGAGTTGCAAAGGAGGAAATTATTCTACTACTCCTCTCATTCGCTATCAGATCGATTTCACGACAACCGACGGTTCAGTCTCCATCACTCAAGAAGACTTCATTTATTACTACAACAATTGCGTGGAGCCATGAAAAGCAATGCTCACGTTTTCATTATTTATTTTTTTTCTGAGTGGTTGCGAGTCCGCTCATTACACCAGAGACTTCGATTATTTTCGAGCAATTCGAACACTCGAATACCGTGGAACAGAAACAGGAAACCCCACTAAAAATTACAAACAAGGAAACAAAAATGAAAAAAAAATTATTCACAAAGATATTAAATCACTCATATTTAACCATCCTCGCGCTAACCTTCACCGGATGTGGCAATGACTCTGTAAATCCAAACGTAACGCTTACCGGCGATCCCGTGAATGAGACGGCACTCACTTCACTTGGGGACATCACTCTCACTGCAAGTGACTTCGATTCCGTGATGGCGATCAAAGACTCCGGAGCTCAAGCAGGACTTTTTTTCCTCAGTAATCCTTCGCAAGAATCTTCGACTCAAAGCTCTATCTCTGTCGCCTATAGACTTGCCTTCGCGGGAGCACAAACAGTGATGCTCAATCCGTCAATCGTTGGGCCGAGCATCGCTCACCAAGGAACCGGATATACTGGTAAATCGAATGTAACTAAATCCACAGACAAAGTTGAAGTGGATACCGACATCAATGAAACCGGAACGAACATTCCACTTCTTGCTTCGAAGAGCCAAACTCTCGACGGTCAAAATCACTTTCAGGCAAAAATAACTTTCGATATTAAGGATCCGCAATACCCAGATCGACTTTTTCCAAGCGTCGATTCGTATTCTGAGCAAGGCACTGCGACGGATAATTTAGGGAATACTTATGATTTTACAATCAGTGGAGAAAGCCGCTGGTCTACTTCTTCACAATCTAGTCCTCAATTTTCGACTGCACTGAAACAATTGATCGCCTCCTTTACTGGTACCTATAATAGTACAAACTCTACTTCACCCGCGGCAAGAGACGCGTTTCTCATCATTGCCAATCACCCAGATATGGCGGCCATCATCAAAAACTTCTATGCGGCTGGTATGATTCACGTAAACGGAACTGCCTTCAGTTTTTCAAAAGTTGAAAAACTCTATCTCGTAATGCTCACGATCGGGCCCTAAACCTCGGCACATATGTATTCCGATAGAATACATAAAATTTTGAAAATATAAAATTTTGGAACGGATCTTGCATCACTTACTTACAAGAAACGAATCCAACGGCTTAAATTTCGCAAGAAAATAACAATCGAGGAAAAGAAAATGAAACACATTAAATATTTAATCGGATTAACAATACTTACCCAGCCCGCCTGTGGAACATTCGATGATTCATCCTCATCTGGCTTCATTACCGCCAACAATCAGTTGGATTATGCTTTGGTCGAAAGTAAAGCAGCGGTTTTGGCTGAGCCTTGTTCTTCGGATATTGACTGTATTTTTTTTCAATCAAATTTTAATGAATGCAGGAAGCTTACTTACTCAGTCCTTCGATCCAATCTTGAAGAAATAAAACAACTCGATCAATTGGTTCACAATGACTACATCAAGCTCGGATTAAACCAGACATGTGCAACAGATCCCATTTCCCAACTCGGAGTAGTGGTCCCGGATCCTTTCGTTGTATGCCGAGATAAGAAGTGCGACTTTTAGCAATAGCCCTTGTCCCATTAATCTCGAATTTTAAAATAAGCTTTCAACATCGACTCCATCGTTGGCTTTTGCGCAACATACGAAGCCATCCCAAACTTGCGAAGCTCTCTCGCCGTCGTCGGGCCGATTGCCACCCACTTCACTTCGAGTCCTTTGAGCTCGCGGATCGAAAACGATTTTCGAAGCGATGAAAAAATAGAGGGGCTTGTGACGAAGAAAACGTCCATTCGAGCGTTTCTAAGGGCTCCTAGAACTTTCGCACGAATATTGAGAACCTTCGTTTCATAACTATGGCAGACCGAAACTTTAAATCCCTTCGCTCTCAATTTTTGGACAACGGTCGTATCGCCCAGGCTTGAACGCGGAAAAAAAATAGAACCTCGTTCGGCTTTCGAGAAAAACTTGAGGACACCATCCGAATTGGACTCATTAAGCACTGAAATCTTTCCAACTTTTCCCAGCGATGCGGCCGTTGCCTCTCCGACAGCTACCCATCTTTTGGTCTTTGGGCGCCTTCTACTCTCTCGAAGAGCATTGGCACTCGTCACCAGTACGTAATCGAAGATCTTTTTTGGAATTCGAAACTTCTTCGGCTGGATTTTGATCGCTGGAATGACGAAAACCTTGTGAGACTTAAATGCCCTTTTATCCGCTGACGACAATTCTCTAAAAACTAAGATATTCAAAGAGCGTCCAAAATCTTTTTGGCTCCCTGAACGAGAAATCTCTGTGCAAGACCTTCTCCGAGTTGTTGCGCGTAGCCGATCGGAGCGAT
>JAQBPA010000141.1 GCA_028287765.1 Bacteriovoracaceae bacterium
GATAAGCTTTGCGCATTCAACCATTTCCCGAAAAATGCCAGCCTTCTCATCAGCTGTCGGCTGTTCAAAATTCGGTCTAGGCGTGTTCTGAGAAGATGAAGACTGGCGAGAATCGTATGCACTTTGCGCGCCCTGCCTTCTTAGTCGAGGGTCGAACGCGTTCGGGCCCAATTCATCATACTTCTTTCGTTTTTGAGGATCGCTCAAAACTTCATAGGCCTCGTTGAGTTCTTTGAATTTCTCCTCTGCGATCTTTTTATTTTTTGCAACATCGGGATGATACATTCGAGCCAATTTTCGAAATGCCTTTTTTAATTGGTCATCGAACGCCGATCTTGAAACGCCTAAGACTTCATAATAGTCTCGTTTCACATCAGCTGAAGCAATTTGGTTCGACAAATTGAATATCAAAATTGCCACTGCAACATAAATTGAGGCACGCATTCGCATCACCTTCCTCAATTCAAGGTTACTTCGTAAGATCAATGGGTTCATGGTCAAAAATAAATAGCTGAGATGCTTTAGGATCAATACCCGAACCACCTTCTACCTTATTCGTAAAGGTGAGCGTTCCATGCAGATCAAGGTCTTGAAGCCGATTCAAAATTTGCGCAATTTCCTTTCGTGCTGCATTTTTTATATTTCTGGTGATCACTGAATCATCGCCCGCAAGATAACCTGTGGCAACGTGTCTCACCGTGCTGCTAGGATCTGTTTTTGCGATGATCGCCAATTCCTGTTTCTGCTGATCCGTCAAATGGTCCGTGTTAAGCGATAAAATATCTACGGCACGGGCGATCTCGTCTTTTTCAATATTGTAATTCACAGACGGAAAGCTTTTTAGTTTTGCACGTTGTTCTGCGTCTTTTCTATTACTTGTCGCAAAAGAATCATCGCCCGCAAGATAACCTGCGGCACGGCTTTTTACGATGTAGCTGGGATCTGTTTTTGCGATGATTCCCAATTCTATTTTTTGTTGATCTGTCAAATGATCCGTTTCAAGCCGTAACAGATCTGCGGCACGGGCGATCTCGTCTTTCTCAATATTGTAATTCACAGACGGAAAGCTTTTTAGTTTTGCACGTTGTTCTGCGTCTTTCCTACTACTGGTCGCAAGAGAATCCTCGCCGGCAAGATAACCTGCGGCATAGCGTGTCACCATGCTACTAGGATCCGTTTTTGCGATGATCGCCAATTCTGTTTTCTGTTGATCTGTCAAACGATCCGTTTCAAGCCGTAACAGATCTGCGGCACGAGCCATTTCGTCTTTTTCAATATTGTAATTCACAGACGGAAAACTTGTTCTGCTCGTCGGCTCAGGGGCTTCAAGAAGAATCGTGTTCGTGCCACCCGCCTTAAGAGATACGGAAATCGAAAGCGCTATTCCAAAGAACAAGCTTGCACGATAAATTTGAAAGAATGACATAGAGACCTCCAGCCAGCTAAGTCTGCATTTTCCGTGCCAACGCCGATTCATACGCAGAATGCTCGTTAAGCGCGTATGTGGCTCTATTCCTGGGATTCTCGAGTGGTGTCCCTCTCAATTTAATAATTCGTGTCGCAGCTATGCGACACAAAGTCCGCGTTTTAAGCTGGGTCTCGTTTCTTCAAATGTTCAGGATTAATTTTAAGAAAAACTTTTACATCTTCTCGCGAAGTTTCCCAACCATCTTTGAGAGATGAAATATTCCCAATTACTAATAGAGTTGCCGACGAGAAATTTTGAAGCACCGGCTTAAAGAGGTTAAGAGATTTAATTCCTTCTTCGCTGCTTCCGATGATCAACTCTTCGGCGGGAACTTTAAAGCCAATTTGATTTTTAGATTTTCCGATGCGAACACCCGAAATGGCGGCGATTAAAAATTCGGTATCGATTAAGGCTTTTTCTTCTTCTTTGGTTAGATCCGAAGTCTTGGGTTGTTCGATCAAATGAAGACTTTCGGATTTTTCGAATTGAGCAAAATACAGCTGATAGATTTCTTCTGTTATATGAGGAGCGTACGGTGCGTAGAGTTTAAGCAAACTAAAGAGAACATCATAGATGGTTTGATAGGCGCTTTTCTTTTCGGCATCCGAGCCGGTTTGAAAACGGCATTTGACGAACTCAATATAATTGTCACAAAAGTTCATCCAAAAGAATTTATCGAGCTCCACTTTGGCGAGATGAATTTCGTAGGCGTTAAAGGACGTCTGATAATGACTGATCACTTGTTTGAGCCTTGCACGGATCCAGAGGTCTTCGGAGTTAACGATCGGAGTTTTTACTTTGGGCTCGAAGCCTTCAAATTGCATAAGAGCAAATCGGGACGCATTCCAAAGTTTATTTAAAAACTTTTCGGCCTCCGCCATTCCATTTTCGTCAAACATGACATCAATTCCAAGAGACGCTCCCGCGGACCACAGACGAATGGCATCAGAGGAGTGACGTTCCATAATTTTTTCGGGTGCGAAAGTGTCACCGTCTTTTGATTTAGAAATTTTTGTCTTCTTGGCGAAGTCTTGTCCCGCCATTTGCGAGCCTTGCACTTGAGCGCCTGGTTTTTTAACGTGACCGCTGATGACGATGTCATTCCACGGAATATTCTTAAAATGATAAAAAGATTTCACGATCGAATAAAACGCCCAGGTTCGGATGATATCATGAGCTTGGGGGCGCATAGACATGGGAAGAAAGTTTTTTCGCTCATTCGGAAGTGTGAAGCGTGCATTAATAAGAGGTGTTACTGAACTCGTCGCCCAAGTATCGAGCACGTCGTTATCGGCGATCCACTCACCTGAAGGGCATTTCACTTTGGGTTTCGTTTCAGTTGGATCCAGAGGGAGTTCATCAGCAGAAGCCACGTGGATATGTTTGCCGTCTTCGGAATACCACGCGGGAATGGGAACTCCAAAGGAGCGCTGTCTAGAGATCGCCCAGTCCCACGAAAGATTTTCGACCCAATTCTCGAATCGATGTCTCATAAAATCGGGATTCCATTTTATTTTTCGTCCGACTTCGATGAGCTTTTCTTTATTCTCGCAAACTTTAATAAACCACTGCGGTTGAACTAAAAATTCTACAGGTGTTCCACATCTTTCGTGTGTATTCACGACTCTCGTTTCCGCGGGAATATCGATGGTTTTTAGAACGAGATTTTTTTCTTTTAAAAGCTCGATCATTTTTTTTCTGGCGTCTTCGATTTTAAGATCTTTAAGCGGGCCAGTAATATCGGTCATCTTTCCAAACTTAGAAATCGCTTCTCGAAGTGGAAGTTGATATTTCCGCCACCAGAGAATGTCGGTGGAGTCGCCAAACGTACAACACATGACGACGCCAGTTCCTTTATCAATCTGCGCTTTATCATCCGCGATCACAGGAACGAGATGTTCATAGAAAGGCACCTTCGCTTTTTTTCCGATATAGGATTTAAAACGATCATCATCCGGATGAACAAAAACACTCACACAAGCCGAAAGAAGTTCCGGGCGAGTGGTCGCGACAACGAGTGGCGCAAGACCGTCGACGGTAAAAGGAATATGAACATACATTCCTGCTTTATTCACATCTTCGATTTCAGCTTGAGCAAACGAAGTCGCGCATTTTGTGCACCAGAGCGCTGGCTCCTTTCGTCTCTCTAGAAAACCTTTTTTGTGAAGATCGACGAACGACCACTGAGAAATTTTTTGGCTTGAAGGCGAGATGGTGGAATAAGCGGATTCGAAGTCGCAAGAAAATCCGAGGCGCTTCCAAAGATCGCTAAACAAAACGGAATATTTTTTGCCGGTTTCTAAACAAAGCTCACGAAATTTTTTTCTGTCCACTTGATGAGAACGAATTCCGTGTTCTTTTTCGGTGAGGAGCTCAGTCGGCAGACCGTTGTCATCATATCCAAACGGGTAATAAACATTAAAACCCTGCATCCTTTTATATCGGCTGATAATCTCGGTATGCGTATAACTAAAGACGTGTCCTATATGTAAGCGGCCCGATACCGTTGGCGGCGGAGTGTCGATGGAGTAGGTCGGCTTCGAAGATTTTTCGTCAAAGCGATACAGCCCAGACTCATACCAGACCTTTTGCCATTTTTTTTCGACTTCGGCTGGCTCGTAACGTTTAGGAAAGCTATTTTCGATACTCATTCAAAGCATACTGGCGCGTTTTATGGCGATTTTCAACCGCTCACTCGCAGTAACATTCGCTAAAGCTCTCGGAATCCAGGTTGGCTAGACCACAGGTATAGGCCTTCCAATCTTTTAGTGCGAGATTGGACGATGGAGCTTCTGCCGTAAAATAGCGGCTAAATTTATCCTGCACTTTTGAGTCCGATTCTAAGGAGTCGAGAAGTTTCATTAAGCTCGGTGAAGAGATCTCAGAGAGATCGTAGGCCTTCGTATAATTATATTCATTTTTCCAAACGGGGGAGCTTGCAGATAAGGGTAAATGATAGACGTAAAGATTATCTGGAGAGAATTTCTCAGGATCAAGCGATAGAATTTCGAATGAAGGATTGTTTTTATAAATCGGACTAATCGAAGGAATCGTGATGCCAGGAACAGGATTCACTTTTCCCTCATAAAGCCGAAAATCATTTAAATGCGTATGTCCGGTTAAAATCAAATCAAAGGAATTGCTATATTTATGAATGAGGGAGAGAAGTTTGGCGTTATTGGACTCCGTGTACATAAATACAATTTTTTTACTTTCACACGGAGAAGTTTTTTCGGAGAATGTTTTAAATAAATCAATCCCAGCAGGAATATGATTGATGAGCCAAATTTTTTCCCCCCGCTCTTCACTTTCTTTTAATTGATTTTCAAGCCATGAAAACTGATCCGAATCTGGAGTATCACGTTTATTTCCGCATTCATTTGAATAACGTGGAGACCAATAGGTTCCGTTTAAAACAATCGCACGAATTTTAGAGGTCGCGCCAAAATGGAGCAGGGTGGAGTAATAGCCCTTCGTCTCAAAAGTGGAAAAATTCTTTTTATCAACGTGAATGGCTTTTTTCCAACTCACAGCAAAGACTTTCATAAATTCACTATGCGGCGACATTTTATAATCACCACACGAGGAATCGTTATTACCAAAAGAGGGAATGATTTGAGAGTTTGGAAAGGTCTTTAGAATTTCGGCTGCGATGAATTGAATTGTTTTTTCAGAAAATTTCTCGAATGACGAGTGAGAGAGTGCCGGAAATATTCTCTTAAAATTTTCTTCAAAGTGGTGCACTAAAAAATCACCATTAATAATGACGGCCGAAGGATTTCGATTCGCTTTTCGCATAGCCAGAAGCGAAGATTTAAAGAGTAAGTAGTTTGAATCAGCTCCGTAGGATCCGAGGGATTTTAGAGCCGAACTTTCAAAGACAGAATTCCAATTTGAAATCGGTGCCTCGATAAGCCACTTAACAATCGAGGGATCTTGAAGCGGATTAAAATGCAAATCGCTCATCAGTAAAATTTTTTTCGAGGATAACCCACTCTTAGGCTCAGGGATGGGCTCAATCGAGTGGGTGGAGCAGCCAACAAAAACAAAACTAAGGGCGAGAATACCCAAGAATCGCATGGTTATGTCTTACAGAAGCAATCTTTCTGTGTCACTGCGTGACTTAAATGAACGCGAATTATTTTGTGATACATCTCTTATTTTGGTAACTTTGGCGGACTTATTTATGAAAAAACTAGTCGACGGCATTTTAGAATTTAGAAAAAATTTACGCCCAACCTATCGAAAACTTTTCTCGGAGCTAGCACTCGGTCAATCACCCTACGCTCTTTTTATTGGCTGTTCGGATAGTCGAGTAGCTGTAAACGTTTTTGCATCGACTGATCCAGGAGATTTATTTGTATCTCGGAATGTAGGAAATCTCGTTCCTGCCTATCAAGAAGATGAATCACCCAATCTAGGCAATGCGGTCGCGGCGACGATGGAGTTCGCACTTCATAATCTAAAAGTGGCTGACATTATTATTTGCGGTCATTCCGAGTGCGGAGCCATGCATGCTTTGATCGAAGGAAGAGAAAAGATTAAAACTCCGAATTTAAGTGCATGGCTAAGTCACGGAGAAAGTGGTCTCGTAAAACTTGGTTCATTTAATTCAAAACTTTCAAAACAAAATGAACTTTCGCAAATCAATGTTCTCGAGCAAATTGAACATCTAAAAACTTACCCGATCGTTCGTGAGCGAATAAAAACGGGCACTCTCAAAATTCACGGTTGGTGGTTCGATCTGAAAACGGCTGATGTTTATGCGTTGAATGCGAAACTGAATCGTTTCGAACTATTTAATGAGGAACTGGTCAATCGTTCTTATTCGTAGGATTTACATGGTGAGGAGGAAAACTCGGGTGTTCGAATTTCGTTCTAAAATAATAAAGACATTCACCTTGGGCCTGCTCTCATTTGTGTTGTTTTTTTCGAACACGAGAAAAGTTGCAGCAGTAATCACTGACGGTACCAATGCAAAATTATTTGAAACAATGCCCCAAAAATTGGAAAAAGCGAGAGAACTCGCGGGCGAAATGCGGAACCTTCTGTCTTCAAAGGGAGTCGACTCTCAGAGCGAACCATTTATTCGGCAGGCATATCTAATTTTTCAACAGCTCGATTCTTTAAAGTATTCTAGCGATCAAGATCCTCGAATACAAAAGAACAAAGCAGCGGTCGCAACACTGTCTTTTTTGCTAACGATTCCTATTCCATTAGCTTTACTTACAGCCCTCGTACACAGTGCCGCCGATAAGGACATCGAATTAGTGATAGGTGGTTTTGGTGGGATTCTTGCATTTGCAGCAACCGCCTTCCCCATTGCATTTCATGGTAATGTTAAAAAATGGTACGCTAAGCAACTTCCAGACTTCTTATTCCGTGGATCTAATGGACTGATCGAAAATGAATTTTGGAATTATTTAAAACTTAATGGCTACAATTTTGGAAAGTCGCAAAGAGCACGTCAATTAATACTGAAGAGTTTGACGGAAAAGCGTTTGATCGCAACCGGTGCCTCTCGACGTGAACTAATCCAATTGAGATCTGAAATTATAGAAAAGCTTGAAGAAGCAAGAGATCTTCACTTTCGAGATCCGCTCCGACTCGATCAACTGAAGGATTTAGAATCCAAAGTTCCAACTGAAATGAGTTCCTATTTTTCATCCAAAAAATCGCTTGTTTTGACATTGAAACTACTCGAAAAAAGGCTCGGCATCATCTTGGCTGACACTAAAACGAAGATGCTCGATCAGAAAACTGACCTTCTCCAAGCGGAAGATTATACCGTTCCCATCCCGGCAAATGCTGTTTCAGGTTCTATCTTTAAAAAAATGGTCGAGCAGAAACAAATCCCCTTACAGTTGATGGACCTTCAGCACCATGTATCAAGCATTAACAAAACATTAGTAGGAGAATTTCGTCCTAGCGAATTTAGAGAAACCCCCGACGATTTATCTCGAGGCATTCTCGATGTGGAATTGATTTTAAAAGTCATGGATCCAGAAAACGGAAAAACAGAAGATGCTTTCACCATTCCTTTTCAAATATTAACAGACAAACCTAATAAGCAGTCTGCACTTTTAGCAGGGGACTGGTTCTTAGCTTTGGCTCAAGAACTTGATAAAAAATCTGCAAACCTGAGTCGTCAGTATGAGGATCAAAATGTTCTAAACTCCGCGAATAAAGCTAAATCTTGCCCAGACGCACTTTCCTCTGTCGCAACTACACGGCCAAAAATTGCACAGCAACAATAGTTGAATAAAAAAATCGTAGAGATTTCATAATTTTTCGTGGGACATCCGTGTCCTCGCTTTTGCGAAATTCGCTGCTTAAAACAGCTCAAATGCATGTTTGAAAGGGTAAATATCACTTAAATAAGGTCGCGGTGGCATGAGAATTGCACATATACCTCTGAGCAAATCGAACATTTAAA
>JAQBPA010000158.1 GCA_028287765.1 Bacteriovoracaceae bacterium
CTTAAATCGAGAGAGGATTGTTTTCCGTTCCAGATGAACATAAGCTGAGCATCACTTCTTAACGTCTCCTCTCCACTTTGAATAAAAAATTTAAATTTAGCGCGACAGGTTTGAGGAAAAGATTTCAGATGGGATTGGTGATCCCAAAGGAGTTCAGGCTCCTTTTGATGCCAGGACGCGCAGGACGAAAGCAAAAAAGGGAGCAGGAAGCTAATTAGGATTTGTTGTATCGAGCTGTGCCATTTTTTCTCGCACACGTTCATGCACGATTTGAGTTTCTGGATCGGCTGGAGCTTTTGCATCTTTCTCCACCGACGTTCTCATGATTCTTTTATAAACCTCAAGAGCTTGCTGCTTATTCCCGCACTTTTGGTAGGTGTCTGCAAGGTGCTCCAGAATGACAGGCTGATTCGGATTTAGTTTGTCAGCTTTCTCTAAAAGCTGTTTCGCTTTTTTGTATTTCGTCTCTTGAAAGTAGGTCCAGCCGAGTGAATCGATAATGAAGCCGTTATCGGGGGCTAATTGGACAGCTCTTTTGAGAAGTGCTTCCGCTTCATCAAGGTTGATCCCACGCTCAGCATAGCTATAGCCGATGTGATTGAGAGCATGAGCGTTGTTCATATTGGAAGCCAAAACTTTTCGCATGACTTTGATAGATCCGTCGAAATCTCCTTCTCGATCGAGGAGGCTTCCAAGCATGAAAGAAATTTTTTCGTTATCTTCAAATTTCTCGGAAGCTTTTCGAAGGAGTTGAATCGCTTCAGGAAGCTGCTTTTTCTGTTCTTTAAATCCAGCGAGTGCCAACACGAGATCGGCGTTATCTGGTTTTTGATCGACCGCCTCTTTCAGGGTTGAAATGGCTTCGTTTGCTTTGTCCATTTTATAAAATAATATATTAGCAATCTGAAGACTCGACTCTGCAAAATATTCTGAGGTCGACCCGATTTTTTTGAAATAAACGACAGCCTGTTCGAAATGATTTTGTTCTTCATGGAGACTAGCCAAATAGAAAAGTATTCGATCTTGTCCCGATGTTTGGGTCTTTAAGGTCTCTTCAAAAATTTCTTGAGCTTCAGAATAATTTTTAAGTTTATAGTTGATGAGTCCGGCACGCATTTGATTTTGGAAATCATCGGGTCTCAGCATGAGATATTGTTTCAAATAATCAAGAGCGCCGACGTAATTGTCATTGATCAGTGAAATATTAATCAGTTTTTGAATGAGCTCTTCATCATTGGCGCCACCGCGAAGCGCGTCTTGGTAAACCGCACAGGCTTCATCCAGTTTGCCGTCCAATTCGAGTTGGAGTCCGAGAGATTTGGAGGCGGCAAGAAAACCCGGTCGAAGTGCAATTGCTTTTCGAAAAGCTTTTTTTGCAGCGACACGATTTTGAAAAATTGTATGAATCTTACCTAAAAAATAATAGCTAATTTCGTCGTCGGGTTCTTGTTTCAAAAATTTTTCTAAGGCCGCGACGCTTTGAGCGTATTCATGATTGTCAGCAAGCATTGCTACCTTAGTCAAAACCATTTCTCTCGCTTTTAAAGAATTTCCTCGCTCCATATATAAAGCGATGGCTTGGTCTAAAGATTTTATACTTAATTTGAGATCGGACATTTGAGATCCGAGTCTTGCTTGAAGAAGGTAAAAATCGGGATCTTTTGATTCAACTTTTGCGACTTTATTAAGAAGGACTTTGGCCTCAGTGGGTCGATTTAAATTGAGAAGTTCTTCTGCTTCACGAAGAGAAAGGGCCTCAGTATTCGGATCGTTTTCAGAGGCCATTTGAAAATGGTCGAGCGCTGTTTTTGCATCGTTATCAAGACTCGCAATCGCGCCCACTAAAAAATGATAGTAACCCGAGGCCTTCGATGATTCTCGATTTTCATTGGTAGCTTTAATGGCCCATGACGGAAAAAGAGCCAAAGTTAAAATGACTACAGCTTCCCATTTTTTTGAATTTTTCAAATCTCCTCCCGAGAGAATTCATGACCGAAATATGGCTACCATTCTAGTGTAAGGCTGATTGGTAAAACCCACAATTGAGGCGGGTTTGACGCGCAAATAGGGCATTTAGAAAGGAAATTGAACTTGGCTCAGATTTTGCATGGGGGGCCCTGTCGGGGGGACTAAGTTTTTTACCAAAAAACTTAACTAAAAACTTTCGATCGGGGGGCCGTCTGGGCGAAGGCCAGCAAAATAACCAGAGGAGTCGAATCTCCGGGAGAGCGTGAACGAGGCTTCAGTAAAAAACTCGCTCATTGCCGATTCGATTAAATTCTGAACTTGGTCCGCGTGTTGCTTCTTCGCCGTGGGACGTTCAACTCTCGCTTGGCTTCTTTGCCCGGCTCTGGAGTTTTTTACCTAAGCCTCGTTCACGCTCGCCCGGAGATTCGGCACCCACCCGAACACAACAAAACAATACCAAAACTAATGCCAAAACCAATACAGAAACTAATAAGACTTCAATCCAATGGGACATGTGAATAAACAGAATATATCGGGCAAAATTGCGTCGGATTTGCAAAAGTAACTATGAACGTCTTTGCGTAGTTGGGGGTCGAGCTCGCGTAATCTCATGTACTTTCAGGCGTTTAGAAAAAATCTTAGTTGGCACCAACCTTGCATTAGAGAGAGTTGTCCTGAGAGCAATCTCAAGATGATACCCCTAACTCTTATTACTCCCTAGGTGCCGTTGTGAGTTTCTCCCTTAACTCACAACGGCCTTTTTTTGCCTTCCTCGCAGATAAAAACATAAATGTAAACCGAGTCGAATCGCTGGGATCTGGCTTGTTAGTTTTTATTAATTAAGACTTTTTAAAAGAGCGGCGGCTTTTTTATTTTTTGGATTTAGCTGAATGGCTTTCCTTAAATGGATCGTGGCTTCCTGTTTTTTTTGCATGCTGACCAAAACTTGAGCAATCAGTAAATGATTGCTGTCAGTTGCTTTTAGCTCAACCGACCTTTTGAGAGCGGCGAGAGCGGCTCTTTGTTTGTTTAGGTGTTGGAGGGAGAGTCCATAATTTTGCCATAGCTGAGCATTGTTGGGGCTCGATTTGAGTGCTTTCTCAAGCGTTGCTGCGGCGGATTTATATTTTCCCGCGTTCAATTCGCAATTGGCTTTTTCGGTGGAAATTTTTATGGCGTGGGGATCTTGGGTTAATGCTTTTTTGAAAGCGTCAGAGGAAGCTTCGTAATTTTTTAGATCACATTCTGTTCTTCCGATTTGAATATAGAGATCTCGCTTTTCAGATTTTGAGGGATGGGCTTTAAGACCTGCTTGAAATTCGCGAAGTGAGGCTTCTGCTGTGGCGTCTTCTAAAATTTCACCTAAGGCGAGTCGCAGTGCTGCAGAATCTTGAATTTTGATCGCCTTTCTATAAAAATTGGCTGCTGAATTGAGATCTTCTTTAAGTTCAGAAATTTGTGCTAATCGAATTTGTCCGTCGAGTTCATGGCCGGCGATTTGGCTTATTTTTTCGGCCATTTGCATCGCTTGTGGATATTTTTTTTCTGAACGATAAAAATTATCTCTCTTCTCTAAAATCCAGACGAAGCCCGGCTCTAACGTCAGTGATTCATCCCAGGCTTGATGTGCGAGATTCAGTTGATCCATTTGTTCGTAGGTGAGACCCAAGTAAGCAAAGACGAGTGTATCGTTTGAGCGAGTGAGCGACAAACTTTTTAGAATTTCTAAAGCTTTCGATAAACTTCTTTCTTTTGACGGATTCAGCAAAATGGAAAGAGCTGTCGTTCGAATGAGGGCAGAATTTTCGGGATGCGTGCTTTTTTCTTGTTCTAGTCTTTGTCTCAGTTCGGCGTGTCGAGTGGGTTTGTTGCCGGCTCTTTGAAATAGAGCTTCCAGAAATAGCGCTAGCTCTTCGTCTCCCAAGTTCGGGGCTGTGCTGCCGAGTCGAACGACGTTTTCGAATTCGCCGTTAAAAGTGGCCAAGTTCATTTTTCCTAAGAGAGTCGACGGTGCTTTTGAGCGGACGACTAATTTAACAGGGTGAGGTGTCGTGGGTGGCTTGAGTGCGGCTTGGGTTTTAATCTGCGTTTCGATCGGTGTGAGTAGACGTGTGAGATACGGGTCGGGTTTGGGCTCTTCTGGTTTCGGTCCCAAGAAGAGAATGCATAAAATGATAATGACACCGGCCGAAATTGAGGCACCGAGAATGACTTTATTAATTTTAAAGGGTTTAGCGGATTCGCTCGGAATTCGAGCTCGGACTTTTTTCTCTTCGATAAATTCTTCTTCTAAAGCATGTCGCTCGAAGGTCTCCGGCGCTGCTTCCTCTTCGATTGGGATACTCGCTTCGTCTCGAAGTTCAATTTCGATCGGTGCCGACGGACGAAGGGGAGCTTTCGACGAGGCTTTGGATTCAGAAACTGCGTTTTGCGCTCGAGACTGCTTTAAGAAGGCAACATATTCATTAAGGCCTTCTTCTGTTTGCTCTTCATGAATATTTGTAGGCGCTGGACTTTCTTCAGCTTGAAAACGAAGTGAATTATTTTTTTT
>JAQBPA010000159.1 GCA_028287765.1 Bacteriovoracaceae bacterium
AGTAGCACTATCGGGTGAATACATCAGAACCGCAACTCAATTGCGGATTTAACGCCGCCGTCGTAAACTGCTCAGGTTGTTTCAATCGCCACTCCAGTTCCAAGGGCCTGTAGCTCAGGTGGCTAGAGCGCGCCCCTGATAAGGGCGAGGTCGGTGGTTCAAGTCCACCCAGGCCCACCATTCAAATCACCAGTAAATACGCGGCTATTCTCACTTTTCCCCTTTTCGGGGATCTCCCTCAAAAAACCGTTTTGCCAAAAATTTGCCAAAAGTCGAGTAGACCATAGACCCCGTAATCCGGGGCGTTCCGATGCGCGACCCGCATGAAACATCCAAAGTCGGCTAGGCATTGTCGAGATTGCTGGCTTGTCATGTCGAAAGACGTGCAAGGCAGTGCACGACACTGCAAGGCTGTGGAATGAGCGGGAAGTCATTTTTAGTCAGTTTGCGGGGGCGTAGTTCAGTTGGTTAGAACGCCTGCCTGTCACGCAGGAGGTCGAGGGTTCGAGTCCCTTCGGCCCCGCCATTTAAATAAAAAATTCTGAGCAATTAATTTCAAACGAAAATTTATAAATATTCGGTGTGGGGACTCGAGCCCTCGACCTCCGTAGGACGGAGAAGCGGTGAGTGAGCGAAGCGAACGAATGAGAAGGTCCAGTGGACCTTCGAAAGCGCCGACGCTACGAGAGGACCATATGGAAATATATGGAGATCAATTTTCATGAAATGAGATTGAGCATGGTTCGAGTCTCTTCGGCTCCGCCATTTGCTTCGCTATCCATACTTTTTTCCTCCCTTTGACGGTTTACTTTGAAAACCTAAAGGCTATTAGGATGAAATTATGACAACACCGTCTATTCAAAACACCACAAAATTTTTTTTCTCTCTTTTGTTAATAATGCTGACTTTTTCTGGCTGTGTGAAGGCTCAGCCTGCGCTTAATCGATCTATTGCACAAAAAGAGATAGATGTTTGTATCATCGGTGGCGGAATTGCTGGATTGACTGCAGCCTACGATTTAACGAAACGCGGAAAATCAGTGATCGTTCTGGAAAAAAGCGATCGTTTAGGTGGGCGTATTAAGACCAAACATTGGGCAAATGGCCAATATTCAGAAATCGGCGCCGAAGACATCATCGATAACGAAGCAGATTTGAATGGTTTAATAAAAGAGTTTAGTTTGAAACTAAAGGAGAACAAAGGCGAAGCAGATGGATTTTATTTTGAACACACTATATTTGCGGATCCAGATCCTGAGAAAAATCTAAATCATATCTTTTCTAATCGCTCTGAGAGAAAGGCTTACGACAATCTTGTAAAAACGGTTTCTAAAAAGATCGGCCATTTGAAATTCCCCCTGGGCAAAACTCAAGCGAAACTCGATCTCATTTCTGGGGAGAATTGGGTTTGGGAAATCACGAAAGGCTTCGATTCCGATAGATTGATCAGATTCCTAAATTTACGCCTTGGAGCTGAGCTCGGCGGCACGATTGATCAGACGAGTGCCCTGTACGTTTCTCAAAGTCTATTCGATCAGTTCGAAGGGAGTTGGTTTCATATCGAAGGCGGAAACGAGCTATTGATCACTAAGTTGGCTGAAAAATTAATTGGAAAGACTCAACTTCATTCCAGGGTTGATGAAGTTAAATTCACAGATGGGAAATATCAAATTTTATACAAAGACGAAAACGAGCAGAGATCTTTGGTCGCTTCAAAAGTTATCATCACTGTTCCGTCGTTCGCATTTCAGTCGATTAAATTTGAACCTGAGATTTCAAAAGAGAAGAGAGCTGCGTTGGCAAGAGTGAAGTGGGGTCCGTATATTACTGCGCATCTTCAATTCGCTGAAAGGATTTGGAACACTAAATACAAATTTCCGAGTTGGAATATCAGTACTGACGGCCCCCTCGCTACTATTGTCGATTCAACTTATGGGCAGCCAGGCGCAGAAGGCGTCCTAAGTATCTTCCTGATCGGGGATGCGGCAAATAAATATGCAAAAATTGATGAGGATCATTTTTTTAAGGATGTACTAAGTGAACTAGAGAAAATATGGCCTGGAATAAGGGATGCTTATATTCCTGGTTCTGGAATTAAAAATAATTGGCCTCATGCGCTGCCAATATTTTCGCCTAACTATATACACGACGTTCAATCTGAATTGGCGAAGCCAGAAGGTAAGATTTTCTTCGCGGGAGATTATACGGAGCAACCCGGACTTGATGGGGCGGTCCATTCGGGGCATCGAGCTGTGACGCAGCTTCTCAAAACGCCTTAGGTCGATGCAACTATTGCAGGTCCTTTGTGCTCAAAATTCGACGAATCATCTCCGGATGCTATCTTAATTCCGTACCGGGCGGGTCTATACAAGACATTATGTGAATGAGGCTGCTTTATAGAAAAACGATAGAAAAGCAGCTTAAAAAAACCTAAAACTTGCCACGGGCATAGAGATTATTTAACTAGATGGGCTTATCTATGTTCTTGAAAGCAAAAAAGCTCTTTTTAATTTTAGTACTGATTTTTTCATCACGACCTGTGATGGCCATTAGCTGTCTTGAAGATTTAAAAAGAGTAGCCGATAATTTGGATCAACTGGCGCCTCTTTCGGAAGGGTCGAGTGAAATACCTTCTTGGTTTTTGGTAAAAACATTTGGAGATCATGAAAAATTCCCAAATATTTTTCCACGAGAACTTGAAAATCGAAAAATTGATTTTCAAGATTTTGAAACAATGCTTCAAGCCACCAAAGGGATGTCAAAAGATCTGGTTCACACAGGAGACGCGGCGAATACTTATTTCGTAAGGGCATCCTATAATGACCTTAAAACACTGGCCCAAATTCTATCGATTTATGGATCATCTCTTCGAGCTCTCGAACTTTTGAGTAAACATCTGAATGACCAATCCCCCCAATCGCCACTTTTAGGAATCTCAGCACATGATCTCACCTATTTTTTAGAGGGGAGCACAGAAATTAATCTTGGTCTTTTTCAACAACCTTGGAAACCAGAATGGGAATCGGCTCGTACCGCTCAAGATCCTGATCGGGAACCTTTTGATTTCGAATTTGGAGTCTCTCAGTTAAAGATCGCTCGCAAGGTACAGACATCCATCGAAGATGTAAGCTCAGCCTTGAGGGAATTTCGTGAGGAATATGAAGGCTTGGGTGAACTGAAAGGTGTAACACATTTTTCACTTTCTATTCCCGAAAGTGAAATGGCCGATCATGCTCTAAAACTCCATCAAACCATTTATGATCCAAAGCAAGGAAGGTTAAACTCTATTTTCGCCGTAAATATCGAACGTGGGGATAAGATTTTGCAATATCGAAAAGAATTAGAAAAATTTCCACGCGTAGCTCCCTTCGCATCTATCAGTCGTCTCTCTGCAAAATATTTTGGAATGCATAAGGCCGTGCTTGCCAGTCTTTTACCTACCGGATTAATGCTGTGGGCGTGTATTCACCATGATGCCGACGCTATTGGTGCTTCATTCGTTGCCGCTCTATATACTGCTTTGTCTGCTTCTGGCGAGTTTGAGGAATCCACTCGGATATCAAGATTACATTATGCACTTTTTGATTCTGCTGCGCTCTTGACTCTTTTTCTCGGAAGTCATTATGGAAATACCTTATCCTATGGAACGCCGGAGCAAAAAATTACTGCTAGCGAATTGATTTTCTTTTTTGGCGCCTTCATTCGAACGTTTTCCCACATTACACGCCATCCTTATGTTGGAAAGGCACTGTTTCTTGCGTCGCTTACGGCAGGTTCAGCGTTGAATATCTTTAATTACCATTACTTTTCCCCAGCTTTGTTGCCTATTTTTTATGTTCTTTTTGGCTTAGACCATTTTCTTTCCATCTCACCACCTAAGATGAAAGAGGATCTTTCGGAATTTTATTCTCGAGACCAACTTTTCGAAAGTGGCAAACCCAGCCCAGCGCATTTAACGGAAAAAATACCTCTCGATAAAGTTGACCAATTTCGGTTGGAAAGTGAACTGAAGAAAACTCACCCGTATATTGCCGATGAATTAATGAACACGGTCTCTACGAAATCGAGTGTATTTTTGATTGTGGATCAGTTTTTAACTTACAAAAAAGGCTCCAATCCAAAAAATAAGAACAATTGGGCTCTGATTCAGACATTCCGGTTAGAGGGTGAGTTCGGCACCAAAAGGAACTGAGCGCTTCCTCAGCAAATCCACAAAATATGCGGAGGACAGAATGCTTTCCACTTTTCTAATTTATCGGTACCGAATCCCGCCATTTAAAATAAAAAATTTTGAGCAATTAATTTCAAACAAAAATTTATAAATATTTAATGTGGGACTCGAACCCTCGACCTCCGTAGGACGGAGAAGTGGTGAGTGAGCGAAGCGAACGAATGAGAAGGTCCGGTGGACCTTCGAAAGCGCCGACAGAGGGAGAGCCTTTCGGCTCCGCCATTATTATCGAATATTAGTTTTTATAATTTCGCAGTAATCACCATCTGATCCTTGCGAATAAGGACCGTAATGTAAGATCTGTAATTGCGGAATTTTGGCCACCACCTTACGGAAATACTCTTCCTCCGACTTTTGAAGAAAAAGTGGCGAAATTCTAAGTCTCCCTCCCTGCACGAGGATTCGTTCCGCTTCTTTAAGCACTTGTTCAACTAAATTTGGGTTCTTATGGAAGTCATAGGTGAAAATTGTGTAAGTCGCATAAATAAAATCTACTGAGTTGGCTTTGATGCCTGTATGAACCAAATCAGCTTGGATAAAATATCCTTTACTGTGAGGCGCTCGCAAATCGAGACCGTCTGCAGGCACTCTTTCCGTAACCGGATAAGAGTAAATTAAGTCTCTTTGCTTTTTGCTCAATGCAATTTCGACACCAAAAGCTATCAGCTTTTTCTCGCGCCATTCAGCAACAGCCTTACTCCCTCCCGTGCCAAAATCAACAACCACCGAATTACGAAGTTCATCAATATTATTCATTTCTTTCGGATAAAATCCGTTATGAATACCTCGATTTGATCCATCATAGTTTTGGACATCTCCGGGACGCAAAATCGTGGTTGCATGCTTTGCATAACCTTTCTCTCGGTTTTCCAGGGAGTCGGGTGCCATGAGAACTTTAACGTCATTTCCCATCGTGATGATTCCGTAAGCGCGTCCTTTTTTCACCAACGGCACTCCAGGAATTTTCAGAATGTTAAACGGCTTGATCGATTTTGGATCGATGAACTTCAGTGGAAGGGAAGTATCAGTCTTGTGCCCGGCTTCTTTGAAAAGTAGACGCCCGTCTTCTATCCTGAAAGTGATCGCTGAGAAAGAATATCGCTCTGGAGTGCCAGTTTTTGGTGGCCCAAAAATATCAAGAGCATCGAATTTAGCACCTCGATCTTCGCCGATCTTTCTAAATGCAGCTTCGCACATATCGCTCGTCGTATTGTTTGCATAAGTGAATAGTTTAAAACTAAAAAACAGACATATAAAAAAGGCAAATCTGACAAGTTTGGAAAAAACGAGCGTCATCTCCGATATTATAACATCAAAATCTGCCTAAGATTCTAATTCAGGCGATCACTCTGCTTTGTCGTACTTGGTCTCGAACTCATCAGTTGCAAAAACTTATTAAGGCACGCCTCGAGTTCTGACGCGCAGAACATTGCCTAAAAATTTACAACGACTGAAAATTCATTTGCCGGACTGAATTTTATTAAAAGCTCGCCCCGATAGTAAGATAAGTCGCATAAGAATTATCTTCAATTCCATAACCGATGTCATAACCAACGATCGGTACTGCAATCCCTTTTACGTAAATGCGAAGCCCGGTTCCTAATCCGTTATGCCAATCGGAACGTACAAATTGAGTATTTTTAAAATAAATAAGTCCAGAATCCCAAAAACCAATGCCGCGCAAAATAAAACGCTTGAAATCAAAAATAGGAACGGTGACTTCTTCACCAAACTCATATTTTGTGTCTCCTCGAAATTCTCGATAAAGATAGCCTCGTAAGTTGTCTTCTCCTCCAAGCGTAAGTTCATAATAAAAAGGAAGATCTCTTGCGAGCTGAATGGATACACCGGAATTAAAATTAATAGTGTGATGTAGAATTCCTATACCATTTGTGAGTCGAAAAACTTGTTTAAAATAATTGAAATCGCTAAAAAATCTTCCGTCCGATAGTTCAGATTGTAATTCAATATCTGAACCTTCACTGAGCCCATCAAAAATTTCTGTGTCGTTATAATGAAAATCCAGTAGGAAAGCATCATTGTTACCTTCAGTGAGATTGATGGTTCGAAGACCTGGCGAAGTGCTTATCAAATGTTCAGTAATCCAGCGATAAGATCCGCCAACGGAACTCGAAAAATGATCACTCCATTGATAACCAGGCATAATGGTCACACCTCTTTCGACAACATTTACCTGTCTTACTTGAACTCGATCTTCATACACTCGCATATGATCTAATCGAAAGACTCCGTCGACGCTTAAAATAAAACGCGAGTCAAATAGAGACGGGTCACGATAACCGAGTATCGCATGGCTGGCCTGATTGCCATAATCCGCAAATAAAAGAAGTTTTTTAAAACGCCCAAATAGATTGCTCTCGAGATAGGTTGCGCCTCCAGAATAATCCCCCTCAGAAAACGAAAAAGAAGGAACGATAAACCAGGATATCTTCTCTTTGACCCAAATAATAATGACCGAATGCATTGGATCCGATCCCGGCGCCTCAGTCACCGTTACTTTTTCAAAGATGATATTTGAGCCCAGCCGATCCCTCGCTTCTTTTAAAAGGCTCTCCGTGATTTCTTGATTTATTTTAAGACCGCTAGCGGAAACGATGGCAGCTTTCTTTGCGTGCTCATTGTTATGAACTTCAATTTTTTCGATACGCTCGGCCTTAGCTAAAATCGTTTTTGGAAAAGACAGTAGTAGAAGATAGTAAAATAAAAAAAATATTTTGGGATGGCGCAAAATCCGAATTTTTAATCGACACATCATCCCAGGTATTGAATGGTATTTGCAGGAAGCACAGATAGAAAGAAAATATTAAGAGGAATCTCAATGAGAAAATTGATTCAAAGGTTTTATTCGCGATCTGTGAGTCGCTATTTTATTTCAAAAACGGGTTTCAGAAATGGCACCGAGCTAAAATTCCAGGGGAATTTGATCGCGAGTGGGAAGCGCCGACCATCGCCACCTATAAAAGACCGTAGAATCGCATCGACATCTTCGCCCCAAAAGCCATCTCCCTTATATCTTACCCAAGCATGTCCACCTCGTCTAAGCCCATAACCAGTATACAACCGAAATGCTGAGGGTGGTGCCCCGAGCTCTGAAAAAAGCGCACATAACCCCTGCGCTGAAAATTTGCAGTCGCCAGATAAATTTCCCAATTGTGCATTTATAAGGTAGGCCGACGGCGAAAGAAGCTGAAGCTCATCTCTTGCTACCGGATTTTTCGCAATTTCTAGTTCGATTTTGTTTAGTTGATCGAACTTGGTAAGGCTTACTAGTAATTGCCTGCCCCCTACGGCAGACAATGCGAATATTCCAGAAGTTACCGGAAGTAAGCTATAGTAAAGTAATCGTTGCCTGATTGTTAATGGAATTGGAGGCGACGAAGGAGGTGGGAAGAGCAAGTCTTGTAAGTTTTTGTGCCCTACTTGTCCATCTATTCGAATTTCTTCCTTGTCGTATGTTCCGATCTGAATGCGAAAAGTTAATTCTTTAATTAAAAGTTTTCTTTCCGAGGCAGAAAGTAAGGCCCATGGAGTTAGCTCAGGATTCGTTGGTATCGTAACTCCCCATAGCGGATGCCCCTCTAATATTTGCAATACTCGGGTGGGATGGTGCGGTTTGTATAAAAGTTTCTGATACAAAGTAGATTTATCATTGTTAGCTAAAATGTAAGCCCCCACGGTTAGAACAGCTTCGATCACTGCATCGACTCGTTCAGTCGAATTTTTTGCCTTTGTCATATGAATAAGGGCTAATTGGCAAAGGGGATTACTCTCCACGTTTGTAGAAAATAAAAAAATGGCGAGCACGAGATAGCGATTAATTTGCTGCATTTTCTACGACCATGCCTACTTCCTTTGGAGTGCAATTCCTATGCCATATAGGATTTAAG
>JAQBPA010000191.1 GCA_028287765.1 Bacteriovoracaceae bacterium
CGCTGCCTTGCCTTTGATTACTTTCATTTCGACCTCTCCTTCCGTTTGCTTTTGTTTTCATTGCTGAAACCAAGTCTATACGGCGGTGAGGTCACCTTTCAATTTCAACTAAACTTAGGACATCTCCGAATTCGGTACCGGGAGTCGTTATGTAAACTCAAATACATCACACCGACTTCCTGCCTTACATTTCATTTGCAATCGCTCCGATCGGCGCACTTGCTTTGGCCTTGGTGCTCATAGAGCTCCGACGATTGTGCACGTGCAACCGAACAGTCCACCGGACTGTTCGGCTCGCTGCCGCTCGTCTTCGACTCCCTCCGCCTCCATAAAAAATGCCGCATTTAGCGGCATTTTTTATGGAGGCGGAGGGAGTCGAACCCTCGTCCGAATGGTTTTGTCTTACCCGTCTACGGGTTTATCTCTTCATTTGATTTAAAGTGCCGAAGCTCCGAAAAGCGGGATAATCGACACTCGAGCTACAGATATTAATGTTCACCCAACACTTTAGCACTGCTGAGGAACATCCCTGCTTTTTTTACGCCGTCAGACCTTAGCAGGAGTCTGACCTGATCGACGAGCAGCCTAAGCTGCCAACGCGAAGTTAGATTCGTCGTTTATAGTTTTGCCAGTGAGGTTACGAGATCACTGACACCTCGACCTGCGGAGTAAAACTCCATCCACCCGTCGAAACCAAAACGCCCCCAGAAAAGTTGCTAAACATCCATCTGACTTCGTTGCTCAGTCGTTCCGCTCCTCATGGGGCATAACCCCCATTCCGGTGCTCGCTTCCTTCACGCCTCGCAGCTGGACGCTTATCAACATTTCTAACTTTCGATAACCATCCATCTGACTTCGTTGCTCAGTCGTTCCGCTCCTCATGGGGCATTAAACCCCATTCCGGTGCTCACTCCTTCGGCGCCTCGCAGCTGGACGGTTAGCGGCATTTTTAATTTTCGATAACCATTCATCTACTTGGCGGATTAGCGCCTTGTAGCTGGATGCTTATCGACATTTTTAATATATAGCGTGTTAGTTGAATCACAAGGGAGAATTAACAACCATGCCAAGAAATCTTCAAAGCGTCGGACCAAATATCTGGATAAAAAGCCATAAGTTCAAGAGCTACGGTATTCCCATGCTTTCTCGAATGATCATCTGTCGGCTACCCAATAATCAGCTTTGGATTTGGTCGCCTATTCAGATTGATCAACAATTAAAAACCGAGATCGATTCGTTAGGTGACGTTGCTTATGTCGTTGCTCCGAATCGGTATCATCATCTGTTCTTAAGTTCTGTTAGGGAATTTTTTCCTAATGCGCTTTTTTATTGTGCCCCTGGTTTGGAGATAAAGCGAAAAGACGTTCGCTTTGATGGGACATTGAATTCAGAAGTTCTACACCCTTGGTCCAGCTCCTTCGATCAGATTAATTTAAAAGGAAGTCACTCCTACAACGAGGTTATTTTTTTTCACAAAGAGAGCAAAACACTTATTGTGACTGATCTCATTTTTAATATGAAAAAAGTAAAACCGATTTTTGGAAAATTATTTTTCTTCTTTTATGGAGTTTTGGGGCGGCCCGCTTCTTCTATTTTAATCAAATATATTCTTCGGAACCGCTCCCACACTCGAGACGTGGTGAACATCATTCTTCAATGGAAGTTTGAACAAGTGATCATGGCTCATGGAGAGATGATTAACGAAAATGCAAAAGATAGTTTTAAGCAGGCCGTTGGTTGGATTTTATAATTCACTTATTCAAGAGCGGCGTCTGAGAGCGAGTCTTTATTTCTTTCAAAATCGTCTCCACAAATTCATTAATTGAGCGAACTCCGAAGTCGCCGTGCTTTGGAGATTTTAGCGCTAATGATTTGGCTTCTATTTCTTTATCGCCAATCACCGCAATATATGGAACTCGGGCGACTGTTGCTTTTCTTACTTTGCCGCCCATATTTCCTTCGGAGGTATCGCAAACTACGCGAATGCCTTTTTCGTGGAGAAGTTTTTCAGTTGCTCTTGCAAACTCATTATGATTTTCGCGCACTGGAACTAAATAAATTTGAACGGGTGCAAGCCAGGTGGGGAAGTAGCCTTCGCAGTGTTCTAAATAAACTCCGTAAAATCTTTCTAGCGACCCGAGCACGGCTCTATGGAGCATGACTGGGCGATGGCGTTTTGTGTCTTCACCGACATATTCGAGGCCGAATCTTTCAGGAAGCGCAAAGTCGAGTTGAAGTGTGGCGAGTTGCCAAGGACGTCCAATCGCATCTCTTACGTGAAATTCATATTTCGGTCCGTAGAACGCACCTTCACCCGGCGAAAGTTTGTAGGGAATATTTCTTTTCTTTAAAAGATCTTCCATGATTTTTTCAGCTTTGTTCCAAAGCTCTTCGCTTCCCACTTTTTTATCAGGTCGGAGTGCCAGTTTTACTTCGTAAGAATTGAATCCAAAAGTTTTATAAACATAATCAACGAATTCAAAAAACTTTTCCGTTTCGGATTCAATTTGGCTCTCAGCGCAAAAAATATGGGCATCATCTTGAGACATTGCTCGAACTCGGGTGATACCGTGAAGTGCGCCGCTTTTTTCGTTTCGATGAAGCTTACTAAATTCGGCGACTCGCAGCGGAAGGTCGCGGTAGCTAAAGAGCTGTCCTTTATAATAGAGACAGTGACCCGGGCAATTCATCGGCTTTAGACAAGTGAGTTGGCCTTCTTCTCCTGGAATTTTAAACATGAATTCGTCAAAGCCTTCAAAGTGTCCGCTTTGATGATAGAGCTTTGAATCAAAAATAAGGGGAGTAAGAACTTCTTGATAACCATGATCGCGATAAATTTCTCGAATAAATTCGATCAGCAAATTAAATACCGTAGTTCCCTTAGGATGAAAAAAGGGAATGCCAGGCGCATATTCATGAAACGAAAACAGATCTAAAGTTTTTCCAAGCTCGCGATGATCTCGCTTCTTTGCTTCTTCAAGCATTTTTAAATAAGCATCGAGCTCATCTTTCGTTTTGAAAACAGTGCCGTAAATTCTCTGAAGCATCGGACCGTTTTGATCGCCCTTCCAATAAGCTCCCGAAATATTTAAAAGTTTAAAATGCTTAAGCTCACCCGTAAATCGAATGTGAGGACCTTCGCAAAGATCGATGAACTCACCTTGTTGATAAAACGAAATGGGTTCGTTCGAAGGAAACGAATCAACGAGCTCAACTTTATAAGGTTGGTTCGTTTTTTTTAAAAAAGCCTTCGCTTCGTCTCGCGGCATTTCAGAATAAATAACTTTTAAATTTTCTTTTACGATCTTCTTCATTTCCTCTTCAATTTTTGGAAGATCATCCGGCGAAAGAGTTTTGCCGTTTAAATCCATATCGTAAAAAAATCCACTGATGGGCTCTTCAATTACAGGACCCACAGTAAGCTTAGCTTCTGGAAAAAGGCGCTTCACTGCTTGTGCCATCAAGTGTGCGCCCGAATGTCGAAGGGCGTGGAGAAAGTCGGGATCGGAAGGTTTGCGAAATTGTTCCATCAGTTTAAATCTCGCGTGGAATAGGTTTTTGATCAATGAATTTGAGGCAGAAAGTGGGGCTGGCTGCAAAAGGGCTCGCATGCTAGGAGATCGAAATGAACAAAGCTCAAAGTATTTTTGTCATCAGTATCTTATCATCTGTTCTTCTCTGCATCGGCCAATTCAATCTACTAGCTGAACGAGAGAATCCATGCATCCCACGAATGGTTCTTCTCGGTAAGGGGCTAGTACCTTTTGATCCGACTATGATTGAAGCGGTTGCAATCAATTCTTCTTATGTTAATCAAATTTCAATCATCCTCAAAAATAAGAATACTATTGATGTCTTTGCGGCAGAATATCCTCTCTCTAATGTAAAAAAACTTCAAGACGGGCGAATTTTAGCTTTTGATGTGGCTAGTAATTTATATTTGCTGAGCTCGATTGGAGTTCTGATTACTAAATTATCTCTAGCGATGTCGCCTGACGTATCTAGGAATCAAACACGAGTTAACGCTACTCAAGAACTTAAAGACGGCTACTTGCTTGTGGCTCTAGTAAACTCATTCGGAATCGAAAGGCCAGGTTTCGCTGTAAGTCTCTTAAAATTAGAGGGCGACAATGTTAAAGTTATTAACACTTATTTAAGTTTGGATTACGAGTGGGCTTTAGCCAACGGCCAATCTATTGCCCAACTTGAAAATGGTCTCGTGGTGGTGCTAAGAATCCAAAAAAATATAGTTTTCTTAGATCCAACGGATAACGGAAAAATAATTGTCAGTGCTAATTTGGACAATGTTAAGGGAGTCAGAAGTGTGAGTATCAATCCTGCCGATAAAAATGAAGTGATCGTTACAAGCCTTTTGGCCGACGGTTCTGCAATAGTTGACGATTTTTTTAAATTGGACAATCGAGATCCGTCCCAGCTCATTCGTCGAGCAAGACAGAATCATCAAGCAATTAAGAAATAATTTTCTTAGCTCGCAAGTTCGATAATTTTCTCGATCATACTCTCATAAGAAATCCCCGCCTTCTCGGATGATTTTGCAAAATCATCCCATGGAGAAAGCGATGGATTCGGATTGGCTTCGAGTAAAACAATTTCTCCAGTTTCAGAAACTCTGAGATCGAGACGTGCGCATCCGGAGAGATGGAGAAATTCAAAGGAGCGTTTAGAAATTTCTGTGATTTGTTCAACCTGATCGGCCGAGAGATCTTGCGCGAACTCATTTCGAATACCCCATTTTTTTCGATAAGCTTCGTCCCACTTGGTTTTAAACGTCGCAAACTTAGGGGTGTCTTCTGGAAATTGATTAAAACAAAGTTCACGAATGGGAAGAACTTGAGGGCGTCGAAAACCGAGTACGCTTACGTAAAATTCTCGGCCCGGAATAAATTCTTCAATGATCACGTCGGAGCGAAAACGTTCATGTAGAAAATTTACGCGCTCTAAACAATCTTTTTCGTTTTCAACAAACGAATCACGCGAAATGCCTTCAGAGCCTTCTTCTGAAACTGGCTTTACAAATGCGGGATAGTGAAAAGATCTCAGACCTCTCAGGGGACGACTGAGTTTTGAAGTGACCCATTTGGGAACACGAATATGGTGATGCGCCAGAATTTTTTTGGAGAGCCCCTTATCTTGGCAGATGCTGAGTGCAAGGGGGCGATTACCCGTATAAGGAATTTCCAAAAGTTCCAGAAGGGCAGCAATATGGGGCTCGTAATTTCTTTTTTTATTAAAAGCCTCCGTCATATTAAAAACGAGATCGGGAGCGAGCGTCTTCAGATCTGAAATCAATTGGCGAATATCGTCGAAAACACCGAGTGGAATCGCTTCGTAGCCGAGAGTTTTGATCGCTTTGACGACGGCTCTCTCAGATTCCCAATCGGCCGCTTTCAAAAATTCAGAATAGTTGTGATCCTCCGGCGGAGGAGACGACATATCGAAGAGAACAACTATTTTTTTCGCGGCCATTTGCTTTCAATTCATTTTTTAGAGGCCGCTTAAATGCTTCACAACATCTCGCAGAGAAAGAATGCCTACAAGTTTTGATCCATCAACGACTGGAAGATGACGAAAATTTCCTTGAATCATAATTTCTGCAAGTTCATCGGCATCATCGTCGCTCTGGGCACAAACAAATTTTGACGTCATGACTTTAGAAATCAGTGTTGTTTTGGGATCAAGGCCTTCACCCACCACACGCTTTAGAAGATCTCGTTCCGTAAAAATTCCCACTGGATCTTTGATCGCACTCAATACAACGACAGCGCCGATATTTCGTTTAGACATTCTCATCACAACTTCTGAGACATTTGAATTCTCTTCTGCCGTTTCGATAACTTCTGTCATAAGGTCTGCAGCTGCTTTTCTTAAAATCATAAAGTTTCCCCCTTTTTATTTGATTGTAAGGATCGGAAGTTTTTACGCCTACAAAAATTTCAAATTGTGCGATCTTCTTTGTGAAATAGAGAGGCTTGCTTGACAAAGCTGAAGCATTAAAGTCCGCGCTAAATTGTCCGACGAAAATGTCCTGTAAATAAATAGTGTGAAACCAGCGTCGCTAAAAAGGCGGAGGTCTCGAGAAGCACCTCGGCCTCTTCATCGGGAACGACGAGCTTAAGCTCCGCACAGCGCTTGATCAGGCGAGAGGTGAGGTCGGATATGGTGGTCTTTTTTTCTCCTGTCCAGTGTGCGATTGTGCCGATAATCTTTTTTCTGTTTCGTTTCATAAAGGATGAAGCGGATTCAAATTTTAAACTTTCTTCTGTTTTTGGAAGAAAAATTCTCAAAAGATCTTTGTCGTAAAAATCAGGATAATCTTCCGCAAAATGTCGGCGTTTTTTTTCGTAGTAACGTAAAAGAGTGGATTGTAAATAATTGGCGTCAGAAATCATTTTGCCGCGAGCTGGAAATGTTTTTTTATTTTTAAATTCTTCACTCAGGCGATCGATATATGAAAGCTTTTTATAAGCTCCCCAATCTTTATAAGAATTTTTCCAATCAGAGTTGGGGTCCAGCCATATCGCAAAAGTTTCTGCAAAATCTTCATCGGGGTGAGCCTGCGCATACCAACGTCCTATATTATGGACAAAATTTTTGCTGTACGGTCGCGGCCGGTACGTTTCAGGCTGATATTCTTTTTTGGGCGAGCCAAAAATTTTGACCCAAGAGCTTCGTCTCGAAACCTTAAACGCATGATCAAAGGCATGTCCGAGTTCATGCCGAAAGAATTTTTTAAACTCGAGAGAATCTTCGCCTTCACATTCGAGCATCATTTTTTTTTCGAGCGTGCGAAGTCTTGGATGTGCTAGAAAAAAAGGAATGGCAATTGCGCCCACTCCTTCCGGAGAAAACCATTCATCGCCAAAATAAATTCGTGGTTTAAGATGCAGTTCCTTTGCCTCGAGTTCCTGAAGAACTCCTTTTACGAGCGGAAAAATATCTGAAGTCTCGAGATCTAAACTCAAATCTTTGATTCGAAGTTTCAGCAGTTCTTCTTCTGGAATTTGTGCCCAGCTCGACATGGGCTCTTTCATAGTGCTATTTCACTGAGTTTACAAACGGAGTCTCGATTTAGAGTAGGCCGGACTTTTTGGCGTAGGCTTTAAAGCCAGTCAAAAGCGACTCAAACGAGTTGATAACGAAGATATCGTCTTGCATATGGTGAATCTCAAAATATTGTTTTTCGACAACCGAAAAATCCCAGGGGTGGACGCGCACCTTTGAGCTCAGGGCGTAGGGAACTTCGCCCGGAGAAGATAAAATTCCGGAGCCGTAAATTCGAAGACCTTCTGGCTTTTGAATGAGCCCGAATTCTACGCTAAACCAATAAATTCTCTGAAGTTTTATAAGCTGATCGGCATTCGCTTTGAGGGCGACCTTTCCATAATACTCATAAAAGCTCGCAAATTCAGGATTGGTAATCAGCGGAATGTGACCAAAAATATCATGAAACATATCGGGCGATGGTGTGTATTCGAGTTCGTCTCTTTTACGAATAAAGTCGGTGCACGGAAAAAGTTTGTGGGCGAGGCATTCAAAAAACTCTCTTTCGGGAACCAGGCCCTCAACGCGTGTGAGTTTCCAGCCCGTCACCTTCTCTAAAGAGGCGCTGACCTCTTTAAGACGAGGAATTCTATTCTGGGGAAGATTTAAAATTTTTAATCCCGCCAAATATTCTGGAGTGGCGCGATTGGGAAGCGCTTTGATTTGTCGATCGTACATTAACGCCCATGTTTCATGCTCTTCGGCGCTGTAGATCGGAATTCGAACTTTTTGGAGATCGGGTTCATGCCCCGTTGTAATCGTAACGGCTGCGTCTCGGTATTGATCCGTTACGGAGCGAGTTTCAGAAGGCGGCTTATTTGTGGGCTGTTCCCGCTTCATAATTGAATACTTTCAGTATATCAGATCGATAGGTTATTTTAGCAAGGACTCGAACACGATGCTCGCAATCAATTCCTTTAAAAGCAAGTTTATCCCGGCCGTGCGGTCATCTCCGGCGAATCCGCTTTTAGTTCTCGTTCACGGCAGAACCGGCAATATTAGAGTTTTAGAGTGGTTTTCGAAGAGATTTCAGATTGAAGAGCTTTCGTATTTGGCAGTCGAGGCGCCGTATCCGGACCAAAATCCGAATTCGAGCGTTCCCGGATTTTCTTGGTATCTTAAAGATAAGAAGGGAATCGAGGAGTCGCGAAGCGGTTTTATGAAACTCGTCGAGGAACTCACTTCTCAAAATTTCACGCCAGAGAATATTTATTGGCTTGGATTTTCGCAAGGAGCGGCGATGAGTTTGGACCTCGCCTTGAGAGCACAGCTTCAGTTGGGCGGATTTATTTGTGTTGCTGGTTTTTGCGTTCAGTCGGAGGCCTATCCGAAAGCCTTTGGGCCTTTTGCAAAAAAGCAAAAAATTTTAATTACGCACGGAACGCGAGACGAAACTATTTTGCTAGAAGACGCAGAAAAATCTTATGATGTTCTTCGAAAAGAAGGCGTTCCTTTTGAATTAAAAGTCTACGACAAACCCCATTCGTTTCAATTAAAAGAAGAGGTGCCCTTTCTCGAAGAAACTCTGAAGAGTTGGATTCGAACAAAATGAATTATTCTTACACGCTTGCACTCGGATCTTCTTTTTCTTTTGCTCTGGCGAGTCTCGTCTTCACGCACTACGCGAGAAAGGTTTCTGTCATATGGATGAATACCTTTAAGGCGCTCACCGCACTCATTGCATTTGAAACGGCGGTCATCTTTACGACGCATTTTGCCCGCTTGCCGCGTCTCGATAGCGTTCTTTTATTTGTATTGAGTGGATTTGTGGGTCTCAATATTGGTGATTTATTTTTGGTAAAAGCTTTTAAGGCGATGGGTGCAGCTCGAACGCTGGTCATCTTTAGTTTTCAGCCTATTTTTTTAGGCGTCTTTGCTTTTGTTTTGTTTAATCAATCGGTTTCGCTCAATAAATGTTTTGGGATTTTTTTTATGATCGGTTGTGTTTTTGTAATGAGCTATGAACACTTTAAGAAAAATTTCAAATGGGATATCGCGGGCCCGGCCTACGCACTTGCAGGTGTGGTGCTTGATTCGGTCGGGATTATATTAACTCGTCAGGCCTTCGATCGCGATCAAGGCGTCAGCGTTTTAGAAGGAAATTTTTATCGATGCCTTGGTGCGACGATAGGATTTTTTGTGATTAGCCGATTTATGAAAATCAATTTATCTCGAACTTTTTCTAAAATGAAAATAAAAGCGAGAACGATTGTTTTAGCGGGCGGGCTTTTAGGAACATTTATTTCTCTTTGGATGTATCTCACGGCGATTAGCGTTGGCCATCTCGCAACCATCTCGGCGATTATCGGCACGGGGCCTGTGTTTGCGGCGATTTTTGAAGCCTTCCTTTTGAAGAAATGGCCTTCTCGTTATCTTTACGTTGCGTTTATTTTATTTGGATGTGGGTTTTATTTAGTTCTGTGAGGGCCTCGGCGGCCGGCCTAAGTTTTTTTGTAAAAAACTTAACTAAAAATTTTTAGATTCTCGGGCTCGGTTAGTACTTGAATTGGGGTGAGTGAGAGGGTTTGAAGTGAATTGAGACCGCCCATTGGAGCTTGATACTTTGAGTAGCAGTCCTTGCGCTGCTTCTTCGCTGCTGGGGATTAATCTTTCTCACACTCTCTCTCGCAGCTCAGGACTCAATTCATTCAAACCCTCTCACTCACCTTCAGTTCGAGATCTAGTCCAGCTTTCGTTTCTAAAATTTAATTCAAAAACAAAAAACTAAAATCTAGACGATCCGTTGTTAGACTGATTACATTCGATTTGTTTGCTTGTCCTTAGGAGGGCATTCGGATTTGTATCTCAATTTAAAATCATAAGGAGTAACTATGAAAATAAATGAATTAAAAAGATTTTTTAAAATGAGTGTGTTTTTGGGTGGGCTTGTATTTTCCAGCACTTTCCATTCAAATGTTTCAGCTCAAAGAGGAAGGCCACCCGTTGCTCGTCCTCAGCCGCAGCAACAACGTCCCACTTTTAAACCCTATACAAATCCGAAGCCGACCATTCAGCAGCATGCCGTTCAAGTTCACGAGCATGTCGACGCTCATCAAAATCGAGTGACCGACGATCATCTTCAGCGTGTTCAACTCGCAAAAGAGCGGACAGCAAGGGTGACAAGAGAACAACCACACTATCGCGAAGTGATTCAGGCTAGAAGTGTCGTCTACCGGAGAGATGCTCGACCGATTTTTGAACATCGAGTGGAGATCTTTAAAAATTATCGTTCGGATTTTGAAAGAATACGACGAGCAGATCCGCGTCATTTAAATAGGTGGAGAGAAGTTCATTTTTATCCGGGTTTTGAATATGGAACACAGGCTTGGCTCGATGTGGATACAGATTTGGGAGATCCGAATGTTCAGTGGTGCTTGGATACAACATTTGATGCCGGTTTTTATCAAACCTATTACGAAAGCGAATTTACCAAACACAAATATCTACAACAGGCCTTTCCTTACGCGGGGACTTGGACGCCGACCGAAAGTCTTCATCAGCTCTTAAACGGTGTGAGTGGAATGACTCCGGATAAACAATCGCATTTTCATAGAGGTTTAATTCTTATGACAGAAGTCTTGGCACAAAAACTTGGAACTCAGGCCAATCAACTTGCTGTGGAACTTGATCATTATGAGGTCTTAAATCTTGATGATGGATTAACACTTGTTGGAGTGGTGAGTTTGAATAATCAGCCATTCTCTTTTCAAGGAGTGATCAATCTAGATCATCCTCATTCCTCGGATGTTTTCGTTACATCGTTTGATACCGATTTGAACAATGACCAGATTGGAGCTCTTAATCGTGTGAATGCAACGATTGATAGTCTTAGAGGAATCAGCGTAGAAGGCGAGCCGATCGGTCCGGATGCTCCGATAAACAACTAAATAAATTCTTAAATTTAAATATGCCAAAGGGCCCGTTTTATAGCGGGCCCTTTTTTATAAAAAAACTTAAGCCGCTAATAACATCCCACTCAGTTCTGAAATGGCAATGTTGGTCGGTTATTCTGTATAGTGGATATTCGGGCGCCACAGGTCATGACTACGTTGAACAGGCACTTCTCATTTGCATTTTCAGGAGTACATGCTGGGTTGGATTCACTTATGGCAAACATCGCGACGGGACATTCGCTAGGACAAGCCGCAAATAATTGAGATACGTCGGCGTCGCAGTGAGGCGTCGTCGAAATGAACGTATTGCTCACGCACACTCCCGACTGGTTCATAGTGTTTTCTCCGCATTGAGAGAGGGCCGGAGATTTTTTAACGGCGGCCGCGAACGTTTCGACGGTCAGTAATACCGGTAAGGCTAAGATTATTAGTCGAATAAAATTCCTCATACTCGCTTATCCCCCTAAATAAAGATTATTTCACAGCGAATAGTTGATCGCAACGTGGCGGCTTAAGGTATTGAATCTACTTCAAATAAGACTTGGTAAAATCTAACCTTCACGCGGCACCTGCTTAAAAATAATTTGTGTCGCGTTGAGCTAATTTCAAAAAATGAATTTAGGTTCTGAAAAATTACCCTTTATTCAGCGTTGATTGTAAACGCTGGGGAAGGCGAAGGAGCCGGATTTGTAGATATTGGGTAACCACAGGACATAACCTGGTTGAAGTTACAAGCAGCTCCAATATTTGTTGACGTACATACCGTGGTCGGAGCGCTTTGAGAAAACGTGATGATTGGACACGCATCCGGACAAGTTCCAAACAATGTGGATCCGACAGTCAGATTGGCAGAACAGTGAGGCTGAGGGTTACTAAAAGTACTGCTCAAGCATGTACCCGACTGTGTCATAGTATTGCTTCCACATTGAGAAGTGGTGGGAGATGGTTGTGGGATCGGAGAAGCGAGTATGACGGTAGGCGGCTTCTTAACAGCAGCAGCGAATGTTCCGACGGTAAATAAAATTGGCAAAACTAATATCGTTAATCGAATAAAATTCTTCACGATCACCATCCCCTCTGGATCATTATTCCACATCGTATGACTCATCGCAACGGGGCAACGTAAATTGTCGATCTCGATTGGCAAATCTGAGAGAAGGGGTCAGAGAAAGCCCTAAGTGCCCTGACCCCTTCGGTTGCCCGACTATGAAATTATTGTGTCGCGCTGGACTAACCTCTAAAGTGAAATCGATGAAAAAAGTATTTCATGTGATTGGCTGGCAAGAAGTCGTTCGGTTTCCGGATTGGAAAGGGGTTCGGATGAAAGCTAAGGCCGATACCGGAGCACAATCTTCTGCTATTCATGCCGAAGAATATGAAGTGATTCGCCACCCTTCATCCGCCGACAAAGTCATCAACGAAGAAATAAAAATGAAATTGAAGGTTGGAACGAAGGCCAATCCCAAATTTGTTTGGGTGAAGGCACCGATCGTTGATTATCGAAATGTTAAAAATTCTGGAGGCAGAATTGAAGAGAGACCTTTTATTGAAGCAAGAATTGAAATTGCGAATTATGTTTTGCCGATTATTTTAAGTGTCACTAATCGTGAAAAAATGAAATTTCCTGTTTTGCTGGGGCGAGCCTTTATTGGCGGAAAATTTTTGGTCGATTCCGCGGCCGTTCATTTACTGCGAAAAACTGAGAAATCCGTTTAGAATTTCAATTGGCCTTTAATTCTGCCTAAGTTTCACGTTATCAATAGTAGCACTAGCCTCAATTTTTAAAATCTCATAATCTTTACCTCTATGTCTCAGATCGCTTCTCGGCTAGATGTTGGATCCGACGAATTTAAATCCAATCAAGCTCATCATCAAAAACTTGCGAGTCAGTTAAAGGATGCAAAGCAAAAGATTTCTGAGGGTGGGGGCGAAGATCTCAGAAAAAAACATGAAAATCGAAAAAAGCTTTTCGTTCGCGATCGCATCAAAAAACTTTTAGATCCAGATTCTCCCTTTCTTGAAATTGGAGCACTCGCCGGACTTAAACTTTATGAAGATCAGGCGCCCTCTGCCGGCGTGGTTACGGGTGTGGGTCGTGTGAACGGATTAGAAGTGATGATCATTGCCAAT
>JAQBPA010000192.1 GCA_028287765.1 Bacteriovoracaceae bacterium
CGCTGCCTTGCCTTTGATTACTTTCATTTCGACCTCTCCTTCCGTTTGCTTTTGTTTTCATTGCTGAAACCAAGTCTATACGGCGGTGAGGTCACCTTTCAATTTCAACTAAACTTAGGACATCTCCATTTTCGGGCTAGAAATGCTCAGTTGCGACATCTATTTCTCGTTTAAACATTTCGCCAAACATTCAAATGCTAGCTCTTTATTCCGAGTAAAATATTCGCATTTTTTGCGACTTTGATTTTACTTCGTTTTGAAGGGTGATGCAGAGTCGGGTGCATACATTTGCAATTCACTTAGAATTTTTTCCATCTTATCTTCTTTTCCAGCAAACCAGTCTTCTCGCCTAATGAGTTCTTTCATATAGGTCACGGTCATTGTCTCTTTAAATTCTTTCGAAAATTTATCTAAATCAATGGTTTGGGTGCAGTCGTGAGCGATCCAAAAATTGTGAGGATGCTGGCAAAGTCTATTTGCTGTCGAAGCATCGGTTCTGATCGCAACTTTTGTGTATCTGTTGATTTCATCGTTCGTTCCGCTCCCCGTTGCAAGGGCATAGCATCTAGCGTACTCTCGTGCTTCGCAAAGAGGTTCGATTGAGGAGTAAGCGAAAAGTTTATTGGAACTTACGAGAATTCCAAAAATAATTACGGAGTTTTTTAGAGTTGAGTTCATGAAGAGGTCCTTTCCAAGGGTGTTTATTAGTCAAATCGATGCTTATTCGTACACGCGGTAGCACTGATTGGCTGAATGTGCCAAATACAAAGTCATTTAAAAAATCCCTATCCGTAAGCTTTTGAAAGGATTCGGAAGATTACAATCGAAAGCCTTTTTTCAATTCCTATATCTATATAAGGAGAGGACAATTCAAGCTTCCCCATTCCTTGGCAAGGTTGGCACTTTGATGTAAGTGTTCGTCCAATTTAACCATCCGAAAGGAATCATCTATGCGAAATCTTTTTCTTTTAATGAGCGTTCTTCCACTTCTTACAGGCTGTGAAGATATTAAATCTTCTCAGTCTGCGAAGGCGGCTCCCGGTGCTCCAGTGGCATCGTCCGCGAAAAATCTCAAGACGGTCGACTCTTCGGTTCTTGAGCTTTCGAGAATCATCGATGAAGCTGCAATTGATGAGTCGGTGAATCCTTGTGACAATTTTTATCAATATGCCTGTGGATCTTGGATTAAAAAAACAGAACTTCCGGCAGATCAAACATCGATCTTTAAAACGGACTTACAACTTAAAAAAACCATTCGAGAAAAACTGAAATCCGTTTTGAATGCGTATCAGAAAGGTGATTTTTCTGTCGCCTCGACCAATTCAAAACTTCTCAGTAATTATTATGAATCCTGTATCAACGCTCCTTCCGAACAAACTGAGGCAGAAAGTATTTACAAAAAAGAGCTGGCTGCGATTGACTCGATTAAAGATGTTTCTGAAATAGCTCCGTACGTCGCGAGACTTCATATGTTCGATATCAAGGCGCTATTTGCATTTGAAGTCGAAGCCGATCTTTTGGATTCGAGTAACTATATCATCTCTCTCGATACCGGCGGCTTAACCCTTCCTGATCGCGACTCGTATCTTGGCAAAGATTTTGAAGATACCGATACGCTTATCAAATATCAGGACCATATGACCCGATCCTTTCAACTTCTTGGATCTGATTTCGTGAGTGCCACAAATACTGCAGAAGCCGTGAAGACGTTTGAAGTGAAGCTTGCCGAAGCTTCTCTTTCTGCGAAGGATCGAGCAAATCCAAAAGATCTTTATCATGTCTTCAAATTGAACGACCTTCAGGGTGTCGCTCCGGATTTTAATTGGAAGCAGTACTTTTCAGCTCTTGGAGTGGATCCAAGGGCATCAAAAATTATTGTCCGTTCGACGGACTTTCTGAAAAAAATGAATAAAGCCATTCGAACGACTCCGATCGCCACTCTTCGTGCCTATCTTAAATGGCAACTGAATGAAGAGTTCGCTTGGTATATCAACGATAAATACAATGCTGAAAGTTTTAAATTTTGGGATGCCTATTTAAACGGTCAGTCTCAAGATCTTCCCCGAGAAGAAGTTTGTTTGAACGCCTTTGAAGGTTCGATGGCAGAGGCTCTGGGTGAAGTGTATGTGCGATCTGCTTACGATACAAAAACGAATGCTCAAATTGAACATATGATCGAAAATACAAAGTTGGCATTTCATACAAGCTTGGATCAACTTCCGTGGCTTGATCCGATTTCACGACTTGAGGCTCACAATAAAATTTCGCAACTGAGTGTGAAGGTGGGATACCCCTCGACGTTTAAAAGTTTAGACGGACTTAAAATTGAACCACGCGCAAGTTTTCTAAAAAATATTATCTCAGCGCGTGTTTATGATTCGAGGAGAATGATTCAAAAACTTGGAACCAAAGCGGACACTTCTGAGTGGACTGTGGCAACGCAGTCTCTTGATTCTTTTTATAATCATCAGCGAAATGAAGTCACTTTGCCTGCCGGAGTTTTATTTCCTCCGAATTTTGATCTCGCGGCCGGTGATGCTGCCAATTACGGGAGCATTGGAACTACGATCGCCTATGAAATATCTCGAGCGATTGCGCTCGACGGGAGTTATTTTGATGCAAAGGGAAATTACAAAGAATGGTGGTCGAAAGGAACGAAAAAAAGTTTTGCCGAAACCGCTCAGTGCTTAGTCGATCAGGCGAACGGATATTCTGTTGCAGTTTCAAAACCTTTGAATCCGTCTGAAACTGAACCTGTTTTTATTCGCGGTGAAGACACTTTAGAAAAGAATATCGCTGATCAAGCTGGTGGAGTTCTAGCGTTTGAAGCTTTTAAACAAAGCTTTGCAGAACAAAATCGATCACCGTCAAAGAAAGAAAACCAGACGTTCTTTCTCTCTTACGCACAGTCTTGGTGTACTAAAAACACCGCCGAATCTCTTCGTCGTCAGCTCGATTACTCAGATGAACCCCCTGCTGAATTTCGAGTGAATGGCGTTTTAGCTAATATTTCGGAGTTCCAGAACAGCTTTGCTTGTTCCGAGCCCACAAGAATGTCACCGCCAAAAGCGAATCGATGTGAAGTGTGGTCGATTAATTCTACTGACGATACGCAGAAAAAACTTATTGGAACAGTTCAGATAAAAAGGAAAGACTAATATGAAACAGCAAAATAAGTATTCAATGGGTCAGTGGATCGTTTTAATTTTTGTTTTAGGTTTATCGATTAACGATTCCTTCGCGGGAACTCATAGTTCAGGCGGCGGAAGCTCTCGCTCTTCTTCTTCGAGCAGCTCGCATAGTTATAGTTCAGGTGGCAGCCATTCTAGCAGTTCGTATTCGAGTGGTTCATCAAGTCATAGTTCGAGCAGTTCGTATTCAAGTAGTTCATCGAGCCACAGTTCGAGCAGCTCATATTCAAGTAGCCCAAGTTCCAGCCGCAGTTCGAGTAGCTCCTATTCAAGTAGTCCAAATTACAGTAGCTCGCCTTCTCGCAGCTCAACTCCATCATCGAGCAATTACGGCTCGAGCCCTGCTTCACGTCCGAGCACTTCAAGTAGCACCTACAGCGGCGGCAGCACATTCGGTGGATCCAGCTCGTCATCAAAAAAATCTGATTCAAGCTCTGTACCAAAATCGTATACGTCCGGCAGTCATAACTACGGATCCGGAAGTCCAAGCTCGAGTACTCCGAAGAGCCAAACGACTTCTTCAGTCACTTCCTCAAGCACATCTTCAAAACCACAAACTTCGAGTGGCTTTAGCGTTGCACCGAGCACGTTCGATAGCGCTGCAGCGAGTGCTCAAAAAAAAGCCGCGAGTGCAAAAGCTTATTCGACGTATAGTAGCGCGAATGTCGACACTCCGAAGCAAGCTCCTATTCAAGCTCCCCGATCTTCTGCAGCCCGAACGAGTGCTCATAGCGCTGCGACTGGCTGGGCTGATTCAGGAAGAAGCGGAAATGTATCGAAGCCCCGTGCTTCAAAAGTAATTACTCCGACTAACGATGGTGGACGTATCGAACAGCAAGGAAATTCTTACCGTAGATTCCGACCGGATGGTTCTTTAGAAGAAAGACGTACGGCTACAAAAGCTTATGTTTACCGAAAGGATGGCACGATTGCACAAACCAGAAGTACCACGTCGTTAGGAACAGTGGTCACGAATCACAATCCTGATGGAAGTAATGATGTATATGCACTCGGAGTGAAGCAATATTCATACAATGAAAATATTATTCTAAGCGGATCATCACGAACATCGCACCGAACTTACGTGTATGACAATGTGAGCGTCGTTCGAGATTATCAAATCATTACGAGAAATCGGTATTCATATAATGTTTACGTACCAACCCCTATCGCCAGTTTTGATTATGGATTTTTCTCGATTGGGTGGGCGACACCCGTTGACTATACTTGGGGTTGGGAAGGTGCTCCTTGGTACGGCAGTTACAATTATTATTTTCAACCTCGTCGTCATTATTTAAGAGCAAGCGATATCCTTGTTGATTCTCTAGTTTCGGGATATTTATCGTCCCGATACGATTATCAATTAGCTGCAGCCAGAGAGCGGGAACAGCAAGCCAATATTGAGATTGAAAATGCAGATCGAATTATTCGCAACTATGAGCAAACTCATATGCAAGATTCTATGATGACTCAAATTTCTGTTCAGGCGCAGGAAGTGCTTAACGATCACAGAAAAGGACAGACAGAAAACATCGAAGATTTGCTTCGTAACCCTTCCTATGTTTATTTGGTTTCGGATCCACGACAGCTTTCGATCGTAGGTTCCGACAATCTTTGCGAGGTAACTCCCGGTGATGCGCTCCAACTTTTTGGAGACGTAGATCTTGATGAAGGATCGGCCTCAATGGAAGTGGTGTCCTCGCAAGTGGGGGACTGTCCTTTACACGTGCATGTGAATGTTTCGCTCAGTGATCTTCAAGAATTCCATAATCGCTTTGTACAAAATATTATGGAGAAGGATGCTCTACGAATCCTGAAAGAACGAAGCAGCTTTCGAAGATAATTTTTGAGAGGTCGCGAGAGCTTTACTCCGGCTCAACTCCGCCACCTCGGGCCCACGGGCCTTCTCTTGGGACGAACTTCTTCTCGGAAGCCTTCAAATGTTCTTTGATTTCGTGAAGACTTTTAAAAGTTGAAAGTGAATGCCAGTCGAGCATGGGTCCAGCCATTTTCACGAAAATGGAGTTTTCGGTATCGGCATGAAGTTCGTTAAAGCGGCCATGTGCATGCTCGGGAACAAGATGAATGACAAGAGCGACAAGAAGGCCAAAGATAAATCCTTTCACAGTCCCCAGCGCACAACCAATCCAACGATCGGCCGTCGTAAGCCCAGCACCCTTTCGAATCATAGAAACAATTCCGCTAACCATTAAAAAAAACAAAACAATAAAAAAACTACTCAGTCCCCAAAGGACAAGCTGCGGTGAAGTTTTACACCAATTCCAATCCGAACTCTCTTTTAGCCAAATAGCAATCGGTTGAGCAAAAAAGACAATCGAGAGAAGTGTAAGAAGTGAGATGACCTGGCGAACAAAGCCATGAATATAACCAAAGAGGGCAGCAATAAAGATCATAAATAAAAGTAGAAGATCAAAATACATAACTCTATGTTAAAGGAAGTGAATAGTACCTCAAGGGGTTTCTTAAACTTAAACAAAAACACGGCACAGACTGCTTTGGTTTGGGTTGCGGGCCTGTTTTTATTTTCCGCACTATTAAGTATTGTGCTCAAAACTTCTGGACCGGTCGTCCCTGACTGGATGCGTCGATATTCACTTCAATTTTATTTGCTCCTTGCGCTCGGCTATTTATATTTCGCAACCGGTTGGCGTCCGCTTCTTCGAATTTCGCCAAGAGCGCTTTGCATTTGTTTTCTGATCTTTGCAGGTTATGTGGGAGGTCTAAAACTCATCGATTTGTTTTTTGCGTGGAAAGACGGACCCGCTATCGGAAATAGAAAAGTTTTCGGCTTGGTAGAAGAAGTATTTTTAATGGTGATCGCTGCGCCGATTTTAGAAGAGCTCTTTTTTCGGGACGTCCTTTTTCGGGCTCTCTATACCAAATGGCAAAGTCTCTTCGTGCCGGTCTTGTTTTCAAGCGTTTTTTTTATGATCGCTCATATGTCGCTCTACCCGGGGGCATTTCTACTGGGTCTCATCTCGGCCGGACTCCTCTATGTATCGGGGTCGATTATTCCTTCAATCATCTTTCACGCTCTCTCAAATCTTAGCTGGTTCTTTCTTCCGGTATTGTTTCCGAATCTTTATAAAACTCTGTTCGAGATGAAATTATTAAATTTGTTTTACAGATAGGGGGCCTGTCGGGGGGGACTAAGTTTTTTTGAAAAAAAACTTAACTAAAAAACTTTCGATCGGGGTCCGGTCAGTAGTCGAATCTCCGGGCGAGCATGGAGCGGGTCGTGGGGTGAGAAAACGCGCTCAGGGGCGAATCGTTTAAATTCTGAACTTTTTCCGCGTGTTGCTTTTTCGCCGTGGGTCTTTTTTCTCTCGCATGTTTTTTTTGCCCGGCTCAAGAGTTTTTCACCCACGACCCGCTCCACGCTCGTCCTCAATTCAACTACTGACCGGAATCAAAATACAAATACAAAAACTTCAATCAAATACAAAATCAAAATCTCTTTAATCAAAGTAGCCAGAGATTATTTTTTTTAAGGCGTGGGGGAGTTGGAGTGAAGGAAATGTTGGTGCGAGCTGGGGACTTTGAGATCCAGAGCGAGCTTCAAAAGTCGGACGGAGCTCGAATTGTCAACGAGCGGGTGAAGGCAGCAAGAAGTACCAAAGGAATATAAAAGACCCAGGCCGTATCTCAGAAGTCCCCAGCTCGCACCAACATTTCCGTCGATTCAAGCTCCGCCACGCCGCGGCTGCTGAGTTATTTCTCTACGCCGAACCACATGCAGCCTTGTTGTTGGCGCTTCCATGAAATTGTTAAATCTTCGGGAGGAGCCTTGGTGAATGATGTATCCGACATTAGACCATGGCTTTGAAAGCTTTTCCAAATTTCATCGATATTGTTCGTGGTGGTCCACGGATTTCTGTCTCCTCGATTTTTTTCGATGATGAGAAGTTCTTTAAAAAACTCTCGAATCGTTTTTGCTTGGGCTAGTCTTGCTTCGTGCACGAGTTGATCGACGTAGTCGGCACCCAGCTTTTGTCTCAAATCCCAGAGGGATCCGCTGAACATTTGGCCGTCGTCGTGGAATCTTACGCCTGAAAAATCTTTGGGATATATAAATTGGTTATCTACTGTGCGTAGATATTTTCTTCCTTCGTAATATTTGATGACGCCTTCGCCGATGGTGGGATCGTTCGTTACCGATGCGGCAAAGTAATCGCTAAAGGCTTCGTTCATCGAATTAAATTCATAGTTCTGAACGGTTCCGTAAATGGCATGTGTGACGGCATGTCCAAACTCATGAATAACGACATCTCGACCTAGTGCTGTATTTTTAAATATTTTTCCACCTGAGCCAAACGAAAGCGTTTTCGTCAGTGGCATAAAAAATGCGTTATCGTAATGATCGCCGTAATTCGTGTATGCGCCGAGTCTGTAGTTGAGCGCATTGTATTTTAATTTTTCGGTCAGAACTTTTCTCGCGACCATAATCCAGTAAAAAACATTCCTGTCTTCTAGGGCAGTTCCGCTAGTTAATTGGACGGCATTCGTTGCGGTTGAATCCACTAACTCTTCTCGCGTGGCTTTGTGATTGTTATAAACGCTGAGGTATTCATTTTCTAAAACAATTTTTGCGCCCGCCGCTCCAAGAAGTGTTTTGTCAAAATTTCCCATGTCATCCGAGATAATTTTTTTACCCTTATCCAATATCGCGGTGACATTCGGAAAGAACACATCGATGGGGCTTTTATCGTCAGGGGAGTTGGCGAGAATGGTTCCTCGCACTTGAATGGTGTCCATAGCTGTCGCAGGATTATAAGCGCCGATGGCTTTTTTTGTTTGCTCGTCGACCCAAACATAAAGTTCTTGGTGTTCGTCGAGAGAAAAGACGGCGAATCTGCGAGCGAGATGAACTTGCATCACTCCCGCATCATCACGACGCGGATAAACGACGGACTTTTCTTCAAGCACATGGTGAGGCATCGCGAAGTAATCTGCGCTTGAAATTTTTGAATGTTCTTCTGTCGGGAGTTTATTTAAAAGCTCATTGCTGATGAGCGTTGAACTCATCGTGACCCAATTGCCTTCTCCGTTTAATCGAAGAACAAGTCGTGAGCCTTGTACTTCTAATTGATGAAAGGTTTGTTGGAAGGTGACGTAAGCAAAGACCGATCCTCGACTGATATTTAAAAATTGGAGCTCTAGATTTGGATTCAGGTCTTTGGCCTGCTTTGTCGCTAAGGTTACCAAGTCCTCATCGGGAGTGCCCACACTGAGTGCGGATGGGTTTAAATCTCTTTCGATTCGTCGCGGAGATTTAAAATCGGTATTTTCTAAAGTAACTTTTGTATTTTCATCGATGGATTTGTCGACGGCCTGGAACGAAGTCGTTCCCCGATCGAGTGAAAGAGTTTCCGTCGCGATCGATTTATTTAAAGACGAAGAACTTGATGAGTCCAATGTAGAACCACATCCAGAAAGAACCAGCACGGTTCCTAAAAGCCATAGACGCATGTATCCCCTCCGATGCATTGCCTGAGCCGAGTCACCGCTTTCAACTAAACATCTCTTAAAAAAATGCTTCGAAAGCTTTTAAATTTTTTGAATTAATTCCCCTACTAGAATAGTAGCGATCGCTAAGAATAAGCTCAATCGTTTTGAAGAATGGCATTCACTTTTTTGAGAGCGTTCGAAACAAAAAGATCTTCCGGTCTCTCGCTATGAGCAATCGCGAGATGACGCGACGCATTATCCCAGCTCTTATTTTCGAAGTGAATAACACCGCAATTTAAATGTGCGACAAAATTATGAGGATCTTCGCGGAAGATTTCTTCTACCAAAGAAAAAACATCATCAAACTTTTTTTGATAAAGATACGCTGTCGTCAATTGAGATTTGTCGTAAAGATCTTTCGGTTTTAGTTTTAGAAAGTTTTTAATCCATATTTCTGAGAGTGAAAATTCTTCGGCTCTGAGTGCGGCTTGAAAACTTACGCGAATAATTTCAGGCGTGTTCGGAAATTTTTCGACAGCTCTTTTAGCGAGATCGAAAGCTTTTTCGAATTCATGAAGTTCCATCAGATTGATAGCGAGTTCAATCCAAGGAACGGGGTGATCGTTTTCTTCTTTCCATTTTTGTTCTGTGAGGCCGAGATAATATTTTAATTTTTCGGGAGTCTTAGATTTGAGACGGCCATAGTGATGAAGTACGACGGGAAGACGTGAATGAATAAGCCCATGCTGCTGAACGGAAGGAAGGAGAGACTCGTGAATCCGACCTTCATAAAGAAGGCCCTTATCTCTGCGATAAAGCCGCTCCATCCAGTTTTCTAAAAAATAAAGCGAGGAGTGATCGAAGAGAGAATCTGCAGGCGTCGAGTCTGCGCGTCTCGCTTCTTCCAGCCCAGGCTCGCGAGTGTAATTTCGTTGAATAAATGAATAACACGAAATTTTTGTGGTCTCCGCAATGGCCGCGGAGATTTTTGAAAAAGCTTTTTCATCTAAAATTTCGTCACCATCAATAAAAAGTATCCAAGGCTCATGTGCTTCACTTGCCGCAGAATTTCGAGCATTCGCGAAATTGTTTTCCCAGGTCGAATCTTTCCAAATAAAATGGGGAACCCTTTTCAAAAAGGAATGGGCTATTTCTTTTGTGCGATCGGTTGAGCCAAAGTCTACAATTACGAGCTCAGAAACCCGATCGACGACGCTTTTGAGTGAGGCACTTAAAAATTGTTCCTCGTTCCGAAGAATATAGCAGCAGGTAATCGGAAGGCGCTTCACTCTCTTAAGTATAAAGGGGCCTCTGTTTTGAACCATTGATTTTTAAAATAGCCTTCTTTTTGCTCTAAAAGAGCCTTTCAGAGGCCCCTGGACCCCATTGTTTTTACTGAGTTATTCAGATAAAAAGGCTTCGATGTTGCGCCCAGTGTTGTTCATTTTAATTTTGATTCCCACGTTTTTGCGTGCCATTGATCTTCCGGATTCACATGAGACGGCACTTGAGTCCGAAAAAAAAGGATTTCGCTTTCTTTCTAGCCAGGCTCACGATGAAACATTCAGTGCTACTTCTAAAGAAGCGATGATGCGACACAGCGCTCACGAGATGTTTAATGCATTTTTTTTAAACTTATTAGTAGA
>JAQBPA010000216.1 GCA_028287765.1 Bacteriovoracaceae bacterium
CCCAATACATCCAAGACGACGACAGCGAATCAAATTTCGCTTCTCACTCAGGCGAGCGCACAAAATGCGCTAGCTTCTTTAGATTCAGCGCTCACCTATATTAGTAACGCGAGATCCAATATTGGCGCAGTTCAAAGCCGTCTTGGTTTTGCCGTATCGGTTGATCAGACGTCGATTGAAAATATATCCTTCGCAAAATCTCAGATTCTCGATGTTGACTACGCGAGCGAAACGGCCGACTTCACTCGACTCACGGTTCTCCAACAAGCGGGTGTTGCTGTTCTCACTCAAGCCAATTCTAACGCCCAGCTCACACTTAAACTTCTGCAAAATTTATAACGAAGTCTTTATCGCCGATTGATGCTTGAGAGCAGCGTAAACATCATCGAGTGTCGAGCGCGCTCGAAGACTTTTGGGTTCAGCGCGCAGTGCTTCTTCGAGAACAGGCTTTGCTAAATCAGGACGACCGGCGGCAAAGCAAACAACACCAAGATCGATTTTTGCTTCCGTAAATTGCGGAAACACCGCGAGAGCTTTCTCGAAACTCGCGGCAGCAGATTGGTAATCTTTTAAATGAGCCAGGCATAATCCGCGATTTCGAAACGCGAGAAAAGAAAAGGCATGCTTCTTCACCACTTGGTCAAAAATTTTAATTCCTCGCTGCCACTCACCTCGCCTCATTTCAATCACGCCCAAATTAAGAAGAGCGTCGTGATAAAGAGGATCCACTTGAAGACATTCCTGCAAAACCTTCTCTGATTTATCGAGAAGATTGGATTCCATATAGGCGTATCCCAAATTAGTGAGAATGAGCGGATCGTTTCGCTTTAAATCTCGCGCTCGTTCGAGTTGTCGATACGCTTTAACGTACTCCCGTCCTGTCAAATATTCGACTCCAAGCTCAAAAAAACTTTTCCAATCGCTTGGATTTTCTTGAACTTTTTTTTTGCCCTGGTTTTGATAAAAATTCTTTTTGCCCTTCGCTGCTTCCATTTCGGGAGTGGATCCATAATGATGAATGGGAATATCACTATTCACTATTTTTCCTACAACAGTACTTTCAACAAGTTCATGAACCGATCCCACGAATCGAATGGTCGGAATATTTTGAAACAACCGAATCTTCGGGCTTTCAAAATAACCCGGATAATCCTTTTCTTCTGAATACTTTCCGATGCAAGGTTTGTAGCCGGATGCAGCAGAATTTCGAGAATAGTTTCGAGTCGTCAGAGTGTAAGCAATAACGTCTTTTGCATCGGTCAGCTGTTTTAGCTTCGATAATTCCTCACCAGAAATTCTTTCGTCAGGATCGATAATGAGAATCCATCGCTGAGTCGCCTTCTCAAGACTTATATTTCTCGCTTTAGAAAAATCATTTTCCCATTTAATTTGAGAAACTCTCGCGCCTTTTTCTCGCGCGATCTCTACTGTTCGATCGGTCGATCCCGTGTCGACAACAATGAACTCTGAAACGATCGGTTTTAAATGTTCAAGACACTCTCCGAGCCAGCTCTCTTCATTCTTTGTGATGAGACAAGCGGAGATCATCGTGTACTAGCGATAAAAAGTTTGCCCCGACTGAACCCGAGCAACGTAAGACGGTGAAACGATCAGTCGTCCCTTGGTCGCCTGATTAATATGATTCATTCGGTCCAAAATTTCTCTCTCTCCAACACTTGAAACCCACTTCAAAAGTCCTCCAAGAAATGGAGGAAAACCAATTCCGTAAATAAGTCCCAGATCCAAATCGCGAACCGTGGATACCACCCCTTCATCAAGCGCCATCACAGCTTCAGTCACCATCGGCAAAATTAAACGATCCTGAATATATTTATCGGTGGTAGGTCCGGGCTCTTTGGGAGATGACTGCAGATCGCTTCGAATGCCGACAGATTTTCCTTGCCCATCATAATTGTAAAAACCCTTATTATTTTTTCGCCCAAGAAATCCCTTACTCACCATCTCTCGAACCACGGGAAGAACCTTCATATGTTGAAAAGCGGTAGCGATCACGTCAGCCACTTTGGCTGCCGTATCTAGGCCGACTTCATCGAGGAGCCGAAACGGACCCATCGGCATTCCGAAGTCAGTCGCCGCCTTATCGATTTGAGCAATACTGTAACCATCTTCGCGAAGATGGCCCGACTCATTTAAAAACGGCATTAAAATTCGATTCACCAAAAACCCGGGACGATCTTTGACAACAATCACGGTCTTTCCAAGCTGACGTCCAAAGGCGACAGTTTGTGCTACGGTTTCTGGGGATGTTTTTTCGGCTCTCACCACTTCAACAAGCGGCATTTTAGGAACAGGATTAAAGAAATGCATTCCTACAATTCTCTCGGGCCGTTTGGATCCAGCTGCCATCTCGGAAATACTAAGAGAACTCGTATTCGACGCAATGATCGCATTTTCAGGAAGACTTTTTTCAAGCTCTGAAAAAACAGATTTTTTTATTTCCATTTTTTCCACAACAGCTTCGATCACAAAGGGAATATGACCAAATCCCGTCCACTGAAGCGTTGGAGAGATTCGGTACATCCGTTTATTAAACTCAGACTTATCAATCTTTTTTCTTTTGTAATCTTTTTCAAAAAGGGATCTTGCTGTTTTGAGACCATGCAAAATGGATTCCGCTGCCACATCCTTCATTCGAACGGCGATGCCTCGTCCTGAAGCGACCGCGGCGATTCCGCCGCCCATAATTCCCGCTCCGAGCACGCCAAGGTTTGTAATTTTTAAGGGCTTAAAATCGTGAGCTTCCATCGGACCAATGCCGCGTTCTTTTTTTAACTCGTCCGATGCAAAAAATAATCCAATTAAATTTTTAGCAGTTGGCTGAATCGCTAAATCTGCAAAAGCTTCTGCTTCAATCTTCAGACCCGCCTTAATATCGCCATGAAAAGTGCGCTCGATCACATCGACCGCGCGAAGAGGCGCTGGATAAAACCCTTTCGTCTTATCCAAAATTGCCTTCCGTGTTTGATGATAGATGAATTTTTTAAAAGGCGAGACTTCAACAAACCACTGAAGAGTCGATTCCTTCGGTTTAAATCGGAAATAACTTTTATCTTTCAGAATTTTTCTTGCAGTAGAAAGCAAATACTCAACTGGAATAACGTCGGAGACGAGACCGATCTTGAGTGCCTTTCGCGCATCAACTGGAGCACCCGAAGTGATCATTTTAATACTTTCAACCAGCCCGATCACTCGTGGGAGTCTTTGAGTTCCACCGGATCCAGGAATCACTCCTAGATTAACTTCGGGAAGTCCAAGTTTCGTTGAAGGACTGTCAGAACAAATTCGATAATTACAGGCAAGCGCGAGTTCCAAACCGCCGCCAAGACAGGCGCCGTCGATTGCCACTATGCTCACTTGAGGAAGCTCAGAAAGCATTTGAAAAACGTCTTGCGCTTTTTCAACCATATCGAGCGCTTGCTCTTTGGTGGTCATCCGTTCGATTTCGGTAATGTCGGCACCCGCCAAAAACATATCCGGCTTATCGGAATAAATAAGAAGAGTTTTAATTTCAGCGCCTTTATTTTTTAAAAAACTAAAATGCTCCTGGAGTTCTTCCCAAGTGGCCCGACTAAGTTTATTCACCTTTTCTCGCGGCGTGTGGATGAGAATTTCTGCATGATCTCGCTCGACGGTTAATTTAGTAGAATTTTCTTTTTTTCCTAAAGAAACCGGTTCACTGAGATTTGTTTGATGAGCTGGGTTCATTGATTCTCCTCTGGTATGTTTGCGCGGGGTTCCCGCGACTATGTTTGCACGGGGTTTCCCGCGACTATGTTTGAGCGGCCCCCCCGCGACATTATTTACGCGGCGCTCTCCACGACACATGCGCCGCCTTGGCCGCCGCCAATGCAGAGGGTCGCAAGACCAAATCGTTTGTTTCGTCTTTTGAGTTCCTTTAATATCGTTAATACAAGTCTTGCTCCGGAAGTGCCGACGGGATGTCCGAGAGCAATCGCTCCCCCATTTACATTTAATTTTTCAAGATCAACTTCGCCAATGGCTTCATTTTGGCCCAAATATTTTTGTGCGAATTCTTTACTCGCAAAACCTTTAAGGCAACCGAGAACTTGAGCAGCGAAAGCTTCGTTGATCTCAATCAAATCCATATCTTTCATTTGAAGTCCTGCTGTCTTCAAAGCCTTCGGCGACGAAAAAACTGGGCCCAGTCCCATTCGTGAAGGATCGCATCCTGCAAATTCTACCGAACGAACTCTGCCCAAAATACGATAGCCTTCTGCTTTTGCTTTTTCTTCGGACATCATGACCATCATCGCGGCACCATCCGTAATCGGACATGCATTTCCTACCGTGACCGTTCCGTGTCTTCGATCAAAGTAAGGTTTTAATTTGGCGAGTGCTTCGATCGTCTGACTCTCACGCGGGCCAATATCTTGAGCGACGATTTTTTTTGCTTTTGGATAGGCAGGAGCAATTTCTTCACTGAAACGTTCACGAGCGGCTGCCGCCTTTTGATGAGAACGAAGCGCAAACGCATCTTGTTCTTCTCTCGTAATTCCGAAATCTTTTGCGATCCGCTCAGCAGTCTCGCCCATATTCATTCCCGAGACAGGATCTCGAAGCCCTACTTCGATGGCGATGACAGGTTTTAAAAATTTGGCTTTAAATTTAGCGAGGGCCTGAAGTTTTGGGCAAAATCCTTTTGAAAGGACGAGACCAAAAAAAATACTTTTCATTTCTTCTGAAAGCAAAAGAGGAATCTGACTCATACTTTCGGTTCCACCAGCAACAACGACGTCTGCTCTTCCAGAACTTATCGCCA
>JAQBPA010000259.1 GCA_028287765.1 Bacteriovoracaceae bacterium
ACCAGAGCCATTTCCACTTGCAGCAGACTGAACCCAATCAGCATATTTATTAATCTGCTGATCTTGCCCAACGATCATTCGTCCGTCAGTGATTGGAAGTCCTGAACTAAAAACGGGATAAAGTTTAACCGTTGAAGCTCCGTAAATAGGATCTGGAATTTCTATAGGCGGAACATAATTAATATAAGCATTCTGTAATTGGAACGCGCCCATCACAATGGTTGGATGTAAAACCGCTAAATTCACAGCTGCATCTGAAGAAATTAATTCTTTAAGAGAATGCGTCTCGCGAAGTGCCGAAAAACCCAAAACTGGCTTATCATCAGCTAAACTTGCAATCGACTCAGCACATTTTATGGTCGGCTCTGCTCCAAATGCAGAAATAGTCCTTATTAGTCCAATTAGGACCACGAAAATAGACAAACGAAATGAATTCACCCTCTCCTCCTCCTCACGAACCCGGCAAAAAGATTGCCGTAAACTAACTAGAAAATCACCCTGTAGCTAAATGTATGGAAACTAGACGCGCGGCGTCAAAGGTTTTCTGGTGTTGTACTCATTTTTTTGAAAGAGATGAGAGAATGAAATTTTCTGCGGACGAAATTGAAAAAGCAAAAGAGATGAAACGTCTTCACCTTTTTGAAAAAATAAAACTCACACCACAAATAGGAAGTTGTCTTTTTGGTCGACACTGTCCTCAGCATGCATTGCCGATCGATGAACAAGTTTTTTTAATTATCGAACTGCATGAGTCACAAAAGGATTATCTCTGGCTTCCTACTCTGGATGAAACTCTTGAAATCACGCGAGAGCTGAAGATAAGTTTTTCTCAGATTACAGATTTTTTGCATCGACGTCGTTTTGCAGACGGTCGCGAGCGCGAAGGGCTTTATCAGCTCTTAATTGAAAAGCTGCGATAGCATTTCTTCTTAACCAAAAGAGCAGAAGTAACGAAAGCCCTATTTCCACAAACCAATTAGAAGATGTCGCATTTTGCTTTGAATGAGAAAGATCGCATCCGCCTCCGCCACCCGCTGCTTGAGAATTTAGTCCTCGATCAGCGAGCGAAGGGTCTTGTCCTGTCGCCATCAGCACAGCTCGATAAGCGTTAACGCGTCCACCACTTGCAACTTCGGAGTCTGCACCCGGAAGGCGGTCGACAGACTTGACTAAAATATTATAGACATCTGACTGCGTAAGTTTTGGATTCGCGGACCAAATGAGATCCGCAACTCCCGCAATGTGGGGAACAGCTTGAGAAGTTCCGTCTTTTTGTTCGTAACGGCTCACATACTGACTTCCTTGCATAATGCCGGGAACAATTCCAAGGATCTGAGTTCCAGGAGCGTAGATATCCACCGACTTAGGCCCATAACTCGAAAACGACGCTCTCTTATCGTTCGCATCCGTTGCCGCAACACAAATGCTGCCGCCTTTAAGTTTAGCAAAGTTACACGGATAGTCGGGAACTTGATCGTTGTTACGTCCGTTATTGCCGGCCGAAAGAACAAGAAAACATCCCGCGTTTTTAAGCTTCGCCATCTCATCTTCTAAAAACGAGCTATAACCACCGTCCCAAGAATTACTCACGATACAAAGAAGTGAAGGATTGTTAATCAATCGGGATTGGTAGTCGCTTAGGATCCAATCGATTCCTTGAATCGCTGAATCTGTATTTCCTTGATTGGACGCATTTAAAAATCTTGCGATTCCCAGTTGGATTTTTCCAGGAACAACTCCCTTGATGCCGTATTTATTGTCGCCAATAGCAGAAACGATGGAGGCGACATGCGTACCATGACTATTTTGATCCACTGGAAATTGCCCCGGATTAAGTGCATCAAAATAAGAAGTCACTCGTCCCTGCAAGTCTGGCTCGGCCCCCTGAACAATTCCCGAATCCATAATGTAGACAATCGTATTATCTGAACCGGTCGTGATGTTCCATGCACGGATAGCATCGATGTCGACGCCAGAAAATTTATTAGGATCTGTGGTCGAACTAAAAAGAGACCACTGGTTTGCAAGAAGAGGATCTTTTTCAACTTCAGAAGCTACTTCCGCCTGAACTTGAGCGTTCAGCGAATAATCCGATCCAGAATAAGTTATATTTTCTTCCCACTCCGTTTCACTCGGATCCAGGTTTTGAATATAGTTTTGTTTTTCTTCTTCTGAAGAAAATTTTACCGCAGTTATTTTGTCAGTGTTTTCTTGAACTCGTCTCTGACCGTACTGACGCATCTGAATGGAAGACGCGCTCTTTCTTCGAACGAGAATATCCGCCGAGAATCCCTCCGTTTGAAAAAACCCGAAAATAAGCAGACTTGCAAAAATAACTCTCATTACCCATAAAATATTCAAGTTCCGTGCCGCAACTAAGTCCTCAGAATGACTCAGTTTTCATTTTCATTTGTGGGACAAGAATGCCCCATTCTTGGAATGGCTGTCCATGGGTAGAAAGGGGGGCACCGGTGAGCCCGCTCACTGAACTTTTTTTCTCATGACAAAAAGAGAAAGAACGCTGCAAAAGAATAAAAATAAAAGCGAAGAGGACGATTCGGATTTCGACATCTGAATTCCACAGCCAAAAAGTCCTTTCGATCCCATCGACGCCTCTGGAGCCGCTGTCAAAGCAGCTGGTTTCAGATCCCTCGGTTGTGGAGATGTTAGCTTTCCGGGTGCGCCGTCTGTTTTTTCTTTTCTTGATACGGCGGGCGCGGACATCAAATCGGTGAGTTCAGGCTGTTGATAATAAAATTCGTACTGCACTGGAATGGGCTCAATTTCAAAGCCACGGTTCATCGCTCGCACTTGCACGATATAGCGTCCTGATTTTTCAAAATTAATTTTGGTGCGATTTCCGCCCTGAAAAGAACTCCACTCACCCCATTCACCCGAGTCGATATTTCTCTTTCGCGAGCTAAAAAACAGCTGATCATTCGGTTGCCACGAAACCTCCACATTCGGATCGTAAATTTCGAGAGGAGCTTCGATCTTCACCGTTTTTGGAACGGGAATCACCTCGTTTTTATTTTCAAGGGGTTTGGAATCAGACTCCTTTTTTTCGTCAGCCTTCGAAGCCTCTTCAGGTAACAACCAATCAAATGAACCGACATCGACGTCGAGTTTTATGCCTTCTGCGGATACTTGAAGATCTTTTAAAGGTGGACCCTTCATTGAAAAAAATTTCGAAAAAATGTGTTTAAGCAAATCCGTGCTCACCTGTGCAAGCCAAGTCACTTCTTTTAACTTCGGCATAATGCTGTTTTTGAGTATTTCTTGAAGTAGCTCATTTTCGTCCTTTGACTGAGAAATATTAATATCGCTAGGCACAGACCAACGAATTTCTTTGGAGTTCTTATCCAGAGAAAAGCCCAACTCAAAATCGACGGGTCGTCTGTCGGTCTCCACAAACTTCTCATTTATTTCTAAATTTCTTGCGACCCCTTTTTGTTTTGGATTCTTACTCTCGAGGTCAAACGAAACTAAATCTCCGACCACTTTGGCTCGAGTCCCATTTTGATCCAATTTAAATTCAGGAAACTTTGTGGGATGAAATTCGATTAAAGGAAGATAACCGGGTCTCGGCCAAAGCACTCGCGTACTCATACAATAAAGTCCGCCTAAAACTGCTGCTCTCGAAATATGATCAATGAGTTCCTTGGCCGCAAAAACTTCCACTCGATCATTTTGGCCTTTCTGAGCGGAGCTCTCCAAATGCCACTTGCCGTTCTCAACGGATTGCAGCGAATAATCGCTGACAAGTTTCCAGGCGAGCCCTTTCATTTGGCCCAGCTCTTCTTTTGGATTTAAATCTGGAATTTCGTTTCCTTCTTTAAAATTAGATAAACAAGCGGGTTGACTGTACCAACTTACTCTCGAATCAAATTTAGCCGAAATTCCTGTGGTAGTGGGGACAATATTTGCCAAGCGAATTTCAAGTTCTGAATGAGACATCTTTTGAGTTGCGTTCTTTTCACTCAAGTCTTCGTAGTAAGGTAACCCAATCTTCTGACGAATTCCAAAATCGTCAGGAAAAAAAGAAGATTTAGGGCCGGATTGAAATGTGTCCGAGAGAATCCTCTGCACTTTTTTAACAGCATCATCGGGAAAATTGAGAATCAACGGCTTCGCA
>JAQBPA010000261.1 GCA_028287765.1 Bacteriovoracaceae bacterium
AACGAAGCCGAAACCAATTTCAAACGTGCGCAAGATTTATTTAAAACCCAGGCGATTAGTCGCGAGCGATTTGATAATGCTCAAGCAACTTTTAAAGACCTGGATGCCAAAATGAAGGCTGCACAAGCGCAACTCGCACAAGCCAGTCTCAATTTAGATTATACAAAAATCGTCGCGCCTGCCGCCGGAACCGTGGCGCGGAAATCAATCGAAGTCGGTCAAACGGTAATGCCGGGGCAAGCGCTCTTCGGATTTGTGGACGGGCAGAGTCGCTGGGTGACCGCGAATCTGAAAGAAACTCAACTCGAAGATGTAAAACTTGGCCGCCCAGCTGTCGTCGAAATTGACGCTCTCTCTGGAAAAAAATTTAAAGGTGAGGTCGAGAGCGTTAGCCCAAGTACGGGCGCTGTCTTTAGCTTGCTGCCTCCTGATAATTCTACGGGAAATTTTACAAAAGTTGTTCAGAGAGTTTCAGTGAGAATTAAACTTTTAGATTTGAAGCCAGAAGATATTCAAAAACTTCAAGTCGGCCTTTCGGCTTTTGTAACCATTCAAGCTCATTAACTCGGAGCAGAGTTTTTTATGGGAATGTCGACAAAATCTAAACTCATCGTTCTCACGGCGATTCTTGCATCTCTGCTCGAAATCATCGACACAGCGATCGTCAATGTCGCCGTCCCTCATATGATGGGAAATCTGGGCGCTACAATCGACGAAATCAGTTGGGTGATTACGGGTTATATTATTGCGAACGCGATTGTGCTTCCGATTGCGGGATGGCTGAGTGAACAGCTCGGTCGAAAACTCTACTATACGACGTGCATCGGTATTTTTACGGCCGCTTCTCTTGCCTGCGGACTTGCACCGAATCTTCCTCTACTTATCTTTTTTCGAATTATTCAAGGACTCGCTGGCGGCGCACTTCTTCCTACCTCCCAAGCGCTCATCTACGAAGCTTTTCCAGCCGAGCAAGCAGGAATGGCGAGTGCGATTTACGGGATGAGCGTCCTTGTTGGGCCCACGATCGCCCCCACTTTAGGCGGCTATCTCACGGATGAATTTGGATGGAGATCGATCTTTAATATCAATGTTCCGATCGGAATTTTGGTCGCGTTCTTGTCTTATTTTTTAGTGGATGACCTGAAAGTTCCTGAAACTTCAAAGCAAGTCGCCAGTGAGAGAGCTTCCGGAATAGAAAAGCCACAAAGTTTAAGAAGGCCGATAGATACGTGGGGACTTATTCTTCTTGTCGTTGGAATCGGATCGCTTCAATTTGTTCTTGAGAGAGGAAATGCGGAAGACTGGTTCGATTCAAAAGCGATTATCCTGTTTAGTATTCTTGCGATCACCGGAATTGCCGGGCTCATCATTCGAGAACTTAAAACGAAGCATCCCATTCTTGAACTTCGACATTTTAAAAATGGCGTTTTTTCAAACGGAACATTTCTAATGATGGCGATGGGAGCGGCTCTTTACGGACTTCTTTTCATTATCCCCATTTTTGTAAATACCGTTCAAGGCCTCACGGCTGAGCAAACAGGTTTTCTGTTTTTACCCGGTGCACTCACCGCGGCTCTCATGATGCCGTTTATCGGCTATCGATTAAAAAGAGGTGATCCTCGAAAACTTATTTTTATAGGATTCATTCTTTTAGCGGTCGCCTTTTATTATGTTTCTAAATTTGATAGCGATACTTCTACCGCTGGAATGTTTACTCCCCTCCTTTTGCGCGGCATCGCCATGGCGTTTCTTTTCGTTCCGATCAATAACCTTGTACTCACTCAATTTAAAGGGCCTGCCGTCGGCCAAGTAGCCGGAATGCTCAACCTCTTCAGACAACTCGGCGGAAGTTTTGGAATCGCCATCGCTTCTACGATTCTACAGCGCTCACAAGATAAAAACTTCTCTCTTCTTTCTGAACGCATTACCCAATTCGATCGACCTGCGACCTACTCCATTCAAGCTCTTACAAATGGTTTAAGCTCTAAGATGAGTCAACTTCTTGGGCTCGATAGCCACGGCCTTGATCCCATTAAAATTATTTATTTCAAAGTTAAAGAACAAGCCTTCATCCTTTCTTATCAAGAAGTACTCGTCATTTTAATGATGGGATGCATTCTCGCGCTCATTCCACTTTCACTTATGAAAAAACCGGAAATCCCCAAAGGAGCACCCGTCGATGTCTCCGCGCATTAAACGCTGTGTTGGCAGGCCTCCAGCAATTGATCAAGATCGCCTCCTTCAAATCGCGGAAACCCATTTTGCCGAAAGAGGCTTTGAAGGGGCAAGTACTCGAAAACTTTGTCAGGAAGCTAAATGTAATTTAGCGATGATCTCTTATTATTTTGGAAGCAAAGAAGGCTTATACCAAAAAGTAATTGAGCGACACGTGAAAAAATTTGTAAATGAAGCGAAGGAACAAAATCTCCGACCCGCTCCAAATAGAATAAAAAAGTCTTTTTCAGCTGCCGAGTTTGAACTCTATGAAATTCTTTCATCTCTTTCAGAATCGATTTGTTCAAATAAAAATATTCACGCCATTATAATGAGAGAACTAATGACCGGTTCGAAGCGAATTATTAAAGCACTTTTAGATTCCGATCTTGGAGTTTTTGGTGTCATCCAAAAAAAACTTGATCAATTTAAAGCAGAAAAAAAAATATCGCAGGATCTGAATACTCGGCTTGCTATCGTCACATTGATTGGTCCGATTTTTTATTCAAACGTTTCGAGTTCCGTCATTAAAAGCGTCTATGGATTTAAAGATGTTGACTCTAATTATATGCAAATGTTAAGCGAACACCTCACGAGAAGTTTCTTTAGGGCGTGGGGAACAACAAATAAAGAGGCGCTAAGGAAGTAAATCGAGAAGAAGATTCGCCTGGTTTATAAAAATCAGGTTCGTATGGACCTTGCTTAACAAAATGGCCTTCAATGCGCTCCGAAACTGGCTCCACAGTTTTAGATTTTTTCTTTTTCTCAAGGGTCACTGGCGGCTTTGAAGTGATCCAGATACGAATTTCGTCCTCTTGTGCGTCATAGAAATCCTTAGGCTCAGGAAATTTATGTTTAAGAACATTAATAATTCTAGGAATGGTCAGCACTTTATTATTTGATATTCCAAGATATTCCCGAGGGTAAAAGTGCTTAACACTAGGAGTTTCAGAAATGACACCGGTTGGATTTTGGCTGTCGCGATGAAAACTTTCGTACCTAAGCTCGACGTTGCTATTCTTCAATCTTTGTTCAAGCTCGGGGTCGGCGGCAAAAGCCTCTTTAAAATTTACCGTAAAGGATTTTGAAACTTCTATATAAAGATCTTTTAACGATTTAATTTTTTCCAGAAGCGAATCTATCCCGAATTTCCCATCAAAATATGGATTCGAAGTTGGTTCCCATCCTGAAAATTCCAAATCCGAAGCTACCGGATCATTTGGAAATTCAACTCTTAGCCTATAAACGTAGTAAATATCCGTTCTGTAAAGCTTCTCTTGTTTCATTTCATTGGGGTTATTTTTGTGCAGAGGTGTTGTAATCACTGATGGCAAAGTGAAAGCGCCATTTTCTTTATCAATCTGACGTACCTGAATAGAAAGTGTCGTATCATTACAATTTGGATCTTTTTTTCGGCCGACTTCGGTTGGCAGAGGATTTTCCGAATAGCGACATTGAATGTCTAAAAAAATTCTCAGATCATCTAGCGTGACTGTCTTCTTAGCCTTTCTAATGGCGGATTCTTCTGCAGTTCCTGGAACGTCCGCTTGCTGGGTATTTTTTGGAAAATGGATGCTCACTTCCTCCTGTGGAAACTCCACAGCAGATACCTGTGAAACAGAAACGATTAAGCTCGCTAAAATTGCAATTCTATACATAAAATCTCCGATTTTTTTTCTCTAAGTAACTATAAATACTACCTGTCGGCTTCGAACACAACCCCCTTAAAAGCCGAAAGGAAGGCTGTAAGACCGTTTCTACTCTCTCTCACCAATAAGTACTCCGCTCTCACTCAAACTGAAATTTCTTCGGGAAAGGTTTGAAAATTAAGAGTTTTATCGATAAGTATAGAT
>JAQBPA010000019.1 GCA_028287765.1 Bacteriovoracaceae bacterium
TTGTTTTTGTTTAACACCTTTATTTGCTTCGCAAATTGCAGACCTTCGATCGCTAGCGCGATCGCCCCCTGGCCGGCTTATTCATTCCTTAACTAAACTTAACACAATCGCTCTTTGAGCCGTTTAGATCTGCTGCTATCAGGGCTGCAGGTCTAGAAACGTTAATCTGTTTAAGGAGCATCCATGTTGAATAAAAAATTAGTCGTTTTTTGTAGTTTGTTTTTAGTTGCTGCGCAAATGTTGACTGCGGAGACTTCTGTGAAGGCGCCTGTTCAAATTTCTGCGCCTAGTGCCGTTAAGTTTAGTCCGGCTATTTGGATTGGGGCGCGATCGAATTCGGTTGGATTATTTAGTCGAAATACCAAAGATGCAAATACGTTTGGCCCTTTTCTTCGACCTGCTTTTGCAATTAATTATAATTCTGCTCCCTTCTCGCTTCTTGCTAAATACAGTTTTGAAACTTCAGCCGCTAAAGGATTTGGTTCAGGAAACGATTTTAAAGATATTTCGAACAATACCTACTTTCAACATGAGCCTGTGATTTTCTTTTCTGGAAAAGCAAATGACCTCTGGAAGATCAATGCATTCGGAGATCTTTGGGTAAATACAGAAAACAAGCGTTCGCAAAATACTTTTTATGAACTGACGATTCAGCCGGATTTAGAATACCAAGTGAATTCTACTTTTTCTGTTGCACTGGGGTACCAATATTTTCGAAAGAATTATTTCGACACCACTTTTATTGGCGATGCTTCAAATGCCAGCGAAATTAGATCGGCTGCAACCGTTAAACAGTCAGCATTTCGAGCTGCTTCGGTCAGCGCGATTGGACAAAGTCCACTCACCACAATCAATGCGGCGATCATCACGGGAAATCTAAAGCTTGCAGAAAAATCTTCACTGGTTGCTTATTTTCGCGCGGGTCGACAAGTGAGCACGATTCAAGGTCGTACGGGAATTAATTACCGTCTGAATGCAGATTTAAATACGCCGATTACCCAAAAATTAAGCACGCAACTTCGTTATCGTCTTAACTTTGAAGACAACGATGCTGCCAAAGCTTGGTTCTATAATCGTGGACGCGTGATTGTTAGCTATGCTTTTACAAAAAGCTGGTCTGCGGATGTTCAAGATACTTTAACGATTGAGCAGACGACTGCCGACTCTAGCCAAGCTAAATTCATCAACGAAAATTACGCTGGCGTTACTTACAAATTCTAAAAAATTAAAAAATTTTTGATAGGCGGCTTTTAATCAGCCGCCTTTTTTTTTGCCTGATAACCGGGCGGAAGCGATTTCATCGTAATCAGACCTTCAATAAGACCGTTGAACCACTGAAACGCATTCATATAAATGCCAAGCTTTGAGTTCCACTTAGGTCTTATAAAAAAGACTACACCCAAAATAACTGCCGAGGCTAAGAGTCCGATCCATAAAAATTTTGCAATTAAGTAAGCGCAACTGAATGTGAGGAGTGCAATGGCGAGAATTCCCCATTTTTGAATTTTTCTTCGAAGTCCGTATTCGCGAATGAGTTTTCCTTGTGCGCGACCATACGCGTGCATGACCTTTTTAAATTGCTCAATATTTTCTGGACGGTGGTGATAAACGAGTGCTTGAGGGTTATAAAAAATTTTGTATTGCAAATCGAGCACCTTAAAATCAATCTCGGTATCTTCGCCCGGAAAGAGATCTTCTCGAAAACCTTTCGCTGCCTGGAAGACGCCTCGTCGATAGGCGACGTTACAGAGAGGATTGTGGGGCACTTCGATGATTTCGTTTTTTTTGGGCTTATAAAAATCTACAACAAGCGAGCTTCGAATAAAAAAATCTTCAACGTATAGCTGAAATGAAGACGATTGAAGTGGAGCGATATGTGGGCCACCTACCGATCCGACTGACGGATCGGTAAAACCTTTCAGAAGTTCTTCGAGCCATCTTGGAGTGGCGATACAATCGGCATCCATAAACGCAATGAACTCTGAACTCACTTCTCTGGCGGCGATATTTCGAGCTTTTCCAGGCCCAACTTTTCCATATTGGCGGAGTTCAATGAGATCAGGAAATTTTTGCGAAAATTCTTTTATCTTGCGGACGGTTGCGTCGGTAGAAGCATCATCAATGATGATCGCTTTAAAGTTTTTGACACTCTGTGTTACGAGGCTTGCGAGACATTCATCAATCACTTTTTCTTCATTGTAGGCGGGAATAATTACCGTAACATCATTCATTACACTTAGTTTGGTCCTCAACGCCGCCTTTTTCAAAGGCTTCTTTTTGAAGAAATTTTTAAAGGTATTTTTCTCTTGAATAGGCATTTTTTTTCGCATTTGAGCAAAGAAATTCAAAATTTGTCGAGCTTAAAATGCGAGCTTTAGGCGTACTACACGCGTGCCGTAGTACGCCCCGTTTGCTATGTTCTAGTAGATGGATATCGAAAATCCAAAAAGGCGTATTAAGGCGCGTTTGATTAAGATTTTCTCGTGGATCACGGGGATCTCTCTTGGAACGGCGCTGTTTATTCTGGGTGCCGCCATTTTGGCTCTGGCGATTTTTGTTCGAACCGACACGTTTCAAAATGCTTTAAGGGATCGTGTTCTACAAGTGGCCAAGACAGAGCTTGGTGCCTCGATCACGTTTGAATCGGCCAAGGCTTCACTTTTTCGTCTTGAGCCTAAAATCGATTTTCTGAATGTAAAATTTGTCCATGCTGCCACAAAAACGAGCGCGGATATTCGTCGAATCTCTGTGGGTATTTCGCTTTTTGTCTCGGTTCCACTTTTATTTTTCAAAAAACTCGACCTCTCTTCTATTGAAGTCGAAGGACTTGCTTATAAACTTGAATCTTTTAAATCGATTCAAAAATTACTCGATCAGTTGCGTCCAAAATATGATTTTATTCCAAGAACATTTCAAACTTCCATTGATCGCATCGGCTTAAAAGATGTCGAGGTTACGGTCGCTCTCCCGGAGCGAGAATTCTATTCGAGAGGACTTTCTGGAATTTTAAAACTTCAGACAGTGGATCTCAATCTAGGAGCGCACGAAACAGATTTTTCGGGATCCTTTTTACTTTCAAATCTTACGAGCAAAGATTCAGCTCCTTTGAACGGCGCTCTTTCGATTGGATCTGGCACTTTTAATTCCACCAAAATGCATTTTAAAGATCTCGAGTTTAAAAACTTAGATGACGTACTCAATATGTCGGGCGAAATTAAGAGATGGGAAAATCCGATTCTTGATCTGAGGGGAAAGGTTTTTGCAAAGCTTGAGCATTATTTTTCTGATCGATCGCTTTCGGGAGAACTTGCGACCGATTTTGAGGTTCGTGGTCTTTGGAACAAACTCGAAGGAGAAGGCCGCGCTGAACTTAAGGACGTCCAACTTAAAGAGAAGAAATGGCAGCGAGCGAAAGGAAGTTGGATTTTAAAATATCCAAATCTCGAATTGAAATCTTTTACTTGGGTAGGAACGGGAGACCCTGGAAATGAAGATAGGGGAGAACTCACTGGCTCTATCCCACTTGCCGCCCATCAAAATGCTTCTTTCAAAGTCAAAGTCGAAAATCTTGAGTTCGGCGATTATATCGGACTTGTCGCCCCACAACTGAGTCGTTGGAAGGGTCTCACGTCAGGAACCCTTCAGTATGACGGTACGATTTTTCCGCAGCTGCAGGGAAAATTCGAATGGAAGCTCCGCATTTTAGATTACGAAATAAGAAGTAAGGTGCGCGATATTTACAGTTTTGGACTTCCAGATCTGACCGTTTCGGGAGAAGGCGATCTCGATGGAATAACGCTCGGAAAATTTACGGCCGATCTTGTTTCCGGTGACGGCACATGGA
>JAQBPA010000020.1 GCA_028287765.1 Bacteriovoracaceae bacterium
TTTTCTGCAGGGCCGCCGGCGACGACTTCTGTGACTCGAAGTGCTCCGTCTTCGGATTCTGTTCCGATTCCTACACCAACAAATTCGCCTTCGAGAGCCGATGATTTAGTGTCGAGCTCTTCGGTCAAATAAAAATCTGAGTAGGGATCGAGATGCTTCGTAAAGGCTTTCAAAAAAGCTGCCCTAAACGTCGTACTCGCCATGGCCTCGCACATTTGAAATGCTGTGGTTTTATTTTGAGTTGGGATCGCAGCCGAAAAATTCATTTGTGCAAATCGAGCGGCCAGCATCGGATATCCGAGAATTCTTAAGGCATCGGGAGTTTCTGACAAGGCGACATCAAAAAGTTTACTTTTTTCTTGAGATCCCATGGTTTCAAAGCGCAGATGCTGTTGCTCAACGAAATGAAGAATCGATTGGAATTCAAAACAATTTAATCGGGTTGATGTTTGTGAAAAGCTTTCTTTAGGCACCAAAAGGAAGCTGAGGCTGATCACAAAAATTTGAAATATCGCCTGATTAAAACCCCTAATCATATAATTATTTAATAAGCAAAATTTATGCCCAAAGACGGACAAGAAGACCCAAGTGGTTTCAGCTACTTAGCTTTAGTAGGTCTTCAAAAATGCGACTTTAAATCACCCGATATGGGGAATCGAAGTCGCACTCTATTATTTAAGTAGCCCACGACGCGACAGAATCGACGATAAAGTTGGCAAGATTCTTGCAGTAATAAGACGTATGAGAAGAATTAAGGGGCGGGGGTGGATATTTTTTATTTTTTGCGCAATCACGACTCACGTGCGAGCGCAGTCGTGTGAAGTGGTGAAGCGGCCAACATCTCAACTATTTTCTCATGGCTTAGATTTCGTTCCGATCGTTCCGGGTCGACTTTTTCTACCACTAAAAAGCCGTTACAAGTTTACACAATGGACGGGAGTAGAAATTGATTCCAACGATCTAAAAGAGCTCATAAAAAAAGCAGAAGCGATTCGTTCACTGCCTGATAAACCAGAAGAACACATGCACTCAAATCCGACGCAGGCAGAACTGAGAGAACGTTTTTTGAGAAGCGAACTACATCTTTTATTTGAAAAGAATCGTACTGACCGCCTTACCTTCGAGCTCATGGAAGATTTGAAAACGCGAGAAGCCCGGTATCAACTCGTTAAGAAAACCGGAAATCTCAATTCGGCAGAAAACATTGCAAATTCAATCGCACTCCGAAAAGTACAAATGGCGGTAGCTGAACTAACCTTCGGTGAAGAGCTCGATATCGATCAGATGTTAATGGAATCCACAAAAAATTTAAAATGGGGAATAGAATTTTCAATCATTCGCCATTTTGAAACGAACCTTCAAAAATTACAAAAAATATTCAGACTTAAAAGCGAAGAAGCGCATCAGGTCTTTGCCGTTGCGGTGAGCTATTTAAAAGAAAATGGGATGGCTCAAAATATGTCTGAAGATTATATTCGCACGCTTGAAGTCGACCAAGACCGACTTAAGGACGCTGACGCCTGGTTACAGAATATAAAAAAATATTACGATATAAAGACGTAAATAGTTACATTCTCTCGGGCGATTCAATGCCCAAAAGAGAAAGACCAAATTTGAGAACGCTTTGTGTAAGACTTACGAGAACGAGTCGGCCTGCTCTTAAATTCTCGTCTCCTTTTAGTAAAGGGACGTTCATATAAAATCGATTAAAAACACCGGCGATCTCTAAAAGCTCATGCGAGATGATCGACGGCTCAAATTCTCGCGCCGCCATTTCAACAGTAGCCGGAAAATTAAGAAGTCTTCGAGCAAGTTCTCGTTCTTCTTTTTCTTTCAGTGCAGGAATATCCTTTTTTGAAAATTTTAAGCCTTCGGTTAGTGCACGATCTAAGAGAGAAGTTTGTCGCACGATCGTGTACTGAAGGTAGGGACCCGAATCGCCTTCGAAATTCAGAATATCTTTCCAATCAAAAAGGACGTCCTTCGTTCGTTTAGCTTTGAGATCAAAGAAAATGACTGCACCCGTACCCACTCTTCTTGCGACCTCGAGTTCTTCAGTCTCAGAAAGTCTTCGTTCTTCAGGTTTTTCTAAATTTTTTGTGCGAACAATTTCGAGAGCTCCTTTTTCGGCCTGATCCAGAACATCTTCGAGAAGAATGATATTTCCTTTTCGGGTCGACATCTTTCCGTCAGGAAATTTAATTAAACCAAAATTCACATGAACGCAGTCTTTCGCCCAAGGGTAGCCCATGAGTTCAAGAACTTTGAAAAATTGCCGAAAATGGAGGATCTGCTCAGAGCCCACGACGTAGACAAATTTGGTCGGCGCAAAAGTTTTTGCGCGATATTCGGCGGCGGCTAAATCTCTTGTGGCATATAACGTGGAGCCGTCGCTCTTTCGAACAAGGCATGCGGGCATTCCGTAAGGCTCGAGATCCACAATCAAAGCCCCTTCCGATTCTTTCAAGAGGTTTGCCTTTTTTAAACGCTCAACCGTCTTCTCCATAAGCTCGTTATAAAAGCTCTCGCCTGTTACATAATCAAAGTCGACCTTCAGGCGGTCGTAGATTCTTTTAAATTCGTGATAGCTCACATCCTTAAACCACTTCCAAAGTTCAACTGCTTCGGCGTCTCCTGCCTCAAGCTTTACAAACCAATCCCGTGCTTCATCTAAGAGCGCTGGATCGTCTTTTTCTTTTTCATGAAACTCGACATAAAGTTTATAAAGATTATTAATCGGATCGCCTTTTACGAATTCAGCCGACCCAAAGCGCTTATAAGCTGTGATCATTTTTCCAAATTGAGTTCCCCAGTCACCGAGGTGATTAATTCGAACGATCGAAGCTCCAAGCGAAGTAAAAATTCTACAAAGAGAAGCGCCGATATTCGTCGAGCGAAGATGACCAATGCTAAAAGGCTTCGCAATATTCGGCGAAGAAAATTCCATGACAATTTTTTCATTCTTCAGAGCTGTTCGTCCATCGCCAAGCGGCTCACGAATTCGATCAAAAAGTAAATGGCCAAGAGTACCCGCATTAAATCGAATGTTGACGTAACCTTTTAGAACCTCAACTTTTTCAATTTGAAGTTCGTCCTTTTTTGCAAAAATTTGTTGCTGAATCGTCTCCGCACATTTTTGGGGAGGTTGCCTTCGAATTTTGGAGAGAGAGAAGCAAGGAATAGCAAGATCAAATTCTTCCGTTTCATTTGATTTCGGAGGCTCCTCAAACGGAAGAGGCGAAGACCATTCGGGATTCTCTTTGAGAAGACAGGCTTCTAGAGGCTTTAAAAATGAAAGGCGGCGATCAATCACGAAGGCGAGTTAACCATAATGTCTTTTTTTTGGGCAGGACAAAAAATATTTCAACAAAGTTCAAAAAAAGACTTCACAGATACACCCCTGACCTTATTTACTCAAATATCATGGCCACCAATTTTCTGACACAAATGGGAAACTTCAAGGAAGTAAACGAAACGAATCCTCTTTCAACAAGCGATAAGCTGATTGTCATTGAAGGCCCCATTGGCGTGGGTAAAACATCACTCGTTCGGATGCTTTGTGATCGCTGGAAAGCCGCTCCTTTATTTGAAGTTTTTGAAGAAAACCCATTTTTAACGAATGGATTTTACGAAGACACTCCCAAGTTTGCATTCAATACAGAAATCTTTTTTTTGCTTTCGCGATTTCGTCAACAGCAGCAACTGAAGGATGCTAAAGGACTGATCATTTCAGATTATTTTTTTGAGAAGAACGCTATTTTTGCAGAAATGAATTTGGATTCAAAGGATCTTGAAATTTACAAATCTGTTTACGATCGATTCGTTCCTGAAGTTCGCCAGCCGGACTTAATTATTTTGCTCAAGGCTGATTTAGAATCTTTAATGCGTCGTATTTACTTTAGAGATCGTCGTTTTGAACGTTCCATTTCGGCTTCCTATCTTGAGAGCCTCATGAATGATTATTATCATTTCTTTTCGTCTTATACGAAGGCGCCTGTACTGACGATACCGACTGCAGGACTCGATTTTGTAAATGATCCGCGCGACTTTAACCGAACGGTGAGTCTGATTGAAGACCGAATTCAAGGGCAGGTTCAACTTACTTTAAAAACCAGAATTCGCGAAGCTCATGCCTGAATTCATCGCCATTGCAGGTAATATAGGAAGCGGCAAATCATCGCTGACCACGCTTCTCTCTCAAAAATTTGGATGGAAGCCCTACTATGAAATCGTGGAGACGAATCCTTATCTTGCCGATTTTTATAAAGATATGAAGCGCTGGAGTTTTCACCTTCAAATGTTCTTCTTAACCAAGCGCTTTCAGCATCAACAAGAACTCATTCGCTCTGAAACGACCGTTCTTCAAGATCGAACGATTTACGAAGATGCCGAAATCTTTGCAAAGAATCTTTATCTTCACGGAAAGATGGAAGAACGTGACTATCGAACTTATGCGGGTCATTTCAATTTGATGACCTCATTTTTAAAAGTTCCAGATCTTCTTATTTATCTTAAAGCTGATGTTAAAACTTTGATGGAAAGAATTGCTCTCAGAGGCCGAGACTACGAACGAACGATTCCTGCTGAATATTTAACTCAACTGAATACTCAGTACGAAGCTTGGACGTCTTCGTATAATAAAGGACGAATCTTAAGGATCGACGTGAGCAAATTAGATTTTGTGAATAGCGCGAAAGACCTCGATAAAGTGGCTTCTCTTATTTCTTGGGAACTTGAATGCTTGCGAAACAAATCTCAGACCGCGCTCCCACTCACCAATTTGTCTGAACCGAAGAAGACTAAAAAAAGAGCCTCCCGTTCAGAACCTGAGCTTACGGCTTCGCTTTAACTGCCTTTAGCAATTTTGATTAGCTTTTCTGAACAATGCGCGGATTCAAGTTGTTGGATTAAGAGCGGTCGAATTCGAGAATCTAGATCGAGAATGAGTTGAAGTCGAAGACGCAGACTTTCAACGGTTACGCAGCGAGGAGCTGATAACAAATCGATGGAATATCTGGCGGCTTGCCCAAGGAGTCTTCCACCCCGCACTTCGCCTTCAGCCAAAAAATCTTCTCGATCAATTAACTCTTCCGAGAGAATACGCCGAACTTCGAGGGCGACGGGTTTTTTACTTCTCAGAAATCCTGGGTGATTAAAGGCATAGCTAAGCGCGGCCATAAAACGGACAAGCTTTGATGAATCCTCAAATCCCATTTTATAAATCGAATCGTATTGAGTCGGAAGTAAATATCCAGGGTCAGGGAGTATGGCAGAAAAGATTGTAGCTTTTAAAGCAGTGGGTAGTTCTGCATAATTGTCGAATAAATAAAAGGCCTCGTAGCGACTAAGCGTGAGTTCGAACTGCATAAGGGCAAATAATAAGTCAGACATTCTTAAATAGTCCGCTTCTCTCATCGTCGTTTGGAGTTCATCCT
>JAQBPA010000065.1 GCA_028287765.1 Bacteriovoracaceae bacterium
CATTCATGACCCTCAGGGTGGTAAATGGATGTCTCAAAGAAACACTTTAAAACGCCCTAAAATGCCTTTATAGACCTAAATACGCTGGCATCAAGATTGCAATTAATCATAAGCAGGGACCTTAATTCGAAAGAAGAAAGGCAGTTAATGAGGGGGAGAAAAAAAGGGGCATCTTATGGAATCAGAAAGTAGTGCAGTAGCACGTAAACTACAGAATTTTTTTGTCGGAGACGAAGACGCAGCAGTTCACAAAAAGGAAGAACCAGGAGTAATCAAAAATTTACTGCTCCTCTCGCTCATGGGATTAGCAGTACTACTCACTCATGTGACGTTGATCCTGGTTAAGTGGACGAAATATTTAGAAAGCTGAGGGGTCCGGGGTCCGATCCGTAGACGAATTTCCGGGCGGGCGCGGGGCTTCGTCTAAATTAAGATCGTCCATTGATGTTTGTCATTTCATGCTGCTGTCCTTGCGTACTCCTTCGCGACAGGTCGCTTACCTTTCTCACATTCACTTGCGTCGCTCAGAGCTTAATTTAGCCGAAGCCCCGCGCCCGTCCTCAATTCATCTACGGATCGGAATCAATATCAAAATCAAAAAAACTTTAGGGCATGAGTATAAGAAGTTGACCTCGTTTTTGATCGCCAGTAAACGAACTTATTCCATGATGAATCGAATTAAAGGGCTTATTTCGGTTGCGATTTTTTTTGCTTCCGCTCATGCGTGGGGGACGGAACCAATCTCTGAAGCTCACGTGGCTTTAACTTCGCAATGTGAAATCATTCTTAGTTCGCTGGAACTTATAAATGAGAACTTCCTTTCCAGTCAAAGCCCTGAACAAAGAGATCTCGCTAAATTACATCGTGAACTGCTCGCACGTCATATTCCCGATATTTCGGGGCTCACGATTACTGCTACTGTACGTTCATTTCAAACCACTTATTCATTGGACGATGCTGAAAAGGCCGAGAGTGACGCAACAATTGCTCGATTCAAAACAAACTTTCCGACTACGTTTGAAGCACTGGATCCCGACACTAAAGCGACGACGCTAAAAATTAGCGCTCCTAAACACACCCTTCTTAAAGCTGCCAATGTTCCCGGCATTTCGAGCCTACAGATCCACGGTATTGAATTCAGATTAAAAGATTTCCCGATCGATCTGAGGCAGAAATTTTCGAAAGGTGACTTAAATAAATTACATCACACTATTCCAGAAAGAAGATTGGAAGCGATTCTGTCAATTCAATCAAATTCAGAAGCGGAATTTAAAGAACAGATTGCAACCCTTCAACAACAAATGAAATTTGTTTTTGAGACAGGACATGAGCCTACAAACATCATAAGCGAAGAATACAGAGGGCCTAACGATCTCAGTAGAATTCAGCTGACTTCTTTTAGACTGCCTTTAATTTCGGCTGCACTTTTGCCAGCAGTGAAATTCATTTCAATTTCGAATTGGCTCCACACTCATGAAATTCGCTGGATTGCTGGCGCACCAGGTCTGCCTGGATTTGAGCGGTAGTTCTTCATTGAGTTTTTCGTATTAATCTAATTTCCGTATTTAGATTTAATTCTGAGGGACGGGCCGTAGATGAATTGAGGACGGAAGCGAATGCTGGCTCGGTGAAAAACTCCAGAGCCGGGCAAAAAAAGTCATGCGAGAGATGAAAGATCCACGGCGAAGAAGCATCACGCGGACTAAGTTCTGCAATTAATCGAAACGACAATGAGCGAGTTTTCTCACCAAGCCAGCATTCGCTCCCGCCCGGAAATTCATCTACGGCCCGTCCCCCGGCTGTTCATGTATTCGAATTAAGGAAACACAATCACGATAGCGGCATATTGATTATGCTCACCCAGATATTCCCCGTTACTCGAAACCTCAAGCAGCGGACATTCCGGATAAACTTCACGAACTAAATGTCGATCACTTATTTTTCTCTCGCGATCTCGAAGTCGCGACGTCGCAGAGAAAAGCCAAATCATGGACGGCTTTTCTATTTTTGCTTTTAATTGACTAAGAACTTCTCTCGCACCGTTTTCGGCATATTCGATCTTCTTCTGTCCAAGATAATGATCTTTACTAAAATCAAGTTCACTCGCGACCGCCACCATTCCGGTCGTCATCTCGCTTCCAAGAAGTGAAATGACCTTATGAGGACTTCCGATTGTTCGAAGTCTCTCGATTTTCTCCTTCGCGGTTTCTACAACAAAGAGATCTCCCATATGTTTTCGAAATTGATCGGGTGACATCATTGGAAGGTCATCTTTTTGCATGAGATGTTCGCAGAGTTTATAAAAAGCGGGTTTCTGATCAATTTCAATCACGAGATTTTCAGACATTCGATTGATTTCGATCGCTGCAAGTTCAGGAAGTATATTTTGCATCAACCCCATCCAGGGTTTAGTTCCTGTAATCTCTAGCGCAAAGAGTGCATTTAAATAAACCTCCCCTTTGCACACGATGCTCACTTGAGGAACGGAGTAGCTCGCCCCTACTCCGCAAATTTGTGTTTTCGGGAAGGCTCGCTCAAGAGATGAAAAACCTGCCGAAGCATTAAAATTTAAACTATCAGCCATCACAAAAAGGAAATCAGGTGATTTATTGTTAATAAGCGCTCGATCGTGCAATTGGCGCGAAAGCTCTGTCGACCAAAGTTCAGATTTTTCTTTCAGGCTATGGACTCTTAAAAAATCGAATTCAAAATTTAGGTCTTTTAGACTCATAACTAAAAGACCGGTTTCCGTATCGAAGCCTTCTTTTCCCGACCATGCGCTGAGCGTCGAAGATCCGAGATGCGGTACGTCTCGAAATACTTTTTTGAAAGCACCCCCAAGAACTGTTGGATCCATACCGTAATCGTAAGAATAAAAAATAAGAGAGAGATCTGATTTCGTCGAGCCTAGGCGCTGAAGGCTTTTTCGATAAGCTTCCTGAAGAGCTAACTCAGGTTCTTTTTCTTTACTCGATCCAATTCCAACTTTCATGGGTTTTCGACCAACTCCAGATTTGATGATAAAGGTTTACTCACGAGAAGCAATGCTTCTGCTCGAGTTTTAGAACAGTAATCGCTATTTCGATTTTTCTAAATAGACAATTTCGTTGGATTTCACCCATCCCAAAACGTCCCGAACCTCGCGTTCAATTAAATCGTTGGATGGTTTCTCGAAGAGACCGACTTGGCGTTTCAATTTTTGATTTTCCATTTCAACTTGAGCCGCTTGATCGCGAGTATTTTTGATTTGCCGTTGGATCCTGCGCAAATCGAAAAATCCATGTCGAGAATAGATGGTTCCCACAAGTACAACGATAATGAGAATGCTACTGAAGCCCCAAAGTGTTCGAGAGCTCACCGATAAATTTCCAAGAATGCTTCCAAATTGCGAACGTTTTCGCCTTTTAGATTTTGAAACATCACACCGAATCCTCGAATGTCTCCTTCGACTTCTTGGCGAACAATCACACCGTCACACTCAAAGGGACGACTTTCACCGAGAAGATTAAATTTTAAGTGAAGCACAGTATAAAGCGGAAAACTTAAACTGGTTCTTAAAAAAATACCTGTTTCGCTGAGGGTTGTGCTCCAAGCTTTGTTCACGGTTTTAAAAACAGAAAACTCAACTTCTTGCTGAAACCAGGCCCGTCTTGCCGTTCGATAATCTTTTTTATCTTTGGGACGCTCGTGAAGCATCGCATGAATTCTTATCGCCACTTCCTCTGCAGGCGTACTCTCGCTCAAATATCCTTGCGCGCCGCGAGTACGAAGTTGTTGGAGCTCTTCTCTTCGAACAGAATTTTTTACCAACGAAAGAATAGGCGCACCTGAACTTGATTTTATTTTCGAGAGAGCTTCAAGCCACTGAGAATCACGTGCATCCACTAGAAAGCAGTCTGCTTTTGACTTCAACGCTTCTTCAAGATTTTGAATGCTCGAATAATTGAGGCCCGATTCTCTCAAAGCTGGTCCCCATGATTCATCTACTGAGCCCGATCCGACAACTTTTAATTGATCCCGCATCCAACCATTATCCTCTGAAATGGCCTACTTAGCCAATCGCTTACTAAAATCGTCTATTATGCCGCGCTGCCCCATCTAAAATAGGTTGCCTTCATATATAATATTCTTGGGGGAAATCGCACCTTTGAACGCACTTTTGACATCGCTAGAGTTAGCGCCAGAGTTAACTTTGGAGGATCTTGAAGACATCAAGATCCCCATCGATTTGCTGGAACTTATTCCTATCGAATTCTGCAAAAAGTATAAAATTTTGCCCCTTCGTTTTGAAAGCGAATCTGGAATCATGTCATTTATTTTTGTCGAACCTGAACTTGGCGCTGAACTCGAAGCCCTGCGAAAACAAAATGGCTGGATGCGACTTTCGGCATTTCGAATCTCAGAATTTACTTTTCAATCTCTACTGACCCAATGCGAAAGTTCTCTTTCAGGAACTGCGCCTGCAAAATCGTCGACCGATAGTCAGCCGGGCTGGAGTGTCGCGCTCATTGAGCCTGACTCCAAAATGAAAGAGACTCTTCTCCATTTACTTGAATTTCAAGGCTACACCGTGATCCCGTTTAAAACAGAAGAAGCCTTTAGAGAAACCCTGAAAGAAATTTCTGCCAAACTCAAAGATGACGATGACGTTCTGAATATGGCAGAAACTAAAAAAATTGTTCCTTTTCAGGCCATCGTCGTGAGACATGTGACTTTGAAAACGCCGAAAACTTTTTGCGATTTTATTTGGGCCCATTTAAGCCATATCCGAATCTCCATTTTAGAAGATCGATGGCTTCATAGGATCTTAGAAAAGTCACAGACAAGTTCGCGCTCAACGGGCGATGATTTAGATTTTCATTTGAGGCACGAAGATTTCTATCATGCCGCAATCGAATGTTTAAAGCAGGGGAATCTTTTTCAGGCTGTAGAACTTCTTGAGCAAGTCACTCCCGATAATGCCTATTTCATGAAGGCCAAACTTACGCTCGGTAAGGCCTTTCTTAAAAAAAGAAATTACAATAAGGCCTCTCTTCACTTTCAAAAAGCTTACGATCACTGGTGCGAAGATCCTGATGCCATCGTGAATGATACCGTGCTCAGTTTGCTCTATCATTTGGCTTTTACGTTCGAGAAATTGCACCGACTCGAAGATGCACTAAAACTCTACGAGCGAGTGGCCGGCGAAAATCCACTTTTTAAAGAAGTGGGTGCTCAAATCTCAAAGATCAAAGATCTGCAGCGAAAAGCGAATGCAGATAGCGAAAAGAAAGAAGGACTTCCAGCTTTCAGTAAAGCCACTCGTGAATCCAGCCGCTATGATAAAATTGAAGAAATTGGACGCGGTGGAATGGGTATTGTCTACAGAGCTCGAGATCGGGTCTTAGGACGCGAGGTTGCACTCAAAATTTTGAATTCTCATTTTAAACACGATGAAAAAATCGTAGAAACATTTTTAAGAGAAGCCAAATCTCTTGCCGCTCTTAATCATCTTCATATTGTCACCGTTTTCGATGCCGGAATCGAAGAAGGAAATTATTATATCTCGATGGAATTTATTGAAGGCAGAACCATTCGAGACCTTCTGAAGAAGAAAGGTCAATTTCGTTTATCGACGACACTCGCACTTTGTAAGCAAGTTCTTAAAGCGCTCGCCTATGCACACTCGAAAAAAGTTATTCATCGTGATATTACAACTAATAATATGATGCTGACCGAAACAAAAATTATCAAACTCATGGATTTTGGACTTGCTCGAGTAGTGAACCAACTCCACTCGGAGCAGTCGATTATTGGGGGAACTCCGTATTTCATGTCGCCAGAACAAGTGGAAGGCGCGCCGATCGATCATCGAACGGATATTTATTCCTTCGGAGTTTGTCTTTACGAAATGCTGACGAGCCAAGTTCCGTTTCCGATGGAAAATCCCGGATACCATCACCTTCATACCGTCGCTCCTGATCCTCGAATTCTGAGACCCGATATTCCAGCCGCCATTTGTGCAGTTATCGAGAAATGTCTAAGAAAAAAACCTGACGATCGTTTTGCGAATGCAGATGAAGTTCAAGAAGCACTCAGACATATTCCTATTCCTGAATTTGAGGCGTCTTCGTTATCCAGAAATTCGAGTCCGAGAAAGATAAAATCATGATTTATATTCCTCCCCTTCGCGGTTTTGTTCGGACCTTTATTTTCATATGCGTTGCTGTCTTTGTTTTGCAACAATTTGCTCTTCATGGCCCATTTGGCGGAACCTTTCGCTATTCTGAATTTATAAAATTCTTTGGGCTTGTGCCTGAAATGCTTTTTAAAGGCATGATTTTTCAGCCGATCACTTGGATTTTTCTTCACGGCAGTTTTTCGCATCTTTTATTTAATATGCTTGGCCTTTGGATGTTCGGAAGTTTGCTCGAAGACGTTTGGGGGACCAAACGATTTATGCGATTTATCTTCTTGGCCGGAGCGCTGACAGGAATTTTAGTCGGGTGTTTTGGTCTTTTTGATCCGTATAGCTATTCACTTCCCACGATCGGAGCTTCGGGTGTTGTATTTGCCGTTCTCGTCGCCGTCAGTCGGATGTTTCCCAATCAAGTTGTTTTGTTTTTTTTCGTATTCCCCATGAAGATGAAATATTTTGCTTATCTCATGATCGCACTCGAGTTCTATGCTCTTTATACGAGTAACGAACAAGGCATTAGCAATATCGCCCATTTAAGCGGTGCAGCTGTCGGCTATTTTTTGAGTCGTGGCGGCCCAGGCAATTTTAAAATAGCAAACTGGTGGAGAAATTTACAAGATCGATGGCATCAAAGACGAATGCGAAAAAAATTAAGAATTATACGCGTGAACGAAAAGACGACTTATCACTGATAAAACTCGAGAATTAAAGCGAGGAACAACAGCAGAGGAAACAAAATGAGCAACGTAAGCAGCCAAAAAGCGTTTCGAAAAAACTCCTTCGATGAAGCCAAAAGACTCATCGCTTCCAAATATCCAATTGTCTGGATCGAAAGTTGGGAAGAAGAACGAGTGGAGCAAATGCTCAAGCGAGTATCGAGCAGCGGTTTTAGCCAGCCCCTCACGTTTTCGGCCTGGAGTGAAACGAAAGGCTTTGGAACGGGCGAAAAAACTTCGATCATCGAGGCACTTGAACTTTTTATCTCCCAAAAGGAATCCGGAATTCTTCTGATCAAAGATTTCTCGTGGAATTTAGCTCCGATTTCGCTCTTAAAAAGAACTTTGAGAGATTTATTCCAGCAAGCCAAGTCCTCTTTTAAAACACTTTTTCTTTTATCTGCATTTTCAGATATTCCAGAAGATACCTTAAAAGAAATTATCACGATGGACTTTGCACTTCCGGATGAAACAGATCTGCAAACCATATTTGAAGGAGTTCTAAAAGGCTCTCCCAAAGTAAAAGTGGTCTTAAATGACGAGCAGCGAATGAAACTTTTGAAAGGCGCACTCGGTCTCACCGGCGATGAAGCCAAATTTGTTTTTCAAAAGATGATGGTCGGCAAAAGCGAACTCAGCGAAGACGCGCTCGAAATTGTCTTTGAAGAAAAAGCCCGCATTATTAAACGAGAAGGTCTTCTTGAATACGTCCCGACCAAATTTACTCTCGACGATATCGGCGGCCTCGATAATTTAAAGGACTGGCTTAAAAATCGATCCGACTTCTTCTCCAAAGAAGCTCAGGCTGCCGGTCTTAAAATTCCAAAGGGCGTTTTGATGACCGGGGTGTCAGGTTGCGGAAAGTCGCTCAGCACTCAGGCGATCGCTGCGGCATGGGGCCTTCCTCTTTACCGACTCGATATGAATCGCGTGTACGGAGGCGCTATGGGTGCGCCCGAAGAAGCTTTTCGAAAAGCCATTTCGCAAATTGAAGCAGTTGCCCCAGCGATTTTATGGCTCGAAGAAATTGAAAAAGGTGTCGCTGGTTATGAACAAGGAGACAAAGGTGTCACGGCGAGAATTTTTTCATCTTTTTTAACTTGGCTTCAGGAACATTCGTCCCCTGTTTTTGTTGCTGCTACAGCGAACGAAATTAATAAATTGCCGCCGGAACTTTTAAGAAAAGGAAGATTTGATGAAATCTTCTTTGTCGACTTACCTTCTGAAGCAGAACGTGGAAATATTTTTAAAGTTCATATCGCCAAGAGAAACCTGGATGCGACCAAATATGTTTTCACCGATCTTGCTAAAGCCACCAATAATTTTAACGGAGCAGAAATCGAACAAGTGGTCGTCTCGGGTTTAGTTTTGGCGTTTCAAGACGGCAAACGAGAGCTCAGCCAGGATGATATGTTCAAAGTCGCCGGACGCATGGTTCCGCTTGCCACTACCATGTCAGAACAAATTAAAGAAATTAAACGATGGGCCGATACCCGCGCTGTGAAGGCTTCAAGATAGGGAACTTATGGAGGTCCCCCTACATCTCCATCCTTTTGAACTCTCACGGCAGTTTTCTCTTTTTTTTTGGAACTTCGTTCTCGATTTTGATTTGCGATTTCCGGAAGGGCGAAGACGCAGAACTCTCGAGCTCGCTTTTGAACTTCCGGATCAAACGCTTCCTAAAGATTGGCATTTAGAAGAATTTCAGAATATCAAAACAACCATTTCGATTTTAGACTGGGCGGTACTCTTTGAGTGGAACGAGAGATGGCAACAAATTCGAATACGCATTTTAGTTCATCAAGCGCTTACCGATAGTACCTTTCGGGAGGCTTCGAGCACCTCTGCACTCATTAGAGTCGCCCTTCAACGGTTAAAAGAAATCGAACTCGCTATTCGATTGAAACCTTTAAGTATGACGCCCACTCTTTTTCAACTTTTTCGATTCCGATGGCGATTTTCTGGGCTAAGGGACGAAGCCGAATACTTAATTGCTCGACTCAAGAAAATAACGACTTCAAGTTATTAAAACGTTATCCTTTTTTTCTCATGTTTATCGTGCTCCTTCTCTTTTTTATTCTTATTTTTTATCGGGAAATCTTGTTCACAGCTTTACGATTTCTCTTTGACGGAGAAAAAGCACCTCGTGAGAGCTGGGATATTCGTTTAAGAGTTCAATTGAAAAATCGAGTCCCTCTCGTTTATTTGTCAGACTCTCCCATGATCGAAACGCTCTCGATGAAAACATCTCTCGGCTCGGCTGTGTTTATCCACAAATTATTGTGGGCTGATTTGAGTAACGAAGAAAAAGAAGCTTACATAGCATGGACCATGAGCGCGGATCTTCGCGCTTCTGTTTTTGAAAGAATTTTCTTTAAAACAAAGGTCGGGGTTTTAGATCGAGATGTTGCCCTACTGGGTGCCAGTCCTCTTGCACTCGTAAGTCTTTTAAAAAAGATCATTCAATTTCGCGAGTCTCATAGTCCAAGCATTATGGGAAGTTGGCTCTCAGGACTCAGTCTGCTTGGTCCGTCGTTTTTTGGTGAATGGCCTAGCCACGACGAACGAATGAAGCATCTGGCAAGCTACCTTGCCGAATCAACAAAGTCGCAGTAACTTTTCCTTATGAAGACTCCTCAAAAAAAACCTCGGGCAAAAAAAGTTGAGAAAGAGCGAGCACTTCCTGCAAAAACACAGAGTTTAGTTCCTATTCCCGCAGAATCTACCGGTAAGGGTGAGGCTCTTCAAAATTATCTGACAAGTATAAAAACTTACCCCCTACTGAATGCTGAGAAAGAACTCGAAGTCGCAACAAAATATAAAAAAACTCAAGATCCCGATAGCGCCCAGCTTCTCATTCTCTCTAACTTAAGGCTCGTTGTAAAAATTGCTTACGATTACGCACGAGCTGGGATTCATATTTTAGATTTGATTCAAGAGGGAAATATTGGGCTTCTGCAAGCAGTTAAAGAGTTTGATCCTTATAAAGGTGTAAAACTTTCTTCTTATGCAAGCTATTGGATTAAAGCTTATATCCGTGCATTTATTTTAAAAAATTGGTCGCTCGTTAAAATGGGAACCACTCGAGCGCAGCGGTCTTTATTCTATAAGCTTCAAAAAGAAAAAAATCGCCTCGAGCTTTTAGGAATTGCGCCAGAGCCAAAATATTTGGCTGAAAAACTGCAAGTCAAAGAACGAGAAGTCATCGAGATGTCGCAAAGACTGGGTGGGAAGGATATTTCACTCAATGCACCCCTTTTTGACGACGAAGGCGAAACCCTGCTTCAGTCTGTTCGCGATACTTCTGTCGGAGCGGACGAGCAATTGGCTACCAAAGAAGTTCAAGACGAATTTACGGAGAGATTGAATGCCTTTGAAAGAACGCTCTCTGGAAAAGAACTTCTGATATTTAGAGAGCGGCTCCGCTCAGAAGAGCCGAAGACCTTACAGGAAATTGGAGATTCTTATCATATCACTCGGGAGCGAGTTCGGCAGATCGAAAGTCGAGTCATGGAAAAATTAAAAGAATATATGAAAGAGCACGCACGATTCCTAAAGCGGACTATCGATGTCCCAAAAAACTCATAATCAACTTCTGCACAACAAAGCTGATCTTATAATAAAAAGAAGAAAACTTTATTTTTAAGTCTTTGCCAGAAAATTGAGACATCAATTGCGATTGGATTTCAGAATGTTGTTTTCCGAACACCATCGTATTTTGCTCCCTTTCCGTCGAAAATTTACCCTTCGCATCTGAATGCAAACTCACTGCGTCTCCTAAAGCTCTCAAGTGAGCGGTTCCTGCTAAGAATGAAAATAATTTAAACACTTGCCCGGTAAAAAATTTTTCGTGCTCTTCGCTCGCTTGTCGCACCACGATCGTTTGTCGAGGTTGGCCAAAACTCCCCTCGTAAAGCGTCAGAGGAACGCCATGCTTAATGACAATTTCATGAAGCTTATTTTGCTTTCGAATCGAAAGAATTCCACTCACACCCGCTCCGCGACAGCCCGCTAAGATCGACCAAACTGGAAACTCAGCTAAATTGACGGCGCCCGTCTTCGGCTTCCACGGTTGAATCGTGCGAAATAAAAGACCTAAATCTTTATCTTCGGTCGCCTCAACCAATAACTTTAGAGATTTTTCGAATTCCTCAAAAGGAACTTCAGGAGGTTCAACTGCTTTTAAATGCATACTCGCATATTCGTACGCACCGTCTTCCCAGGTAAGCGCTTGAATAAGACTTCTCATCTTTTGGTGCGTCTCAAGAATATCGATCTCATCCTCTTTGACTTGGTAAAATTCTTTTACAATATCGCCAAGGAGTCGTGGCGATTTAGAATCCCGCTGACGAGTGAGACATTCTTGAAGATCATTTTCGTTCATCCAATTTCTTTCGATCATCATTTGACCAAAGAGCTCCGGTACAAGATTGGATTGAATTCGAAATACTTCGCCTTGATAGAACCAAATCTTTTTTAATTTTTCGCGGTAAGAAAGAATCAATCGTCCTGTAAAATTTTTATGATGAAGCTCTGAAATCAGTTCTCTCGCTGACTGCTCTCGAAGCTTTCCTGAGGCAGAAATCTCCGCATTGTTTGCGTGTTTCTGTGGTAAATTTTGCGTAGCTTTCGCCTCATTCGTTTTCATCTGAGAATCCTTTTTCCGCATAAGTACCTAGATTTACACAACTTTTTTCAGTTTCTGTTCAGGCACTTTTTTCATCTCTGTCCTTAGAAGCCTCTGGTTTCTTTGAATTGCATAAATCGTGCCAAGCCACTTCGGTATAAATCGGTTTAAAGCCGTTTTTGGGATCCTCCTTGCTTAGGTTTTTAAACCTATCTAAATTTTACGTATGTCTATTCGAAAAAATAAAATTACTGTCGTTGGAGCCGGCAATGTGGGTGCAACAGCTGCTCACCTTTGCGCAATTAAAGAACTTGGAGATGTCGTTCTTGTCGATATCGCTGAAGGAATTCCTCAAGGAAAAGGACTTGATATTTACGAATCCACTCCGGTTGAAAGGTCTTCTTCTATCATCACTGGAACTAATTCCTACGAGCCCACCAAAGATTCTGATGTTGTCATTATCACGGCAGGCATTCCCAGAAAACCTGGAATGAGCCGAGACGATCTTTTAAAAACGAATGCGGGAATTGTAAAATCCGTCTCCGAGCAGATCGCCAAATATTCGCCGAACGCTATTTTAATTATTGTAAGTAATCCTCTCGATGCGATGTGCTTTGTTGCAAAAAAAGCATCTGGATTTCCTGGAAACCGGGTGATGGGAATGGCAGGAGTTTTAGATACAGCTCGTTACCGAACTTTTATCTCTCAAGAAATTGGCTGCAGCCCCGATGATATTCAAGCTCTTCTTCTCGGCGGCCACGGCGATACGATGGTTCCACTTCCCCGTTACACCACCGTTCAAGGAATTCCGGTGACCGAATTAGTGAAGCCAGAAAAACTTGCTCAAATTGTTCAAAGAGCCAAAGACGGTGGCATCGAAATTGTGAATTTTTTAAAGACCGGCTCTGCTTATTACGCCCCGGCTGCATCGGCAGTTGAAATGGCGGAAGCGATTTTAAGAGATCAAAAGAAGATTCGACCGGTCTGTACATTCTTGCAAGGCGAGTACGGTTATAAAGATATCTACCTAGGAGTTCCTGTTGTTCTTGGTGCCAAAGGCATTGAAAAAATTATCGAGCTCAAACTGAATGGCGATGAGAAACAACTGCTTGAGAAATCAAAAGAGGCGGTTGTTGGACTGATTGCCTCGCTACCACAGTAAAATTTTACGTTTGTTCCCAGAGCAAAACTTCGACAGGATGTTTTCGTTTCATCCAAGGATTTTCAAAACAGGTCGTTTGAAAACTTACTCTTCCCATACCTAAGTCTTTGATCAACCGTAACGATTCTATTAATTCGCTTGGACCCTGGTGAAAAAACAAAACCTGATTCGCATATTGAAAACATTTCGAATAATAATCACGAGGCGAAAAACTTTTTTCACTTAAACCGAATCTTAAATGCAGAAAAATTTCGTTGCAAAGACTTCGAATCATGACTTCATTGTAGTGATGAAGATAAAATGGGTCATTGCTGTAGTGGTACTTCTCGCTGCTGGTGTCATGACCTTTAAAATGTTCTCTTTAGCTCAAATCGAATGCTCGCTTTGCATTACCTTTAAAGAGCAACATCAGTGCTCAAAAGCGCTCGGCCCTGATGAAGCAGCAGCCACTGAAGAAGCTCACCGAAACGCCTGCGCGCAAGTAACCCAAGGCGTCACGGAGGCATTCAATTGTGGCCGAGTGGAATCCGAAAATCTGAAATGCGGCCGTCGCTAATTACTGAGTATTCTCAGTCGGAGGATTGAGGTCTCGATTTTGCAGGTCCTCTATTTTTTTTGCATCCCCTTTGAAGCGATCAATAATCGCATTAGTGGAAATATTCTCACGTGTCGTAGGATCCGTTATTCCTGACTGAGTTGTTTTCTGAAAGTTCTTAATCGCTAAATAACTCACGATCAAAAGCACAAGTAATACGGCGATGAGCCCGATACTTCCACGATTCGATTTATTTTTCATTCGTCCCTCTCCCTCTAATATACACATTATGTCATAGGTCTCCGCTCTGTACGAATTGAAAAAACCATAGTATTTACGGGCTTCATGATCTAAGAGCAGACCTCTCAACGACTTTAAGAAGGAGTGAACATCATGATTGTTTTTGTAACTGGAGCTAGCGCGGGGTATGGTGCTGCGATCGTGAAACGATTCGTAGCCGAAAAACACCAGGTGATTGCGACGGCGAGACGATTCGAGAATTTGAAAATGCTAAAGAGTGAACTCGGCGACAACGTCTATCCTCTCGAACTTGACGTGCGAGACCCCGTTGGAATTGAAAAGGCACTTTCGACTTTGCCGAAGGCGTGGGAAAAAATTGATATCCTGGTGAACAATGCTGGGCTCGCCCTCGGAATGGATCCTGCTCAAAAGTCTTCACTGGAAGACTGGAATACAATGATCGAGACGAATATCAAAGGAGTGCTGAATTGCACTCACGCGATTTTGCCGAAAATGGTCGAGCGAAACTCTGGTCATATTATTAATCTCGGATCTGTCGCGGGTGAATTTCCCTATCCGAATGGAAATGTTTACGGAGCAACGAAAGCCTTCGTTCGTCAATTCAGTCTAAATCTTCGCGCTGATTTACTTGGCACCGCACTTCGCGTGACCTGCGTCGAGCCTGGAATGTCTAGTGGAACAGAATTCTCTGACGTGCGATTTAAAGGCGATAAGAAAAAAGCTGAAGCCGTTTATGCTGGCGTGCAAGCGCTTACAGCAGAAGATGTGGCTGATACTATTTATTGGATCGCCACTCGCCCAAAGCACGTGAACATAAATGTTATTTCTATGATGCCCGTGCAACAAGCGTTTAGCGCTTTTGCGATCGACAGAAAATTATCTTTTCCACCGGAAAGTTAGTTACTCACATCGGCTTAAGGCCCTTATAAAGGCATTTCTTCGCCCATCTATGCAAAGCAAGGATTTGTGGTAAATGACTCCTCAATGTTGGGGTTTGAGAAATATCGATTTGCCAGATTTATTCCCCATCTGCGTTGGCTAGCAAAAAATTGAATGATAAGGATATCTGAATGAAATCTATATTTTATCTCATGGCTCTCAGTGGATTTTTAATACTTACTCTTTATGGCTGCGGAGATTCTTCCTCTCCCCTTGAGAGAACTTACGGGGTAGGGGGTAAAACTTACTGCGAAGAAACCGCCGCTGTTTTTAAATCGGCTCTCGATCTCCATATTACTCGAAGCCAAAGCGATGCAGACGCACTCTATTCCAAAACTCTTTCGGATATGCTTTCGGAAATTAATTCGATTGCTACTCAAAATAGGGCGATGAGTTCAGAAAAATATAATGAAGACTATAATCAACTAAAAACTGAGCTCGCGAATGCTCCTGCAACTCAACTCAGCGACTGCGCAGACCTTGTGAAAATTCAAGATTTTGCGAATCGAAATTCGGTCTCCTATCGAGGCCAGGTCCAAGGCAGCAAAACAGACGACCCCATCAACCCTGTTCAGCCGGCCGTCTTTCATGCGTTTTTGTCAAATTTTGCACAAAATTTGGATCCCTTCTCTCATTATTTTTACGGTCAAGGTGGGGCGAATCGTTTGACGTATAATTTTGGCGTGAGTGTGGATGCCAACTCTCACAATATCTATGGCGACTCACAAACGGAAGTTGAAGTCTTTGCAACAGATGACGAAGCCGATAATCCTCTTAAAATTCACGACCGAATTCTGTCCGTCAGTGATCCGTTAACTGAACCTACGGACACTCCTTCCATTTTAACTTCTGTTGGCACTTTATTAAATGATACTGCCCAAGAATTGGTGGCCAACTTTGGCGTGATCAATTTTGAACAAATTTTTTCAAATTCTCCGACTCCTTATTTATCCGTCAAAGTAAAACGCGCGGGTACTGAAAAGGAAGAAATTGTTTCGCTCTCAAGAAGAGCGTCCGAAAAACCCCCTTTGGTTTCGACCGAAGTAATCGACGATCATATCATCTGGGCACGGCTGAAGCAGTTCGATGTCGGATTAGCTCCGGAACTTACGACTAAGTTAAATGCAACGCTTGCGAGTATTAAATCAAAGGCGTCGTCGGAAAAAAGTGCCAATGAAAATAGTAAAACAGGCATCATTTTAGATCTTCGATTTAATCCAGGCGGCAGTGTCATGGAAATCCATTCACTCGTAAATCTGTTCTTAGATAAAGGCACTGTGGGCACGATGAAATCAAAAACTGGCGGCCAAATGAAGGAAGAACCCTTTACACTTCTAGAGCATGCAAAATTCAAGGATCAACCTTTAATCATTCTTATCAATCATCGCTCCGCATCTGCGTCGGATATATCAACTCAGTTCCTCCAAGAAACAGGACGAGCGTTCGTCGTCGGTGAGACCAGCTTTGGAAAAGGCATTGGTCAGGCAAGCATTTCTCTCAACGGCATTTCTCATTTAGGTGGAGTTCTCTATGTGACGACCATTCAATTTTATGGACCTTCAGGAAAAAGTATCCAGGCTGTCGGCAACGAGCCTAATCATCCGGTGGTTGACCCCAAAATCGAGCGGATGAGAAATGCATGTCTCGCGAAGAATCAATGTCGTTTTCTGCGCATGGCTGATTATGCAAAGAATGGACGAGATATTCCTCCCACGGGTAGTCCCGTAGCACCCATTACTCCACTTACGAATGTAACCAAAACTGAAGTGACCGCTGCTCAAATCAACGGTGCACAAAATGCAATCAATGCTTTACCGAAAGTGCCCGACGACATCGTTCTCGAAAACGCAAAACAGATCATGAAGCAATTGATCCATTCGTGAGTTCGAGAAGAACTTAAGTACTCCGTGACACGACGCGTTCTTATTCTCCATTTGTGAGAAGAGTTTTCATGTTTTCTAGATTGCCGATATTCCCATTAAGAGTTATTTCCAAGAAGTGGAAATTTCTGTCGAAAATCCGGCTCCGGTAGAGGCAAGTCAATTAGACTCTCCTATCGTTCCCGCGATTGAAGTTGATCCTAGTAAAACTTCGAAGAAGTGGTCACGTGAAGACGCTGCCCAGTTTTATAATATAGATGGTTGGGGCTCTGGTTATTTTTCCGTAAACGATAAGGGAAATCTTACCATGCTTCCCAAAGGCGAAGGTGGCCCCTGTATTCAGATTTTGGATATCGTCGAAGAAATTCTTCAGCAACATATCGGCCTTCCTTGCATCATTCGTTTTCAAGATATTTTGAGAGACCGAGTAAAGGGATTAAACGAAACCTTTAGAAAGGTGCTCACCGAACTTCGTTATCAAGGAAGTTATCGAGGCGTTTATCCGATCAAAGTTAATCAGTTGAGAGAAGTGATCGAAGAAATTTTGGACGCAGGCCTTCCGTATCATTACGGACTCGAAGCTGGAAGTAAGGCCGAACTTCAGGTGGTTTTGGCCTATAACGCTGATCCCGAAGCTCTTACTATTTGCAACGGGTATAAAGATTCTGAATACATTCGTCTCGCTCTCCTCGGCAGACAACTCGGACGAAAAGTAGTGATCGTGATTGAGCAGATGTCTGAGGTGGCGCTCATTATGAAGGTCGCAAAAGAAGTCGGCATTATGCCTCTTCTCGGCGTTCGAGCAAAACTTTCTTCTAAGGGCTCTGGAAAATGGGAGCACAGTGCGGGTGACGGAGCAAAGTTTGGACTTAGCTCGACCGAAATTTTACAAGCTGTAGAAACTCTTCGCGAAGCCAATATGCTTCATTGTCTTGAACTCCTTCATTTTCATATTGGAAGTCAGATTCCCGATATTCGCACTATTCGAGAAGCGACCATGGAAGGCGGCCGATATTATTCCAATCTCAGAAAAACAGGAGCTCCGCTCAAATATATCGATATCGGCGGTGGCCTCGGCGTGGATTACGATGGGTCTCAATCCAATTCGGATTATTCGATCAACTACTCTCTTGAAGAATATATTTCAAATGTCACCGATACGATTCAACAAATTTGTGACGAGGCGAACGAGCCTCATCCCCATCTCGTCTCTGAATCGGGTCGCTCGATTACGGCTCACCATTCTTGCCTCATTATGAATGTGATCGGCTCAAATGCACCGGTTCATGCCGTCCCCACTGCGCTTTCTGAAACTTTAAAAACTTCAGAGTTCGCGACCGAAGTTTTCGAAATTCTATCCAAGATCACGCCCAAAAATGCACTTGGCGCTTATCACGACGCACTCTCTAAACGAGAAGAAGCGCTCAACCGATTTAAACTCGGACTCATCAGTCTTGAAGAGAGAGCCTTTGTCGAAGAAGTCGTGAAAGAAATTCAACTTTGGATCTTAAGAAATAAAAAGAGAATGAAGCGTCAGTCGGCCGATTTGGACGAAATTGCCAGCAAAGCTACGACTCAGTATCTCGTTAATTTTTCGGTATTTCAATCCGCTCCTGATCACTGGGCGTTCGACCAACTTTTTCCGATCGTCCCCCTCCATCGAATGCTTGAAGCTCCAAGAAAGAATTGCAGTCTCGTCGATATCACTTGCGATAGCGACGGAGTGATCGATCGATTTATCGCTCGAGATCAAGCCTATGATACTGGCCTTCAGCTTCATCAGCTAAACGGTCGCCCTTATTATTTAGGAATGTTTTTGACGGGTGCTTATCAAGATATCATGGGCGATCTTCATAATTTATTCGGACGAGTAAATGAAGTTCATGTTTTTAGTGACGACGACGATCCGGAAGATTTCTACATTCAAGAAATCATTCCCGGAGATACCATTAGTTCTGTTGTCGAAGAGAATCAGTTTATTCCAGCAGAGCTTGCCAAAATGGTTCGTTTGGCTGTCGAAGAAAAAGTAAAAGAGGGAAAGATCAAACCTCGCGACGGCGTTCAGCTCGTCGATTTTTACGAAAAAGTCATGCAGGGTTATACTTACTTAAGAAATTGAGCCACGCTATCATAGTAGTTTCACTATGAAGATCAAAATCGCCTTTCTCAATAATCGGTATGGAACCACTCGTTCCGTGCGAGAAGCCTTTCAGAGAAGCGGTCATGAAATTATTTTAATTGAAACGGCCCAAAAAAGAGTCAGCGATATTCATAAAGAAATCGAAAGCTGCAATCCTGATTTTATCTTTTCATCTAATTTTCATGTCTCAGATCCCGATTCTTCCGAAAGCATTCAGCAGACGATCAACTTCGTTCAAACAAGTCGCCGCCCTTTAGCTGTTTGGATGTATGACAATCCCCTTCATCAACTCGATATCGAAATTCAAAAAGCTCTCATGGCGAGCCCTCCCCAAAACCATCTTTATTTTGTAAACGATAAGTTCTTCAGCTCGACATTGAGCCTATGGAAGCTTCCTTCCGTACATTTACCTCTCGGCGTGAATCGAGAAATCTTTTTAATGCGAAACGCGGGGGGCGAAGCTTCTTGGGTGGCAGATTTACGTTTCACAGGACAACCGCTAATTTCTTGCCGACTCCAAGACATTACGATCGAGAGCCTTCGTGCTGGGCATAAAAATCTATACCTTCAAGAATTAAAAGAAATGGCGACTCGGTCCGATTGCTCAGAAAACGAAATCACATCGACTCTCGAAAAAATTTCTGTCTACCTGGATTTATTTTTTGAGACTTATTTTACGACTCCCATGGACTACAATCGTGCGGAGCAAAATTTTTACACGTCGATCAAAGAATCCTGCTCGCCTGAGATGACCCAGACGGCCCATCGTCTCTTCGGTCGGTTGAGTTCACTCTATTCCTGGTGGCAGATGACGAGCTATTTGACCGAACTGCTTCCCGAAGGACTTATTGTGCAAGGCTCGCCAGTTTGGAAGGAATTTTTTCCTCAGCAAGCGGAAGAGTTCCGTCGCCTTTCGTGGCCAGAATTATTTGCAAGCTATCGCGCTACTAAAATTAATTTTTGTTTTACAAAATGGAGCCTTCCGACAGCCATACACGAACGTGTATTTGAAATTTATTTAGCTGGCGGGTTTCCACTCACGGACAATCGAGAAGAACTCGCTCTCCATTTTGAAAAAGACGAGGTCGTTTCCTATCGAACGATCGATGAGGCGAAAGACCTCATCCGCTATTTCACCCCAAGAGAGGCCGAAAGAAGACAGTTCATCGAAAAAGGCACAACACGAGTGCTCGAATCTCACACTTTTGATCATCGCATTCCAGTTCTTGTCCGCTCCGCCTGTGAACATTGGAATATCCGCTAGAGATCTCTTTATTAAATTGTAAGTAGAAAATGATCATGATAACCAGACGCGTGCAAAGGGTTTTCATGCTTATTCGATTATTTTTATGGATGGCCTTTTCTTTTAGCCCAGTTTTCGCGAACGATCATTTCTGCATCGATCAACTCTCGGGAGCCCTTCGGAGCTTGGTCATTCAAAAGTCTAAGGGGAGAGTCGTTGAATTCAACTACAGCGAACCCAAGTTTTTATCTGAAGATCGTAAACTCCATCTCAAGGGCTTTGTTTCCAATATTCGACAAAATTTTTGGGGTGCTTGGATCGCAGGCATTCAAACAGATGAAGGACTCTACCATTTGAAAGTAAATCATATCGATGAAGGCTCGATGATTGCTTCCACCCTTGATCAAAAACAAATTCAGAACGAAATTGGCACTCTAAGGTTTAAGAATTTAAAAGACGCATCACAATTCGCTGAAAAAAAGACGTGGGTTAAAATTAATCTTTATATGTCGAACCTACTCAGTAAAGATTTTCTCTTTGGACAGATCATCTCCACCCGCCCAAATACAGATGGCACAACTTTTCTCGTCGAAATCGATGACTTCGCCTATCCATACCACGCGCCCTCTTCAAGAAGACGAACGATCGTAGACATCCGAATGATCTCTAGTATTGTTGAGTTTCAGCCTCAGTAGAAATTTTAAAAAACTTCGCTGAAAAAATTTTATACATAAGAGTAAAAAATAATCCTGCCGGCAAAAGTTTTTTTAGATAATAAGACAATTTTGCGTCGATCCCAATAGGGACGTGAAGCGGAATCGTTTTCTTCTCCGAAAGAAGGACGATTTTATCCACAACTGAAGAGGACGGAACGCCTGGCTTTTTTCGGCTCGACTCTCGAAATTCTTTAAACTTTTTTGAAAATCGAAAATAAGGCGAAAAAGGCTCAAACGATTTTTCGCCGTAAATAAGTTTTTTTCCAAAATCAGTTCGATGCTGTCCGGGCTCTATTAGACAAACCTGTACTCCGAATGGTTTGGCTTCGTAATAAAGAGATTCTGTTAATCCTTCCAACGCAAACTTGCTTGATGAATAGAGAGACGTAAATGGAAGACCCATATAACCGACTACAGATGAAATATTCAAAATGCGACCCCGATTTTTTCGAAGGAGTGGAAGGAGCGTTTGCGTTAAAAATAAAAGGCCAAAAAAATTTACTTCCATCTGCTGCCTTATTTGAGTTTGCGATAAATCTTCGAGCGCTCCAAAAAGACCGAAGCCCGCATTATTGACTAAACAGTCT
>JAQBPA010000079.1 GCA_028287765.1 Bacteriovoracaceae bacterium
AGAAGCAGTGATAAGATTAGCGAAACTAATTTCAATCAACTTGAAAGATAATAATATATTTCCTGCAAAGGACATTAAATCTGCTCTAAAAACGCTAAATCGGTTCTCAGGTAAGACAGCTGAGGATTACGGCGCCATCGGCTGGCGACTAGTAGAGTTTTGACTAACTAGCGAGCACCGGCAATCACCAATGTAAGTAAGCAAAAATCAAAACTGCCCAAATCGTAATTTCCGCCGGAAACCAATGATTTCCGGTCGAATTTGTTGAATGATTCTAACCCAACGGCCCTCCCATGGGGTGGCACATCTTTCGCATTGAAAGTCATTTGCCGAAAGGCTGCACACCGAGTATTTAACGTAGCGCAAATCTATACATAAGGAGAAACAATGTTCTTGATGCCATTTCGAAATTTCGGATTTTCGCTGATTCTTTTGGTCGTCACTTTTCCAGCATGTCGAGCCGACGATGATATCCAGCTTGTTCTTGGGTCGACGATGCAACAAGTTTTGGATCAACAACCACAAGTAAGGAGTTTGCTTCAAAAGGCGCCCGCAATTCAAAACGTACTCGATACAACGGCTGATACTGCGAATAAAATAATTAAAGAAAATGAATTCCTAGCATCGATTGATCGTTGCGGGTTTGATAAACCACCTACGCGCGAACAATTTGCAGAAACTATCGTTAGAGATCCAATCAATATTTATACTGAAAGTATTCAGTCGGACAAAAACCCACTGATAGCCGTTAATATTCAGACGCGTATTTTTTCTATTGATCACTTTAAACAATATTTAGAGACTCAGGACGTAAAAACTTCACTTCTGAATAAGTCATCGTTTAAAAATAAAAATCTTAAATTGGCAGCAACTCTGATCACTGAAGCGACACTTCCAAATTCAACTGCAGTTGTCCTCGGACCGATACAACCGATTGCTGTCGAAACCAAATTGCCCATTATCATTCGCTCGAATTGCTTTCAATTAAATCAAGGCGAAGAGATTAGTACCGATGGAAGAGATCTTTATATCGTTTCAGATAAAGTGGTGATCAATGGAACTATCCGCACAACTCCTCAAGGACGAGATGACCAACCTGGGGATGCGGCGGGGTCTGTATATATTATCGCGGTCAATTTAGAGTTTGGCATCGACTCTAAAGTTGATGTTACGGGCGGAAACGGCGGCAACATTAACTTATCCGCTGGAAAGTTTATTGGTGATGCATTCACGCCTGACAAACAGGCGTTTTTTTCTGAAGTAGAAAGATCTCTAAACATGTCCAGCTAAACCCATTTTACTTCACGAGCCGTCGTTGAAAATGATGCAGAGTTAATATTCAAAACTTGGGAATCCATACGGCTATATAATATAGTCGCTGATCCAGTGACAATTGAAAACGATATTTACAATCCAGATAAAATTTCTAAATCAAATTCTAAAGATCCATTGGTAATTACATACGCAAACCTCCGAGACAATCTTGCGACAAATGAAAAAACAAAAACTGAAAGGGTTCGTTTTATTAACGAATTTCGGTGGGCTATCGTCGACGCTTGGATGCGAGCGATAAAGGATGCAAACCTAAACTCCGAATCTCATGAAGAAAAAGAAAAAAGTTATTGGATATCACCGAAAAAATTAAGTGTTCAAATCCAAGACGCTATTACTGCTAAAAAGACTGATAGCCCTGATAACAAAGGAACCTTTGTGCTAAAAAATGTCCAGTATTCACAACTTCCGGGAGGACTCTACGGACAACTTCATACTGGCAGCCTACATCCTAAAGGTCTCCCTCAATTTCTAAGTGGAATAGGTAATCCTTCTCCAGAATCCAAGATTGAACCGCAGTGGATCGTTGGAGGCGATACTATCCACCTCCCAGTAAAAACATCCATCGTTCCCATCGTTCATTTTACGATGAAAAAAGACAAAGATGATATAACTTCAACTTCCCCATCACTAGCAGGGGAAGATGTATTTTCCAAAACTGAATTTATTGATGTAAAATTGGTAAAAAGCACTTCCAAAGATATCCTATCCATGCCCCATCCGAATGCTAAAAATGCGGTTACATCCGGGAACAAAAAAGCATTTATTCCCATAAATGATAATGATCTTGATTCTATTTTTAAAAATTTAGGAATAGCGGAAGAGAATTCAAAAATGCGCGAAGCTATTCAAGTTCACAAAGAAACCAAAGAAAATATAAAATAATGAGAAAATCAAAAGCTTCTAAGAGCGTTATCCTTACTTTGAGTATAATATTGTTTTCTCACTGTAGCGAGAATTCTGAACCTCCGGAGGTAAAAACGCTAAATGAGCTTGCCGTTCCTACACAACCGGAGGGAACGCTTACGGAAACAGACGCAAAAAACATTTTAAGAGACGAGGTTTATAGTTATTTATTAGATGAAATTAAAAATATCCATCGTGAATTTTTACCAATGCCTCACTCATCGACAAAAGAAAAAAGAATACAGTTTTTTGTAAAAACCCCAGGAGTACCATCCGACCCAGCAAGTATTGCATACGAAGATCCATCGTTTAGTCCATCGAATTGGGAAAGCCCTCGCGGCAAATGTACCTTCACAGGAGAAGAAAAATTCGAGGACAACGACAACGATTGGCTACCCAAAAAATCCAGTGGTGAATACAACTGCACCACCCATTTTGAAAATCGCAGCAATGAGTTTTCATACAATTTCTCGGTAGGCGATGAAGATGACACCAACGATCAAAGTGGATATACGAAAGAAATAAATTTCTTTCAGAAATTGGGAGGCAAATGGGACAGTTTGGACGACGCGGTCGAAAGAAGAATGACATTCGTTTACCCATCGAAATCCGGATGGTCTCTTAAAAATCGTGAGAAAGTTGTTGTCATTAAAAATAAAGATGAATTTTTAATACATGTCGAAAAACAGAGATCTACTCAAAATGGAGATGGGAAAGCTGCTGGATTTTCATATTCCATTGACGAAAAAATCAAACCGGAAGCGTTTGAAGTTTCTGCTGATTTTTCTACTCCCGAACTTAAATTTAAAATGCTTGATCGTGTGGGTGTTGTTGAATCAATTTCTGGAATTGTAAAATTCGAATTCGGTGGAAAATCATACGCTCTGAAAATCTCGAGTACCCCTTTAGTCTACGCTGATCATAAAGCCGATGGACTTAAAGATGGCGGGGATGGAAAAACCTGCGAATATTCAACCTTTGATTCTGGTATTCTCACTCTAGAAGATAAAGATGGCAACAAACTTGAATTTCAACACAGCAGAGATCCCTATTATTATGTTACAGCTCCGGACGGCACAAAATCTCCGCGTTATGCGTGTATTTTAAAAACTTCATTTAACGGAAAAGAAATCAAAGAGCTTGAGCGAACGGAATAATCACCCGATCTTATAAACTTTTTGCTCTGAAAAAAGCTGAACAAGATCTTTGTTAATTTTTCCGCGACTTGCATCTTCAAAAAGGATGGCGAGCGCTTTTTCTTCTGGTACGGATTTTTTATACGGTCGATCGGGTGCGGTGAGGGCGTCGTAGATGTCGGTGATTGCCATGATTTGGCTTTCGAATGGAATCGCTTCGCTCTTCAACTTCTGTGGATAACCTGTGCCATCTAATTTTTCATGGTGGGACCGAGCAATCGAAGGAACGGATTTTAATCCCTTCGTCCATGGAATTTGACTTAAGAATTTAAATGTATGGCTGACATGCGACTCGATTTGTTCCCGATCTTTTGGAGAAAGACTTCCTTTGGGGATCGAGAGTTTAACCCATTCATTTTTTGTAATGATCGGAATCTGCTCTTCTAAAACTTTATACGAAACATCGATGAATTTTGAGAGATCATCTTTTAACTCTTCGGCGAGAACTGTGGGTTCGTTTGCTCTGAGAACCGCTTGCCAAAGCTGGTTGAGTTCCGCAGCTTTGTCGGGATGAGAAAGTCTAAGCAACTTCATACGGAGTTCAATTTCTTTTAGTTCAGCCGGAAAAAGTTTTTTCTCTTTAAGCAGTACCAACTCAGGCACACCAATTTTTCCAAAATCGTGGAGAAGCGATGCATAACGAAGTTGTTTGAGTTCAGCGTCGGCAAAACGAATGTCTTTAAATTTGGGTTGCTGATTTAACGAAACGGCTTCCGCAAGTTTGACCGTATATTTAGCAACGCGCTCGCTATGACCTGATGTAGTTGGATCTCGAGATTCAATCGCCGTCACCGACGCTTTGATAAATCCCTCAAAAAGTTTTTCGATGTCCTGATAAAGAAGCGCAGTTTCGAGAGAGACGGCAATGTGAACAGAGAGAACCTTACCCACTTCGATATCTTCTTCCGTAAAGCCGTCCGCCCGTTTCGAATTCACAAGTTGAATAACGCCTACGAGCTCTTCGGTCGATTTTAAAATCGGAAAAGATAAAAGCGATTTAGTCTTATAAGAAGATTTTTCGTCAAACTTTTGATTGAACTTAAAAGTCTCGATGACGGAGATACGATTTACATCTTCTACATGAATAATTTTTTTACGTGACGCGCAAGCGCCTGCCATCGAGGCTTCATCGATCGGAAGCACAAAATGTTTATATTCCGCTTTTATTTTTTCGTTTTGAACATGACTCGAATGAAGCGTATTTTTTTCGACGTCGGCGAGATAAAGACTCGCACCTTCGGCCTGGCAAAGAGACCGCATGGTCGTCAGAATTTTATCACAGAGTTTAGAACTATCGCGCTCGTTAGAAAGTTCGAGAGAAGCATTTAAGACGAGCTGAAGCTTCTCCGTTTCTGAGCGCATTTTTTCACGAAGCGCTGCATTTTCTGAGCGCAGCTCTTCGATCGACTTTGCAGCCTCAGGTTGGCCTTTATTGTTAAAAGTCCTAAAATCGGACATTCAGTCCCCCATTAAAAGAATATCATGGATGAATGGGGTGCAAGGCTGCGCGGCAGCAGAGATGAAAAATTCAGTTATTTCAGCGGCTTATAAATTCAAACTAACCAGCATCGAAAACCCGCATGTAATTACTTGGGTTTATAACCCAAACTTTTTGCCTACATTCTTAGAAAGCTCAGAAATCAAGAACGTACAGTTTTTTGAAAAATTCGAAATCTTTGAAGCAAACTTAATCTTTGCATCACTTTCAGAAGGCAATTTCACGACCTCACCGGGCAATGCAGAGTTTGCGGCGTTATGGTTTTGATTGGATCGAGATTCTAAATATTTCGCTGCGAAATTTTCGGGAGTCGAGTTCGCCATTTCCTTTGCCCTCATCCAACCGTCGGGAATGTGATCAAAAATATAGCGTTGAGCTAACCAAAGTCCCCCGTAAAGAGCAGTCGCCTTCAAAGTTACGTTAATGAGTTGCGGCGCCCATACTTGATCAGGTCTAAAGTTTTTTACAGCCATCACTGTTGCACCAAGTGTTGTAGCTGCGGCACAAATCCAAGTCATCGTCCAAGGTACTCCAGGATTAATTGCTGTCGCGAACGGAGGCTCTTCAAGTGCTTTTTTTAGCAATTTAATCCCATGAAGTTTCAATTGATCCGACCCGCTAATAGGTTTTCCACTTTTTTCGTACAGCTGGATAACTGCCTTTTCTGCCTGAGCTATTTTGTCCGGATTTCCCGTTGCTAAATTTTCGCGAAGTTGCGCAGTAACTTCCAAAGACTCAGAAAGAACAGATTGCATTTGAGCTAATTGCGTCGGCGTAAACTTTTCATAAGTCTGCTGGATAGTTTTGAGCATTGCTTTAAATTCATCCGACTTTGTCGCTTTTTCGTAATCTTCTGCAAGGCTTTTAGAGCCAGCAATAATTTTTTCCAGATCGTCTAAGCGCAGACCTTGAGCAAGTACACTTTTTGCTTTCAAAAATTTATCTGCCTTTTCTTGATAACGTTCTTCATAGAATTGAAGTCCACGATTATTGAGGGTCCATGGATATCCCCACATCCATTCTGCCCAAATGAGAAAATAGGTAGCCGCGCCAAGAGCTTGCCCCAAGGGTTGGTGCCCAAAAACCATTTTAGACATTAGCAAAAACGGAATATAAATTTGAAGGGTGTTCTGTTTCTTCTGTAAATTTCTAATAAATTGTCCTCCCCAATCGGCTTCCTTCCAAAGAAGTGGATTAACAATCCCGTTTGCAACGGCGAGCATTCCCTTAATATAACCTTCGTGGGTCTCGTTACCTTTTAACGGGTAAATCGTTTCTCCTTTTTCATTAACATACGTGATGCTTTCTATCGGTTTATAACGTGTGCTTACTCGATCTCTGACTTTTTGATATTGAAGCGCGGTACGACCAGGAAACAAAACAAGATAGATCATGATCTGATCGAACGAATCAGCTAAATGTCCCGGATTTGTCCAAGCAAATCTACCTGGTCTCGCGGCCAACGCCTGTGGGTCATCAAGATTAGCTCTCGGACCCTCGACAGCGATCAATCCAGTTGCAAACGTTATGTCTACAGTAAACTGCTGCCAAACCAAGTTTGGAAGAAATTCATCGGGTTCAGTTCGCATTAAAAATCGATGTTCTTCTACAGTCCAATTGGCCAAAAATTTTGAAATAGCTGCGGGAACGTTTGCTATTTTTTTAGCGTTCGCAAGTGCTTTTCCACCTAGTGATCGTTTTTGAATTTCAGCTGCCTTTTGCTTTGCGATATTTGCGCACCGAATCAAAGTCGCTTCCGAAATATCGATTAGACGCTGGCTCTCCCCGACTTCTTTAATTTTCAAAATCGATTCATTAATTTCAACCGCAGTTTGTTTGAGAATGTTTTTCGACTTAGCATCATTTGCAAACTTGCTGAGATTTTCAGCATCAACCGGAATCTCGCCCGATTTTAATTTTTTTGCGATCTCTTCCGAAGAAAGTCCATTTTGATCTCCAAGCGCTATGAGGCTTAGAATTAAAGCCGTAGAAGCAGAACGATCTTTCTCCACACTAAGTGCAGCCAAAATATCAGCATTTCGATCCACGTTTTCCCAAAAAAAGGGAGTATTAAGTGCAGGAAAGACAGTTTTCGTTAAATTAAATTCTCGTCCAATTGCCGACGAAGGGGTTACGCGAGTGATAGGAGAAATTCCGAGCCGTGCAGAGCGAAGTAGATTTTCCAGCGCCGTCCATTTTGCGATTCGATGATAAAGCAAATAAATACCTAAGCCGAAAATTTTGTAGTTCCAAGAAACAAGAGTCTTACGCGCACTCCAATCAAGTCCTGCAACTTTAGAACCAATGAGTCCAATGAGTCCTACGAGGGGCACAACGAAAGCAAGTGAGATGGTACTTTTCCAAAGCACATCTTTCGCATAGTTGGGAGCTGCCGCGTAATGTGGATCATTAAAATAGTTTGGATGCTTCAAAGGATTGGGAGCTTTTAAAACTTCAGGAAAATAATGATTATGAAAATTTTGAACGTGTTCCACTATAGCATCTGGTCCGTGACCATTAACTGCAGCGGCGTATGCGGCAGCTGTAAGACCTGCAATGCCGAGAATGACCGTCAAAGAAATC
>JAQBPA010000102.1 GCA_028287765.1 Bacteriovoracaceae bacterium
ATCAACTTCTTGAGGTCTTAAAGAAGCAAGCGGCAGTCGTCAAAACTTTTTCGGAGCCGATGATCGTAGCCTATGAACCTGTTTGGGCGATTGGCACCGGTAAGGTCGCAACCATTAAAGACATCGAAGAAGCCCACAAAATTCTAAAAGATTTTCTTCCGGGCGAGACCCCCATTCTTTATGGAGGCTCGGTTAATTCCGCCAATGCGGGCTCAATTTTATTAGTGAAAAACGTAGATGGGCTTCTGGTCGGCGGAGCAAGTCTCAAATTCGATGAATTTCAGAAGATCGTGGAATCGGTTTCTTAAGGGTTCATCTTGTAAGAAAAACCGGTTACGGCTACAAAATGATGAGGAAGCCGTCCGCACGGATTGGCGTACGAAAGGAATGGAATGTTAGAATTATTTATTGCACTCAAATGGCCCCTAATCGCTCTTCAAGCACTGATCAGCTTAGTTTTAATTATCATGATTCTTTTGCAGTCCGGTAAAGGCGACGATATCGGTTCTGCCCTCGGCGGTGGTTCAGGTGGAAATGTTCAAGGAACCGGCGGAACATCAAAATTTTTGGTTCGTGGAACAGCTATTTTTGCCATTCTGTTTATGATCAACAGCATCGTTCTCGCGAAGATGTTTAAAGAAATGAGCGCGGCAAGTATTGGAGCTTCGGCACCAGCTCCGCTCGTTCCATCCGCTACCAATTCTGTTGTCGGAAATGCAGTGGCGCCAAACGCGATTGCACCGAATGCGATAGCCCCTGCTACGCCAAAGAAATAGACCCATTGTGCGCGCTTCCAGCCTTAGAACATTTTCAACGATCAAAATTGGCGGCTCTGCTGAAGCAATCGTTCAACTGAAAGATTTGCAGAATCACCGCGAACTTCCAAAACCCATTCGAATTCTAGGAAATGGAAGCAATGTCTTAATCGATGATTGTGGTCTTAAGGGAACCGTAATCATTACGAGAGATTTTTCAAATCCAGAGCCCGTCATTCTTGAAGAAAACAAAAACGAAGTTTTTCTTTCTGTTTCTGCCGGCCTTTATTTGCCGACGCTCTCGCACTGGACGGGAAAGCGCGGCCTCACCGGTTGCGAGTATATGGTTGGTGTGCCTGGCACCTTCGGAGGTGCAATCATCCAGAATGCGGGCGCTAATGAACAAGAGCTGAAAGATATTCTCGTTTCCGTTGAGGTCTATGATGTTCATTCCGCTCAAATAAAAAATTTATCCGTGGATGAATGTAAACTTTCTTATCGCCATAGCGCTCTCAAAGATTTTCCAAACTTGTTGGTTACATCCGCAAAAATTCGTCTCAAACGAAAGCCATCCGCCGAAATTGAAAAACAAATTGAGCTCAACCTGGCTTACCGAAAAGAAAAAACGCCCTATTCAAAGCCAAGTCTCGGAAGCGTTTTTACAAGAATCAAAGAAGGAAGCGCCTGGATTTATCCAGGAAAACTCATCGAAGACGCGGGACTTAAGAATCTTCGAATCGGCGGCGCGATGGTTTCGCCCGTTCACGCCAATTATATTGTGAACGAAGGAGGGGCGACGTTTGAAGATGTTGTGACACTCATCGGAGAAATCGAAAAGAAAGTTTTCGAGCATTCTGGAAAAAAACTTTTTCGTGAAATATTAATTTGGTCGGATCGTCTGTTTAAGAATTATCTGACGCTTAATACATGAGCTCGGCCAAGGTCCTCTAGCCAGGAAGGACATCCTGAATTCCCCTTTATTTGTTTGCCAATTTTTTCAGGTGTACCAAGTGCGTGCTCAATAAAATCCATCTTTAATTTATTTACTTTTTTAGCTAGTTCGAGCTTCTGCGAAATAATTCGAAGCATAGTAAAGTATTTGTCAGGATCGCGTATTTCGGATGAGTCCTCCAATTCCATACGATTGAAAAAAGTAAGTGGGCGTTCTTCATCTAGCTTATCTAATTTTTCACTAAGAGCATTCCATCGAATTTCAGCATCGGCACCCTTTAAGGGCTCATTACGTGCGATAAAATCCATGACTATGGTTTTAATTTTGTCGGCTTCAGCATGCGCGATAGCAACTTCATCAAGCATTTCCTCGTGAAAATAGTCATGAAAACGATTAAAACGAGGTCGAACTGCATCTTGAGTCTCGGGGAAACGACCGGTTGCGATCAGGTATGCGTAAAAACCAAAAGTCGCACTGAAAACTCCCATTCCAGCAGCAAAAAAAACCATTGTTTGTGAAGCCGCCATGCTGTTGTTCGACGCAAAAGTCCGCCCCATGTCGGTGCCTAATAATATTCCAGGAGCCATAAAAGCTAACGCGAAAATAGTAGGTATGATCGGTTTCTTTTTCCACTTAACACGATTTATTTTAGCCGTTACTTTTTCAGATGAAGAAATCAATTTTTTCTGTTCGTTTTGCAATTGGCCCAAAACATTTTTTAAATGTGCTTCAATGTCTTCTCCTGCTTCTCTTTTTTTAACTTCTTCATATACAGGCAAATCAAATGGATTAGGATCGAAAGCACTTATATTTCTTGGGTTATTGAACCATTCGGTTCGCCTTTTATATTGCACCCTTTCAGAGTTCCTTCCTTCGTATTCTAGATTTTCTCCAGGCGCTGGATATTGGTTATATGTAATGGCAAATACTTTGTTTGCAAAAAAGGCGAAGCAGGCCATAAATAAGAATATTTTGAATGAATGACTAAAAATCATGAAGTGCTCCTCGAACGCAAAAGAGTGCAAGTTTTGTGCCAAAGCTGTCCTCGCTGATTGACTCCTATTAAAGGGCGGAGAAGGTGCTAATAACTGATCTTGATACGAAACTAGGACTTGTTTTGTTTTTCGTAGGCGAGCGGTCTCGCAAATTGGGACATCGTTGTCTGGATCTGGATTATCCGAATGTTTTCAGTAAAGACTGAAATACAGCAGAACTATGCAGCGCAGCTGATTCAAGAAATTTTTTATAATCATCCGAGATAGAAGTTTGAGGTTTTGCTCGATCGGCGACTGTTTTTGCGACGACAAAAGGAATCTTCAGTATTCTGGCAATTTGTGCAAGTGCGGCGGCTTCCATATCCACCAGAAGTGCATCATGAAATAATTTTCTTAACGCCTGCTTTTTAAGGGGCGACGCTACGAACTCGCTTCCGGATAAAAGAGTTCCTTCGAAAACTTTGCCGTTTTTTTGCACTTCAATTGCGGACTTAATCCATTCAACAAGTACCGAATCCGAACGCATCACGGGATCAACTTGCTCATCAGGATGCGCGGACAGCGTGAGTTCTCCAGGAGCCATCAATAGGTCTCCGCCTCCAGAGCTGGATATCGAGTCGTGTTGAATAATTTGCTTAGCAACCACAGTATCGCCGACTGAAAGTGATTCGTCTAAAGCGCCTCCCACTCCTAATGAGACAATGGCATCTACGGCTAGATGTTCGGTTATCAAAGAGAGAAGTATTCCGGCCTTCACTAATCCGACGCCAGATCTTGCAACCACGATGCGACATCGAGGCAAATCAAATTGCTTCGTATTTATTTTAATAGATTTCCCATAGCTAATTTCTTCCACAGAAATTTTAGAGAGAAGAGCTTTTTCTTCTGACTCCATGGCGACAATGATCAGAAGATTTTTTACCTGATCAATGCTTCTAAGAAACGTCGACTGATAAGGTAAATACGGATATTTCACGTGCGGCCTAATGAATCATTTTAAAGAAGCGCGAAAATCTCAGATAGGGAAAATGATCTGAGTTGAACGAGAACCAAGTGAAGCCTGCTTTTCCGAGTAATTTTTCACGAGGAACATAACCCCAGTAACGGGAATCTTGAGAGTCATCGCGATTGTCACCCATGACAAAGAAACTATTTTCGGGAACTGTCTCCGGTCCAAAATCCATCGGACGTCTCATATTTAAAAGCATGACGTAGTGAAAAACACTTCCAGTCTTTTCTCGGTAGAGACTTGCCGTCGTTGGATCGTATTTTGGAGTGAGATCATCGAGGATGGATTTATCTTCAACCATCGTCATCTCTTGCGGAACACCATTTAAAATAACGCGGTCATCTTTTACTTCCACCGTATCTCCGGGAGTGGCGATCACTCGTTTGATATAATCTTTGTCGGGGTCAAGCGGATATTCAAACACGACGACATCGCCTTTTTCTGGATCAGCCCGTTTGACAAAAGATTTTCGAGTAAAAGGAATATGCCAATCATATTTGAACATATTTACAAAAATAAATTCGCCGATCTTAATGGTTGGGATCATCGATCCGGTAGGGATATGTCTTGGAGAAGCGATCGTGGTGCGAAAAAAGAAGGCCACTGCAAATGCGATCCCGAGGGTGAGAATCCATTCTTTCCATATATAATAGAGAGTCTGTTTGGTCGTACGAGCCATAATATTGAGTATTTAAACAGGCGGCTTATGAGCTGTCGACAGCCAATTCAAAAAGACGAGTCTTAAGCGGGCTGCTTAGGTCTAGAGAGACGGACTCATTGACAAAAAGGCCTGGCTGATTTTCGCGACAGAAGGCTTTACGATCTTCGATTTGCTTTAGATCATGATGGATTTATCGACACTCAGTTTCTCTACTGAGGAATTGAAATTCCATTTGCAGAACAATGAACGATATCTCCACGTGCTGCTTCGAAGAAGTCTTCGTTCACTTCACTCTTGTTTCGATTGAGAAGACTCGACTTCCATCTCTTTCCGTCTGCGCAAAGCCACTTTTCGCAGCGACCTTTACTTTTAATTGGACGGCTCACCATTCGGCCGTCTTCTTGCTGAAAACGAGACGTTTGTCTGCCGAGGCAGAGCATTGAGAATTGAAGTAAGCCTTTTCGAAAACCCATTTGTCGGACGAGATTCCAATAAGACGAAGGAACTTTATAATCGCGCTCTTCATGACACCAATCATTCGTGAGGAGGGCAGGGCAGGCCTTTTGATGCGTGCAGGGAAGAAGAATGGGAATTTTTTTGGAGATGATGTTTCTCAACGTTAAAAAATTTCGATTAATCTGTTTTGAAGCTGGCTCGATTAAAATAATGAGCGTGGTTGGCGTTGCTTTTTCTATCCAGCCGTCGATTTCTTTAAACCAATGACCTTCGGAATCGATTTGTTCTCGTTCGCTCATTAAACCCATTTCGTTAAAAACATCCGAAGCAATGATCAGGGAATTTTCAAAAGAATTTAATTTTTTTGCTTGAATGGATTTCGGTAAAAAGGATTCAAATTCTCTTCGCGCCCAATCGATGGGTTTCGGATCATCATCAAATGCGAAAGCATTTGGGATGGGTGCTCCTTTTTCTTTAAAAAAATCGACAGCACCTAATGTTGCGCCAAGAGTGCCGGCACCAAAATCGTAAATATTTTTGGGAGCGCCATCCCAAATATTTAAATAACCGTATTGATCGAGCTCCTGAAGAACAGATTTCATTTTGAGAGCGCTCAGTGCTCCAAAATATTGGGCATAAGCACGAAAGACATCTCCGGACCACTGACGCGGAGCTCCGATTTGATAAGATTCACATCGCTCTTGCAGCGCCTCAATCTCTCTCTTTTTGAGAACAGGTGCGAATAAGAGTTGTTCCAGCTCCTCGGAAAGCGAAATTTTAACGACACGCCGTTGGTTCCTCACGAGCGCACCATAACATATATGATATCCATTTCAAGGCGGGAGGGCGTTGAACACTTACGCCACCACGACTAACGCTTGCGCCGGTGGATCTCGCATTTGCTGGGGTGGGTCAAAGGAATTTTCCGCGTAGAATAGTAGGTAGATGAAGTTCATTTTATTAAAGCCTTATGTCGTCGCCAGAACGAACGGCGGCGATATTTCCATGATTGAGCGGCTTCGTTTGCTTCAGTCCTGGGGCATTGACGTGAGCATTCATATAGCGCTTCCAGAGGCCGAGCGAGCGATGACAGAATTTCAGCTTGATGAAATGGGAACGCCTCTCATGGGCAATTCTTATGTGATCGATGGGCTTAGGTGCTGTGTCGATTTTGGTTCGCAATTTCACGCAAGCAATCTC
>JAQBPA010000116.1 GCA_028287765.1 Bacteriovoracaceae bacterium
CATCTCCTATATCGCTCTCGCCGCCTAAGCGGGGGGAGCGGCCGCTCTTTCTATCATCAATACCCTGGTTGGATTGGCGATTAATATCGAAAGCGAAAACCCATGGCTTGGAAACACGACCGGTGGGTTATCGGGCCCGGCGATTAAGCCTGTGGCCCTGGAGCGAGTTTTTCGATGTTATAAAAAGGTGAAAATCCCGATCGTCGGAATGGGTGGAATCAAGTCTGCAAGAGACGTAATTGAATTTCTCATGGCCGGAGCTGCTGCCGTTCAAATCGGGACATGGAATTTTCGAGATCCCTATACTTATGAAGCAATTGCCAAAGAGCTTGGGGGTTTTATGGATAAACGGGGATATAAAACGATTAAAGATTTGGTCGGGATTGCTCATCCGCAGTCATAGAAAGGGGTCTGACCCCGGATTTCGCCTCGCCGACTTTTTAATAGCTCTCTCGGCGTTATTGGGCTAAGTACTTTATAAGTTTGTGAATTTTGAGTCCGTCGCAAATGGGTCCTTTATGGGCCCTTTTTTGTTGGTGGCGGCGGTTATTCACTACTGGAAATCTGGTTGATTATCAGACTTCAAAGAGCAAAAAGATATACGGAGAAAGAATATGTTTGAAAATCTAAAGAACGTCATTGAACAAGTTGGAAAAGACGAAGGCATCGATAAAAAACTTTTAATCGAGGCTCTTGAAGACGCCATGCTGACCGTTGCCCGAAAGCATTTTGGTTTTGCTCGCGATATTGAAGCTCATTATAATGATAAGTCCGGCGAAATCGAACTCCATGAATTTAAAATGGTCGTTAAAGACCTCTTCGACGACGAAATCGAAATCTCACTCGATGAAGCCCACAAAATAGATCCCGACGCTCAAGAAGGCGACTCGATGGGTTTCAAAGTGGACGCCCATGAACTTGGCCGAATTGCGGCGCAGTCAGCCAAGCAAGTGATTATTCAAAAAGTTCGCGAAGCCAAAAAAGATATCGTCTTCAAAGAATATATCGGTCGAAAAGGCGAAGTGGTCACGGGCATCGTTCGAAAAGTGGAGAGAGGCGATATTATCGTCGATCTCGGACGCACCGAAGCCATCATTCCAAGACGAGAACAAATTCAAAGCGAAATTTACAAACCGGGTGATCGTATTCAAGGCGTTATTACCGAAGTTCACGATATTGCCAGAGGTCCTCAGGTGGTGATTTCTCGTGCAGACGAAGAGTATTTAATCAAACTTTTCTCGATGGAAGTGCCCGAAATTTATGAAGGCATCGTGAGCATCAAGGCTGCCGCTCGCGAACCTGGAATTCGTGCCAAGATTGCCGTGACTTCGAAGGATTCCGATGTGGATCCCGTGGGAGCATGCGTCGGTATGAAGGGAAGTCGAGTTCAAAGTGTCGTCAGTAATCTTCGAGGCGAAAAGATTGATATCGTGCCTTGGGATCAAGACCCGATTCGATTTGTCTGTAATGCAATCGCACCCGCTGAAGTTAGCCGTATTCGTATGAACGAAACGGCGAAAGCGATGGAGTTGATTGTGCAAGACGATCAGCTCTCGCTTGCGATCGGTAAAAAAGGTCAGAACGTTCGATTGGCCTCGCGGCTTTCCGGATGGAGACTGGATATCATTTCTGAGAACGAAATTTTACGACGCGCCGAAGGCGGTCAAGTTCCTCTTCGATTAATTCCTGGAGTGGGCGAAGCGAATTCTGAAGTTCTTAAAGGTCTCGGCTTTGAAACAGCGCAGAATTTACTCGATGCCGAGGACGATAAACTTTCGGCACTGCCTGGATTCTCTCCGGAACAAATTCGTGAGATTAAAAACAAAGTTCTTCTTTATACGGAAGAGCGAGCGAAGACGCTCTCCACTCTCAAAAACCATTACCGCCATGATGTCGCTTCAATGGAGCTCATCGACTCACTTGACAATCGTCATTTGGAACTTATTAAGATTCCAGGAATTGGTCTTCGTTTGATTCGGCATCTCCGGCTTTCTGGAATTGAAACTCTTGAAGATCTTTTAAAATCCACCACCGAAGATCTCGGCTCAAAACTCGCGCTCACCGATGATGAAGCCAGTCTCATTTTGACGACGGCCAAAAACTTCGTCGAAAAGAGAAATGGCATGAGCGTCGAAGAGAAGTTGAAGAATATGAAGGCACTTGAACAAAGTATTCTTGATGATTCGTTAGACGAACAACCCGAGCAAGAGGTTGCGGCAGGAAGCTAAAGTTTAAGGAAGTTACTTAGGAGCACCATTTGAGATTACATGAAGTTGCAAAAGTTTTAGGTACTACGGCCAAAGTTCTGATGTCAGAACTTGAAAAACATGGATTTAAATATAAAACACATATGGCCATTCTTGAAGATAAGGCGACCGCCTATCTAGAAAAAAAACATCCTGATCTTAAAGCAAAAATGGCAGCTTCTTCCGCCGAAGCTGAAGATAAGCCAAAAAAACCAAAGGCCGCCAAAACAACCAAGTCAAAAGTAGTGACGTCGCGTACGGCTGCAAAAAAAGCCACCAAGGCCGGACCTGGTTCGGAAGGCCCGGCTCTAGGATCCATTGAACTTGTTCAGCGCGAAGAAGGCAAATCAGGTACCGTTACTCTCGAACAAAAAGTGGTCAGTGGTGGAGTATTACGAAGACGTCGAGTGGAAGCTCCGCCAACTCCCATTGCACCTCCGCCTCCACCTCCGGAAGAACCCATTGCAGAAGAAGAGGCGATCGAGCTTTCACCAGAAGCTGAAGAAGTTGAGGTAGTAGAAGAAATTGAAACGCCTCCGAGCGAAAAAATAACACCTCAGACTCAAGCCCCGGCTCCCGTCGGCGCAAGAAATCTTTCTAGTCCCACACGACTTCGAATTGTCGAACAGCCCCCAATGAAAGCAGGAAGTGTTCCTTCCGCTAAGCCTGGTGACAAATTAAAACCAAAAACAGCTGCTGGAATTACTGCTCCCGCAGGCGCTGAAGAAGTCTTTAAAGAAAAAGACGGAAGCTTTCGAAAAAAACCTGCCGCAGCCGTAAAGACTGAAGAAGTCGCGCAAAAACTTACAAAAAAAGATCTGCTTGGAATGATGGAAGAAGTCGAGATCACTCGACCTTTCGGTCGCAAACCCAAACGCGTTCAAAAAATTGAACGAAGG
>JAQBPA010000123.1 GCA_028287765.1 Bacteriovoracaceae bacterium
ACCTAAGTCCCCCATTTATTTGGTTATTTCTTTGCGCGATTTTTGCCGAAAAGTGTTCTGAGTGCGACCAGATCTGAACCTGGAACGGGATCCAGCTCAGCATATCCACCATAAGGATGAGCATCCAACACCCTCTTTGCCTCAGTTTGAAATCCCCCAAAACTGTAGCCCTGATTGACGTGAATATAGGCTGTGTATTCGATCTGATCTAAAATTTTCTTAAGCAAATCTATCGATTCAGCTGGATTTCCCGTTCCTGAATCCCCGATTGGAATATAGTAACGATCCCAACTCGAAGGATTATATTTATGGAGTTCTTCTTCTGCACTCTTAAAACCTTCCGAATAATCCGTTCCTCCACCAAACCAGGCTTTCCAAAATTCCTCTTCGTTGTAGTAAATTTTTCCTTTTCCATCGAGCGACGTATAAGCAAATTTAATATTTTTATACTTAGTCTTGAGAGCGGCGTTCAAATTAAACATAAACTTTTTCGACGCCTCAATGGGCCAGCCCCACATGCTTCCAGAAAGATCGATCGCAATAAGTACAAAAGCATTTACATCGGGAATCTGTACTTCTTCGCGATCCTTCACGACGACATGAGACTGTTGAACGAACTTCATCCCCTCTCTCGCAATTTCAGCTCCATCGAGTTTATCGGGATCGATTCCTTGTCGAATGAGAGAATTCCGACCCAGTACCAAAACCGACGGGAACATTCGAGAGTAGAGAGGCTGACCTGCAGGTTTGCGAACTGCCCCTTCACGAATGTCGTAAGTAATATCCGTCAATCCCGTTTTAGGTTTTAGGCGTGGGAGTTCAATCATCTCTCTTAAAAATGCAGAGACCACATCGATCGGAACGTCGATCTCCGTCGGATCTTGATGGCTATCATCTTGACCATGTGCAGGATCATCTCCAGGCTGTGGTTTATCTTCATCGTCGTCATTGGCTTCGCGGTCGCCACTTCCGTCTCCATCACCGTCACCAGGTCCCCAAACCTTATCACCCTTTTTTCGACGGCTTCGATCGCGACCAATTTGTTCTTTTCCGTTCATTGTCTCAATTTCGAATGTGAGAATTTGATCGGTATTGATGACGGGATCTAGTTTCTTTTTTGAAAATTCTTTTTTTTCTTTGATCGTTCTAAGAAAACCTTCCACTTCTTTTTCTGCCTTCAAGTGCTCATCGATATTGCTAGCTTCTCGCATTCGCTTAAAGCTCGCTTGGAATGCAACAGGATCGACCACCGAAGCTGGAACTTTATTTTGAACTTTCGCTAACATGCCGTTATCAAATTCAAGCGTCGGTACGAGCGGCATGACACGAAAGCGGAGCCCCCCTTTTGTTGCTCTCGACTTGATTTTTCCTTCCATGGCACGTTTTAAAGAAGCCGCTAATCTTTTCGTGAGCATATTTTTATATTCGGCAATGGCTCGAGGTGCTGTGGGTGCGTGATCTAACAATCGAAACTGCCCGTTAAGATTATTGTTCAGCATGGCATTGATATGAGGTGTATAAAAATCTTTATCTGATGCGGCTAATTGATCGTTAACTGAAAGTTCTTGATCTTCCTTATAACTATCAACTGCAGCTTGAAGAGAAGCACTCAACTCTGAATCCAAAACTTCAGTCTCAAGCTTCCACGGTACATCCGTATTTATTTCTTCTTTTTTATCTAGTGGTTTCACTTGATTCGAATTCTCAGATCGATCATCGATGATGAGCGATTCGGGCTGAACGTAGACTCGAACTTTTCCGGTCTGTTCAACCTCAACACGAATTTTTCGGCTTTCGAGATTCTCTTTCATCGGACCTGGATACCAGCCGTACCAAGGATAAAATATATTTTCACGCGCTCTTGCTACTCGAATATGAACCGTCTCAAGACTGACGGGCTTCTCGGCCGTAAGCGCTAAAAGATATAGAACTTGAGCTGTTGATCTTAGCTTCAGTGGCATGCCATGAACTCTCCATCCGTCGTCGAGAACCATTTCATGTTTGAGAGATAAAACACCCCTGCCAAATGCGTTTGCATCGTCCACGGAAGTACGTGGAATTTTAAATCTAAAATCGAGAATGCTTTTCGCCATTTCGTAGGTGATACGACTCGCATCAGTACTCACAATAATTTTTTGCTCGTAAGGAAGCGGTTGGCCATCGGGACCAATTGGAGGCGGGAGAGATCGGTCAATCTCATTCCACTCAGCTTTTCGGTAAAGGAAATAATTATTGGCGTAAATCCAATTGCTATCCAGCGACTGAAGCAAATTATCGTAGTCGGGATAAGGCCTCATGAATTTTTTATGGAAAAAATCTATAAATGCTCGATCTCTTTCTCGTGCCCAAAGTTGAACACGTTTAGTCGGGTCTGCGGCTAAAGTTTCTGGACGAGTATCGAAAACAGGTTTGTTCTTTTCTTCGAATCCCGCATTAAATCGTTTGCGAACTACTCGAATAGCTTCACGTCCGAGCCAGTACGGATTCGAGAGACTCTGTCGTCCCGATACTCCTTGAAGGAGATCCATATAATCGAACATATGTTGATCCGTTGAAAAGGAGGAGTGCCCGGCTAGCACTTCCATCATGAGCGTTGCCCAACCTTCGTTAAAATATTTATCGGCCGTGTAAAAACCAAGAACACGCACCATTTTTTCGTATTTAGCGAGAGAGGCTCTTTTCCATTCAGGTGCTTGTTCAGGAAGGTTATGGACCAAAAATTGAAGGACGCTGGGCGTAGGAGCGGCGGGATGTTTTTTGCGCATATAAGGATTTTTGGGATCCGAATCGTAGCGCTCAGCAGAATGAACAATTCGTTCTGGATTACCTTTCACTCCAACTATTTTGCTGGGATCAAATTTCGACGGTTCTTCAAACGTATTTCTTGAAAGATCTTGAAGGTGTTCAAAACTAAATAAAAATTGAATCCACTGCGCCACTTCATCGTGATCATAGTTTTGATAAAGTTTTTCTATATCATCAAAGAATTCAAGTGAAACTCGAACGGGGTCGGCATTTCGAATTTGTGCAAAAACTGAATGAGAAGAATAATCATTATGGCCAGCAACGTGATTAATAATTGAGATCTGTTGATTCACCGACGTACCAGAATTATAAAACGAAATACAAGTCGGGCACACAGGCGTAAAAAATTACATAACAAAGGCAGCGACGTACTCCTGATGAACAAGTTTCATTCCATCAATCCAAGTCGGAATCGCATGACGTCCTAAAGTTGCTAAACTCATCAGCTGACCACCCGGAACGAATTCAATCAAATGATCGGGAGTTGCAAGGCCGAGATCCTTGGCGACGGCCGTCACTTCTTTAGCAGCTTCTGTAAGAGCCGCTTCGTCTTTAGCGGTATCTCGCCCGCTATGAATAATAGAGATTCCGAGCTTTTCAAGATCATGAATGCAGGGTTTTGAGCCGCTTTTATGATCCTCTCCGTCGTGTGCAAACACAGACGAGAAACAGAGCGAAATAGTTAAAAAAAGAAATGAAATAGTTTTCATTTAGCCACCTGCAATAAAAATTCTCGGCAATAAGTTTTAAATTGTTTGGATCTGTCCCGACGAACATTTTCATTCCAAAGTCGGTAAGCTTCAGAACTCGAAGCCATTTGAAAAACATAATCATGAGTTTTTGGCTGCAGAATCGATGTCTTACTTTCAAAGAAATAATGTTGAATCGCGGGTCGTTGACCAAAATCAGGATCACCCGTGACGCGATTGAGGCCAAGAAGTAAAAAATTTTGCATCGAAGCCCACGGCATCTTCACCATGCCTTTGTCGATCGCGATCATAAAAAGTCGGTAAGCGTCGTAACCCGTAAGCTGTTTATAATTTTCGGATTGAGTGGTTTCGACGAACGATTCGTCAAACAAATGTGCCCAATATTCCTTAAAAAGCTTGAGTGTATCTTTTCCAAGCTTTTGAAATTCTTCTTTTCGATCGTCATCCGCAATTTTTGAGAGCCACTCTTCAGCTGTCGGGAGGGTATCAACGGAATCAATTCGCAGAAGTGTCGACATCATTTGTTTTTCTAGCCGATTTGCTTTTTGTGAAATGTCGGCCAAAAGATGCGCACGCGATCGTTGAGCCGATTGTTTAAAACTCGGCTCAGTTAATTTTCGAACATCAAAGTCCTGACTGAATTCATCGGCAAACAGAACCGGAAAATAATTCTCTCCACTTTTATCCGTCCATTCTGCTCGACGAAGTGCATCGTTAAATCCATCTCGTGCGGTTCGATTGGATAAACCGAAGTCATAGGGGTCCAAATTTAATAGTTTAAGAGGAACTGTCGGCCGCTCTTCTAGATTAGCCGTAAGGGCGTGCAAAAACGGGCCGAGAATTTGAGCACGCATCGTAGGATCTTCGGCATAATCGATATCCTGCATAATGGCCTCGACGAGCGACTCATAAAAATAAGTTCGGAACGAATCCACCATCAATGAAAGTAAAATAAGTCGCCCATCCAAACTTTTTTGATCTACGGGAAGCGCTGTCATGGACTCAGCCACAAATTTTCCAATGAGCGAACTATTGAGGCCCGACCCTTCCCAAGAACTGCGTGCATAATTTTCACTCGGAGCTTTTCGAGAATTGGTGTCAAGACGGTCAGCCGGTACAACCACCGAAACCTTGCGATCTTTTAAATTTTGTCGGTCTGCAACCTGCAGCAAATGATTTGCAGCCGAAGAAAGAAATTCCCGTGCATTGGCTTCCGGAAAGTTTTTTGTCACGAGCGCGACGACTTCAGGATCAATAATGGTCAGACGATCGTGAAGGTTAAAATCATGCCTGGCTGATTTTCTTAATTTTTCGTGAAGTGCTGGCCCCTTAGCATCCATCGGAAATTTGCTTACGTTTAAAATGTCTGTCCATCTCGCCACATAAGATCGCTCGAGCGGAAAATCTTTATGAGAAAGAGCCGCGACGATCATATCGACGTCGGAGTTTGACGCGGCAAATCGCTTTCTTTTGTCGGCGTCTTGAGGCGGATTTACGGACTCAATAAGAGTGATATTTCGCACAGTAATTTCTCGCTCCTCTTGGGTAGTGATAGACTTCACCGTGAGCATTCCGTCTTTGGCCTCAAAGAGACGATTTTGAAACCCGATCAATTTTTGAAGAACCACTTCATTTCGAGCTTTATGGATATCATCAAAAAATAAATATCCGCGAAATCCCTGAGGCAGACTGAGAAAGTTCTCGATATGTTCAATTTCTTCATCGATATCATCAGGGTCGATATCTGGCACTTTGACGATCATCGCATTCGCAGCTTCGTCATTCGGATTATAACGATCGTACAGTTTAAGTTTGAGAACCTTAAAAAGAGTTTCGACGAGAAAAGTTTTTCCAGTGGAAGTATCCCCGTAAATAATCACTGAACTCTGAACGTTTCTTCCAGAATCTCCGCCATGAATTTGTGCGGAAAGCGCTTCGATGAATTGATATTTTAATTCCAGAGGCCCGAGGTAGCCCGCGTTTTGGAGAGCAAAAGCGGCCTCTCGTTTATTATTTAAAATAACCTGCGGATCATCGGGTGCAAGCGTCAGAAGATTTAACGGGATATTAAAAACTCTTGTAAGAAGCCGCTCAATAAACGATTTTTCCATCAGCTTAGTGCGGCGAAAAATTTGATCTTCAACAAGTGATCGCGTGAGTTCACTTAAAACTTTCATGAAAGCGGTCGTGCTTTCTTGTCCAAGCTGCTGAGCTAAGAGTTCGGTTCGATTGACAAGATACGCTGTGAGTTGAGCTTGAGGATCGAGAGTAGATACGCGCAATGTTTTATCGAATTCACAGCGGTAGTTAAGTGCCGAGATTTCAGGTCGCTGAAAAATTTGGTTCACGAGTTTTCGGCGAACGGTGTCGGACCGAGGAGAGAGTCGCGCAACTTGATATTGTTCTGCCAAACCGAATTTAGATTCGAGTTGCAAATCATTTTGAATGGCCTCCCATTCTTCTTCTGTTCCTATGAGGAGGGTCGAAATTTTTCGATCAGATTGTTTAAATTTTTCATAATCGTGAGTGGAAATTCTTTGACCCTCGGTATCAAAAATCCAAAGGGCATGCGGTGGAATTTGTTTAGCCATTCCTTTGGGTTCGTCGACGAATCCATTTTCTTCTTTACGATTAAGTGCCGGGTCATTGATTAAAAAACCTTCTGCTCCTTCTGAGGGCATCGGTCGACCTGTCTGTTTGACTGCTTCAAGGTCGGCAATCAAAATACTTCGGTCGTCAGTTGCCGATCGATGCATGGCCCGATAGTTTAAAAAGACGTTCTTTTGAGTCGCATCATATTTATCAAAATGAAAAACTTTTAAATGTGTATTATATTGGCTCCATTTTCGCTCTCCTCGAGCTTGGTCGTTTTTTGCAGCATAAGATCGATATAAAACTTTCATAAAAAGTGGTTTTAGTTCCGCGGGCACAATATAAATTTTATGGGAAGCGGGAACTTTGGGGTCCGAAAGTTTTTCAAGTGTATCGAGTGGCTCAGGAAAAACGTCATAATCGAGAGGTGATGCAGCTTGAATGAGGAAACGTTGGATTTCTGGTTTGGACTTAGAAGTCTCTGCCGGCCATACTCTCCAGCTGCTATGCAAGAATTCTGAGTTCATTGCGAATCGAGACTCTAAATTGTATCCAGAACCTTCATCGGATTTCTTTAAACGTTCCCATTCTGTGGGAGTAGCCAAAATGATTTCTGAAAAGCGATGAACCGTAGACGGAGTTTGATCAAACTCTTGGTAGCTCCCGACTCGGCCTTCCCTCGAAAAAAGATCGAGAATATGAGGCAAGTCCGAAGGATCAGAAATATCTTTACTCTCCACTAAACCCTTTAAAGTTTCTGTGTCTTCTCCCCCAGGACGCAGGGATTTTTCGAGATCCGCTGCATCGGCAATTAAAATAGCCCTCTCTCTCCACTCATTATCGGCAAGATCGGTGAGATTTTGTAATACGTCGTGTTGTGTCGCGTGATTAGGATCAAAAATCGAAACCATCAATTTTTGATTTTCGTATCTAAATAGTCCTTTATCCCGATGAGTGTAGTGTTGAAGCATAAGTTGCTTCACGAACACCTTTTGCTCGTCAGTCACAATAATAACTTGGTGTATCGGAGGACGAGTTGGATCTGCAGTAGCATCCAAAGTTTCTGCGAGCAGCGGATAAGCCTTGGATTCGTCCTGAAGTTTTTTTAGATTTTTTTCGTCAAAATTATATTCCGTAAATCTCTTTAAATCGGGCTTTGCAAGAATATGCCACGGATTGTCTGGCCGTGCAGATTCGGGTTCTTCTTCAACGGCAAGGCCAGCTTTCTTGGCATCGTCTCCGTAAGATATTTTGAGGCCTTTATTTCTGCCGTTCGGATAAACCTCTTTGCTTTGAAAAAGATCGAGCAAGCGAAATTTTGGATCGTCATTGGCAATCTCAGGTTTAACCACCCAATAAAAATTGCCATCTTGATCAACCGCTAACCGATTTGATAATTCGCGACTGTTTACTTCCGACGGAACTAATTTCTTCTCAGCTGATTTTTCTACATTCAGCCTTGCATCATTATCTTGATAAACGGGAACCATCCGAAAACTTGTGCTGGTAAGTTCCCCCGCCTGTACATTTTCTGGCAGATTTTTATCGGTGGATGGCGAATAACCCGCGATCACCACAAATCGATCCTGGTTCTTTTTTATTCCGGGTACGACTTGAACATATTTGAGTTGGGAAAATGGATAGGGCGATTCA
>JAQBPA010000151.1 GCA_028287765.1 Bacteriovoracaceae bacterium
TCAGGAAAACTAATAATCACGTGTGATAAAGGTTTTTTTGTAATGGCATCGACCACTCGTCCCTGCAGAATATTGTATTCAATATCTTTTCTTAGCCCTTGCAGTACGGATTCTTGCTCGGCGACTTTTGATTTCAAATCATTGTATTCAGCCGTACTCACGGAAGTTTCTGTTTCCTTAAGTCCAAACTGACTGACCGAAAATCCTAGAATAGCATTCCAAAGCGGAACTACGGGCGCGTCCGGCTTTTGCCCCGCAGCAGTTGCTTTGAAAGAACTTAGCCCAATATCCGCGCCTCCAAATATTTCGATATTTCGTGTCGGAAAAGGTCTTCCTTTAAGTCCAAAGGTGACCCATTTCGGAGTGCTGGCAAAACTTGAATTCGCCGTTTTTACGATATGCATTTCTGCGGAGGGATTAACGACACGAGTTGGGAATTCAATTCCAAGGCCAGCAGTCCAAGCCCAGGAATTTAAAGTGTCCGTTACAAAGCGGTCATAATCCTTAACGGGAGCAGAATCTTTATAAAACCGAGCTCCATTCGCTGGCCTAAAACCTAAATTTAAATGCGATCGGAAGGGAAGAACAGGGTGATCGGTGTGGTCGGTACTAAAAATAAGAGTTGGAATAATATTTGGACTATCAATAAATCGAGTGATTTTTTCAAAATCTATCCAGACTGAAACGCCTGCCGTAAATCTACGCGACTGGAGATGTAAGTATTCTCCAATATCATACACACCCGTAATGGCTGCTCCGCCTTGAACTATATCGATAGCATCGGTTCCGCTAGAGCCTCCGTTTACGGCTGCTCTCGGTGTTCGTGACGCAATATTAAAGCCGCCGTTAGCGCTTAATTGAATGTGAGGAGTAAGTGCGTATCCAAATCCAAGGGTCGTTTTGGTGTCCCGAACCGAGGAATTCTCGGTGTCTTTTAGCATTCCGTCCTGTTGGAAGAACTGCATCGACGTAATAAAATGATAAGAATCCTTTTCAAGACTGTCGGCGGAAAGCAATCGATAGAGACCCCGACGGGCATCGAGAGTTTCTGAGGTTCGCTCGCTCGCAGAAACAATTGAACTTAAAAACAAGAACGACAGTATCCAAAGCTTCATTCGAAACACTGCTTCAGTGTAGGCTGGAGTTGCAATGAATTCAAAGCAATTTTCAGACCTTGGCTCGAGAAACGTCCGGAGGCAATTTGTCTAAGGACGATCCATTTTCAGGCCGTCCAGAAGACGCCGGATTTGAGCCGACGATTGTTGAACCGAACGATCGTCTGGTCGGAAAGACGATTGCTGGCCGCTATTCGATTTTGACTCGCATCGCCAAAGGCGGAACTGCCGTCGTTTACCGTGCGCTCGATACGACTCTCAATCGTGAAGTCGCGATCAAGATTCTTCATGAGCACTTAGAAAATAAACATGAAGTGGTTGAGAGATTTCGAAAAGAGGCTGTTCTCATCGCTCAGCTTCGGCATCCAAATATTCTGACCGTTTTCGATTTTTTAGAATACGAAGGCCGGGCCGTCTTGGTTGTTGAATATATGCCGGGCATCACTCTCGCGACACTCGTGAACGGAACGGACCGGATTCCCGAAGAAATCGTTCTCATGATTACGCTTGAGATTCTTAAAGGGCTGCGAGCCGCTCATCAAAAAGAAATTACGCATCGCGATATTAAACCCGCCAATGTTCTCGTTCATAGTGAGCTTGGAATTAAAATTTCTGATTTTGGTTTAGCAAAGATTCTTGATTCAGACGACGGCCTTACAAAAGAAGGAATTTTTGTGGGCACCCCAAGTTTTTCGTCGCCTGAGCAAATCGAAGGAAAGCCGGTTGATCACCGAAGTGATCTTTTCAGTTTAGGTCTTACCACGTATATGCTCGCCACACGCTCCCATGCGTTTAAAAAAAAGGGAGATTCAACGACGACCGTTTGGTTTAAAACTGTTCGCGGCACTTTTGAAGCAGCGCGAAATCGAAATCCTGATTTGAGCGCAGAATTTGAACTTATTTTAAATAAGGCTCTCGAAGTCACCGTCGAAAAACGATATGCCTCAGCCGAGGAGATGATTAAAGACGTGGAAGCCTTGCTCCAGAAAAAAGGACTTGCGCAGTACCAACTCATCCTTAAAACTTTTCTCTTAGATCCAAAAACTTTTTCTGCTTTACCGCTTTCAAATCAGAGGAAAAAATTATCCCGGAAATATTGGATAGGCCTTGGAATTTTAAGTCTCGTCACTGCCGCTGCACTTTATTTTTTCAATCAGCCGAACCCAAACGAATCTCCTGATCTCGCCGATTTTAAATCAACGGCACCACTAGATTCGGTCTTACCTAAAATGGAAACTCCGGCGGCTGTACCTCCGTCAAATACCTCCGAAGCTTCACCTGAAGTGAGCGCACCCCCTCTTCACGAGGTGCAAAAGCCTTCGAAGGCTCACAAAAAATCCGATGTAGAAAAAGTTTCTCTTAAGCCCAAAGGTGCCGAAATTTCCTTTGCTGTTCCCTTAAATAAAAAATCTTTAATTCTTTTAAGCTCCGACGATGCTCTTCCGAATTTTCGGGTGAATTGGTCGGGACCACCAAATTTTATACTCGCTTCAGATCCGATTTTTTCTAAGATCGTTCAAAAAGGTCAGTCAAAGTTCCACTTCTGGGAAATAAAAGATTTAAGGGTTGGAAATTTTTTCTGGCGCGGCGGCACGGAGACTGGACAAATTGAAGTACAAAACTTAGAAACGTATCGATCCAAAATTAAATCGGCGAAGCGTCCTGTAATTGTATCTTCTCAGTTTGGAGATGTTGATCTGGAACTCAATCCTTGGACTCAAGATTTACAGCTCAATTGGCAGGCGGGGCCCGACGCTCACTCTTACCGACTTGAGCTCTCAACGAATAATCGATTTTCAAATCTGCTCTTCTCGACCGTGGCTGTTACTAAATCGGTTACGATTGAAAGACTTTGGGATAAAAGCGCTACACTTTTTTGGCGAGTGGCTTACCTCGACGAATCTCGAAATGTATTCTTAATCGATCCCGTTCGAAAAATTAATTTGGTCGTAAAAGGCCGCTCTCCTTCGTTCGATCTTTTGTCTCCTCAGCCGGGAGAATCAGTGGGTAGCGATATCGATATTAAGGCGATTGGTCCGGCAAAAGGTGTTTGGGGATGCGCGAGTGTGAGTGATAAGACTTCTTTTTCGAAGTGGGAAGGCATAGACCCACAAAATTCGGTTTGGGCAGGCAAGATCTTGCGTTCTCCGGACGCAAAGTGGATCATTTGCGAAGCTTCGATTGGAAACCAAGCGACATATTTTACGATTCCAATTCGAGCCCAATAACAAAAAGGACAATCATTTGAAGAATTTTTTTTACAGCTTTGTTTTTTTATTTAGTTCTCATGCTTCTGTTTTAATGGCGGCTGAAATCATCGAAAAAATTAATGTTACGGGAAATGAGAAAACGAGCCGAGATTCTATTCTCCGAATTTCGGAACTGAATGAAGGCGATGAGTTTACAAACAAAATGCTCGAAAATTCGAAAAAGGCTGTTGCTTCTAGCGGCGTTTTTGAAGATGTAAAAATTTCTACCAGTCGGGGATCGGATCCGATGCGCCGTGTGATCACGATTACCGTCAAAGAAAAAACAACTTGGTTTACGGTTCCTTCTTTTTCTTATTCTCAAACCGGATTTTCTGCTGGAGGGGTAGTGGGAGAAACGAACCTTTTTGGTCGATTAAAAAAAATGGCGGTATTTGGAGACTGGGGTCCAGACGTCAAAAGAATTGCGATTGGTTATAGAGATCCTGATGTTTTTGGTACGAAAATGACCCTCGCGCTCGATGGGATTTCGCGAGTGGACGATATGGCGGAGTACAAGGACCGGATCGAAACGCGTAAAGTTCGAGTGACCGAATCCGGCTTTACATTTTTACCGGGAGTGAGATGGACGGAGCATGTCACAACATCTCTTGGAATTTACTACCGAAAAATTAGACAGCGACTTCGCTTCTCGGATCCTAATCGCGATGACCGGGATCCCGTCGAGGATCGTGGAAATGATATCGCCGTCGTAGCCGAATTCGACTTCAAAAAAATGAATACTTATAGTGGGATTGAAGATGGGACAGACGTAAAATTTTCAACTCAATTCTCAGACGATCGCTATTTCAGCGATTATGACTACACAAAACAATTGGTGAACTTCAGACAAGCGTTTGCTTTTTTACACGATAAGGCCAATTTTACGACACGAGCTTCGATTCAGCTGGGAAAAACGCTTCCTTACTATATTGAACTCATGGCTGGCGGAGATAATCTTCGCGGATATTTGAATCGCCAGTTTCGCGGGGATACAAAATATGCTTTTGGCCAAGAAATGTTGCTGCCGATCTATGAGTT
>JAQBPA010000156.1 GCA_028287765.1 Bacteriovoracaceae bacterium
GGGAAGCTCTCCAAAATATCTTTGATAATTACTCGCCACTTCAACGGCCGCCAAAAACTGCGCGTAAAAATTTCGAGAAGCAAAACCAAAAGTAGGACTTGTGTATCGAAACGCAATATCCGAAATATCTGTTGTTCCCAGAGTCTGTACCGCTTTTTGAACTCCACCAGGTCCGTGATTATAGGCCGTGATCGCCAGGGGCCATGTACCTAAAAAATTTCGATCACGCTTTAAATGTTTCGCAGCCGCTTCCGTTGCAAGCCAAGGATCTAGGCGCTGATCGACAGCGTAATCAATTTTGAGTCCGAGACCCCGACCCGTCGCTTCCATCAGCTGCCAAAGGCCGGCCGCGTCCACTTTTGAAATGGCATATTCTTGAAACGAAGATTCGACGTGCGGAAGATATTTAATAAAATCAGGAAGCCCCTCTTCGTGTAAAATTTTCTCGATATGTTTTAAATAATATCCCGATCGAATAATTCCTTCTTTGAAACGATCGGCTTGTCCTAATTGAAAACGAATGTTTTCGGTTGCCTGAAGAAGTCGAGTGCGGGTCGTTCCCGGAGGAAAATGCGCCAGAAGCTTTCTCTCTTCTGGAGTGAGATTTTCACCTCGTTTACGAACGATATTAAAAAGTTTTTCACGAATATTATAACGAAGTTCGTCAGCAGAAGTTGTACTTCCGTTTCTTGGAAGTTCAATCGCGTCATAAATAACACTCAAGTCTTCTGCATCATGAAGCAGACCTTGAGTCGTGGTATATTTGGTGTAGATGGCTTTCCAAAATTCGACTTTGAGTCGAAGCTCTGTCGGAATCGAAATCGTTTCATTTTCATGAGATCGCTCCGGCCTCACCGCGCTAAGCGACAAAGGTAAAAAGACGATCGAAATCGCAACCCAGAATCCCCTTAATTGAAACACTCTCCATTTTAGCTCGTTACCCATAAAAACGCTAATGAGGGGCCTTTTTGTTAAATAGAGGGTTTTAGACCAAAAAACCAAGCGCTCGTTCGACTTGCTCAAAAGAGTGGGCTTTGAGGTTTTTCGCCACATTTTCAGGCTTTGGAGCCTTCCAGGGGGCACTGAACCATTCCGAATATCCCATTTGAGCAGTCGTTCGAAAACGATCATCCATTGCAGTCGTCGATCGTAGCTCTCCTGTCAAACCAATTTCTCCACAAAACACGGCGCCCGTTGAAATCGCTTTTTCGGTATGCGCTGAAATAAGTGCGGCCGCAACAGCAAGATCTGCACCTGGATCTGAAATTTTGAGACCACCTACGACGTTCAAATAAACATCAGATCTTGAAAAAGGAATTTTAAGACGCTTCTCAAGCACAGCCAAAATTAAATAGAGGCGATTGATATCAAAACCTGACGAGTTCCTTCGAGGCGAAGGAAAATAACTATCTACAACGAGCGCTTGAACTTCAACGCAAAGAACTCTGCTTCCCATCAAAATCGAAGCAAGCGCGCATCCGGAAACTTTTTCGGATTTAGTATGAACCCAATAAGAATCACTCTCTTGTTTTTCGTGAAGACCTCTTTCGCTCATTTCAAGCAGAACAACTTCTCCTGACCTTCCAAATCGGTGCTTTTGAACTTGCAGAATTCGAAGTCGAGCATCTTCGGCCATAGAAAAAATAAGAACCGTATCGACGAGATGTTCTAAAGTTTTGGGTCCGGCAATATCCCCTTCTTTATTTACATGCCCTACAATCCAGAGAGTAATTCCAAGCTCTTTTGCACGCTGGACAAGCGATTCAGTCGTTTCACGAAGAGATGCCATTCCGCCACGTGCACGATCTTCATTTTCGGCGATCATCATTTGAATCGAATCAATGACGACAATCTTGGGTTTCAAAACTTCGATTTGTTTTAAAATTTCCGTCACTCGATTTTCAGAGATGACAAAAAGATCGTCAGCCACATTTTTTTCAAGTGCGCGAAAGCGTCTCGCAATTTGCTCCACCGATTCTTCGGCGGAGACATAAAGCGCTTTTTCTTTTTGCTTCAGAACCATTTGAAAAAGAAGCGTGCTTTTTCCAATACCAGGCTCTCCAGCAAGGAGTACAACCGTTCCTCCGGGAAGTCCCCCACCCAGAACACGATCGAGATAAGGAATGGAGAGAGAGTTTTTTTGAGATTCTTCTTCAGCTTTTAAATCCCGAACTCTAAAAATTTTAGAAGCGACAGCCGATGCAGCGCGAATATTTTCTACGACCGTATTCAGCTCTCCACATTCTGTGCATTTCCCCATCCATTTCGGAAACGCCGCACCACAACTTTGACACGAGAACGGAAGAAGTTTCGGTTTGCTGGCCATAATGTTCGAAGCCTAGCGCGAAAGATCTAAAAAAGTCGAAACAGAATACTTCTCTCAAAAATTTAAAACGAAATGATTCCTAACTTTTGTTGAATGGGGATTTAGAAAATGGGCGCGACTGCGTGGGAGGGTCCCGGTGCCAAGCGCACGTGAGAAAATTTGTGCAAATGAGTCCCGCGCAGGTCATCGGGGGGTCCGCCGACCCTCCCACGCAGTCGATAAAGCCCATTTTCTAAATCCCCATTCAACAAAAGTTACCGCGGACTTCAGAACGAAGAGACCAGGCTTAGTTTAATCTTTCCCATTAGAGACGTGACTTGCACTTGTTGATCAAGTCCACCCTCTACGAATGCTAAGTGAGTCGCGTCTGCTGGGACCTGATTCCAAGTGGGATCGATGGCTACCCATTCTTTGCCTGCAAAAACTTCAACCCACGCGTGATAATAAAATCCGGCACCACCGTTGAAGCTCCCGCTGTAAACTAGTCCAACGACCGGTCGAGTGGGAATGCCGGCAGCTCTTGCGAGCGCAGTGTAAAGAACTGCATGCTCATTACAATCCCCTTTTTTGGTTTGCAAAATTTCTAGAGCATTTGGAATCGAAATCGTTGCTTCCTTTTTTAACTCTCGATAAACAAAATCTTTAATTAAAAGTGCTCGCTTCCAAAGATCGGATTCCGTCCCCACAATTTCTCTCGCCTGCTTCTGAATAACGGGGTCGTACACTTCCGTCATCGCATCACCCTGCAAATAAATTTCTATATTTTGTTGTCCAACAAGCGATTGAACGGGAAGTGTTTCTTTAGGAAGGTTTTCCACTTCGGCCGTTAAGATATCGCCATTTAAAGTCTGTCGATGACGATTCAGCTCAAATGTATGTAAATCAACGCCTGAAATTTTAACCGAGAGTTTCTTCAGTTGCTGAGAATGGAGGAGCGTTGGAAACTGAACTTTTGCGAGTTCAACGAGATCACTTTGAGTGCCTTCCAAAAATAAATTTTTAAGCTCAGCCGCAGAACTTGGCTTTGCCACGATTGAAAGACCCGCAAAATCAGATTTTTCTGATAACAAACTTCCATTTCCAGTCATCTCACTGAGCATCTGATGCTGAAGATACGTAAAATCCACTTTCCAAAGATCCGCTCGCATTTTAGAAACCTTAAGACTTACAGGCACTGTCGTAAGTGCTGAAGGTTCTAGCATCAAAGGACTTAGAGCTAACGGCTCGCTAGGAAGACCCTTCATCAGTAAAAAAGGTCTGATTGTCGAACTCATTAGCGTGGGTTCTTCGATCGCAAGACTTTTTGTTTGAGTTTGCCCCGCTTGGGTAATTTTTAGTTGCAGTTGATTAGAAAGTCGTTCGCCAGAAATTTCTATAAATGCACTGTCACTTTTCATTTTAAAAAGAAGCTTCTGAATTTCAAGTTTTGCATTCGTCCAAGTCTTGCTTTCGGTCGAAATAAGTTGAGATTTTTTAAAGAGAGTAATTTTCATGTCTGAATCTTCGTCAAAGCGAAGTTTGTCTTGATCGACACTCCAATGGAACACGGTTTTTCCGACGACTTGATTTCCACTTAAAAGTTTATGATAAGCATCATGTGGAAATTTTTGCAGAAAGGCTGGAATCTGAGACGAGTTCTCTTTGGCCTTTACTTGTTGGGTGGGTGCAGGAAGGGATGCATGCGAAGGTGTATTCGTTAGCGGCTGCTTGCTACTTTCACAACCTGAAAGAAGAGCGGCGACTGCTAAATAGCCCGCCAATGATGCCGCTGAAAAAAAATGGCATCGTTTTTCTTTCACAGTTTTGTTGCCTTTCCTTTTTTAAGCTCCGCTAATCTCTTCTCCATCACTTTCAAAAGTTCTGGAAATCCGTTTTTTAAACCCCCATGTTTTTTAATAATCCGATTAAAACTTCCTCGATAGGTCTCTTCGAGCGACGTATCGTCGAGCTTTGTATCGATCATGTGCCAAGCTCCGTCGCGCTTCACCGCCAAAAAATCCACCATCAGATCGGCGTCCTTTTTCTTAATCTTTGCTTCGGCCACAGTTCCTTTTTTGGTTTGGCTTTCACCCATAAAAGTAATTTTATAGTTTCCACCGATATAGACTCGAATCTTCTCCATATAATTTTCTTCAACTAACTCATGAAAAAGTTTCATATAACGATCTCGTTGTTTTTTTCCCGCGGGCGTCTTACCAAGAGCATCCCAGTGAGTAATGAGTGCGGCTCTGCCCAGAGCTTCTAAATCGAGAATAGAAGAAACGATTTTTCGAAGTTGGGGGTCTCGTTTTCGAATTTCAGCTTCATTGTTTTCATTCACGCCTTCCATCACCTTTTCGAGCGCGACAATATTTTGAATAAGAAACGAAGTAAATGAACCCGAAACTACCGGCGAAACGGTGAAGAGCATTTTGGAATTTTTAACGGGAGCAGCATTACCGGTCGTATCAGCTCCCAACGAAACTCCCGTATCGGAGAGACTTCGAGAACCATCACTCGCAGCACCAGCTGCTACCAAAGATATGACAAATAAAAAATTCAGCATCTTGAATTACCTTCCTTGTTAAAAGAAGATTATCCCCATGCGGATTTTTTCTCACGAAAATTTAGGATTCTTTTGATTTTAAGAGTTTAAAGGTCGAGATACATCTCTGAAGCGCAACTTTATTTGACATTAAGGCAACAATGCAGAGAGAAACCATCAACAGATACGGAGGCATTTCTTCACCTGCCTTTTGAAAAGGGTAAAAAAGAATCATCAAATATCCCGAAAACGCCGAGCCGAGGCCAATAAAAACAATTCTCTCGGGTCGCTGCATCGCCCCTCCTGAACTTTCAATTCCCAAACTTTCAGATTTCGCACGAATATAAGGAGTCGTCGCGCTTCCGAGAATGGCGAGATAGATGACCGGAAGAAACCAAGACGCTCGAAAATAATATGCCAGGGCAAAAAGAACGGCTGAGTCCATATATCGATCTAAAACAGAATCGTAAAAAGCGCCTGAAATAGTTGACAGGTTCATCCGTCTCGCCACTCGCCCATCAAAAAAATCAAAACAACCCGCGATGATCACCATCCAGCCACCAAGTACGAGATGCTTCGTTGCGAGAAGTGACGCCGCAAATAATGTCAAAACAAAGCCGATCGTCGTGATCTTATTCGGAGTGATGCGATATTTTACGCAGACGTCTTCAATGGGTTTCATGAACTCACGAACCCACCACGTTACAATGGTCTGACTTAAAAACGGCGAGCCTTTTAATCGGCCCGCATCGATTTGATCGGCTGCCGGCTTAGGTGTCGAGACGACCGGCAATATAGTCTTCCACATTTTGATGAGCTTCCGAGTCGGAGAACTGAAGGATCGGATGTTTCATCGTATAAGAAGAAATCGATTTGAGAACGCCAGAAATTTTTCGATCGAGCGCAAGCTTAATGCAACGAACGGCATCGATCGCAACTCCAGCGGAATTCGGCGAATCTTCGACAGAAAGTCTCATTTCTAAATGAAGTGGAATTCCACCAAAGCCCGTGCCTTCCATTCGGAGAAAGCAAAGCTTATTGTCATTTAAGAAAGGAACGTAATCCGAAGGCCCGATATGGATATTTTCGGGATCAAGCGGAGTTTTTAATTGGCTCTGAACAGCTTCCGTTTTGGAAATCTTCTTCGATTTTAATCGCTCTTGATTGAGCATATTTAAGAAGTCCGTATTTCCGCCTGTATTTAATTGATAAGTACGTTCGAGCTGAACGCCTCTGTTTTCAAATAATTTAGTAAGGACCCGGTGAACAATCGTCGCGCCCACTTGGCTTTTAATATCGTCGCCAATAATTGGAACGCCAGCATCTTTAAACCGCTGAGCCCATTCGACATCAGAAGCGATGAAAACAGGCATACAATTCACCATACCTACTTTGGCATCCAGACATGCCTGAGCATAAAATCGCACAGCTTTTTCACTGCCGACAGGAAGATAGCAAACTAAAACTTCTGCTTGGGTATCCTTAAGAACTTTAACAACATCCACCGGCTTCTCCGATGAAAGACGAAACGCCCGATGTTCTGGATAATCATCCATATGGGGAGAAATTCCGTCTAAAGCTGTTCCCATCTGAACGGTAATTCCAGTCGCAGGAATTTCTGCAACAATATTTTTTGTACAATTTGGAAGAGCGTAAATCGCTTTTTCGAGAGGCTGGCCAACCTTTCGTTTATCGATATCAAAAGCCGCAACGACTTCAATCGACTCAGGCGTATAACCGCCGAGATCGTAATGCATCAGACCGACATGATTCTCTTTAACGTCGGTTGAAGCCTTTCGATAATATTCAAGACCTTGGATAAGCGAACTGGCACAGTTTCCGACGCCAACGATCGCAAGACGAATTTTTTTAGCTTGTGGTGATGTTTTCATAACCGTGTCTTTCTAGTAAGTCAGAAAAAAAAAGACAACATTTATGGTGGGAATGCCTTT
>JAQBPA010000248.1 GCA_028287765.1 Bacteriovoracaceae bacterium
AGCCTTTGAAGAACCTGAAAATAAACGAGAATATTTTTGCCTCGGAAGTATTTCAGAACTCGAAACTTTGACCGGAAAAAAATTCAAAGATATCCACCGTGAATTTTTAGACGACCTGATCATTGAAAAAAATGGCAAAAAGTTTAAACGCGTTCCCGAAGTGCTCGATTGTTGGTTTGAAAGTGGTGCGATGCCGTACGCGCAAAAGCATTATCCTTTCGAAAATAAAAAAGAATTTGAAGAAAGTTTTCCCGCTCAATTTATTGGCGAAGGTCTCGACCAAACTCGCGGCTGGTTTTATACACTCTCTGTTCTCGGAACGATTCTTTTTGATAAGCCCCCGTTTCAAAACGTGATTGTGAACGGACTCATTCTTGCCGAAGACGGCAAAAAAATGAGTAAGCGATTAAAGAATTATCCCGATCCAAACGATGTGATGAGTAAGCACGGCGCGGATGCTCTCCGGCTTTATTTAATCGACTCTCCCGTCATCCGCGGCGAAGAACTTCGTTTCAGCGAAGCTGGAGTCAAAGAGATTGTTCGAAAAGTCATGCTCAAATGGTGGCATGCGTATTCATTCTTCGACTCTTACGCAAAGATCGATAAGTTTGAACCACGTTCACTCACACAAGTTCCGAAACCTAAAAATATTTTGGATCAGTGGGTGATCTCACGGCTTCAGTCACTTCTGGCATCGATCGAAAAAGAGATGCAGGAATATCATCTCTATAATGTCGTTCCCGCACTTCTCCTTTTTATCGAGGAACTCACCAATACTTATATTCGCCTCAATCGTTCTCGATTCTGGGAAGAAGGCTTTTCTGAAGATAAGCGCGATGCATTCGACACTCTTCATTACGTTCTACTTTCAGTTTCAAAAATGATGGCACCTTTCACCCCGTTTTTAGCCGATCATCTTTATCTCCTCCTCACTGGAAACGCTTCAAAAGAGTCCGTCCACTTAGACGACTATCCGCGCGCTCAAATAGAGCAAATTAATAAAGCTCTCGAAGAGGGAGTTCAAATACTTGAAGAAGTTCTTCTCCTCGGCCGAAATCTTCGAGATCAAAATAAACTAAAAATTAAAGTGCCGCTGAAAGAATTCGTCATCGTTCATCGGAAACAAGAACATTTAGACAATCTAAAACCTCTCGAGGGATACATTAAGAGCGAGCTGAATATTAAAAAAACCACGTACCGAAACGACGAAGAAGCTTTTGTATCTCTCCTGGCAAAACCAAACGGAGCAACACTCGGAAAACGAGTGGGACCCAAAATGGGAGAGATCACAAAAGCCATCGCTCAATTAAAATATGCAGATATCCAAAGACTCGACGCGGGTGAAAAACTTTCACTCGCTGGATTTGATATTGGCGGAGATGATGTCAAAATTTTTAGAACACCGGTCGCTGGAAAAATGCCCGCCACGGCTTCGAGCACGATCATTGTCGCTCTCGATATTTCTGTTGATCGCGATCAAGAGCTCGAAGGGCTCGCTAGAGAAGTGGTGAACCGAGTTCAAAAACTCAGAAAAGATTCCAAACTTCAACTCGACGATCGTATTCAACTTCAAATGGCCACCAAAGGCCCGGAGCAAGCCGATTTAGCCGAGGCGATTCATAAATTTTCGTCTTATATTAAAGATCAAACTTTGGCCGTCAGTTTAGAAATAAAGGGCGTCGTGAACTTACCCTTAGTTCAAACGTTTGATGTCGAGGGTACGAGTCTGGATATTGCGCTTCAGAAGACGAGCTAATTAAAAGACGAATTTTTTCGCTTACCGTCTTCTCCCCGTGGCCCGTACTTTGCATCCCAAAGGGCGTTAAGTTCTTTAAATGCTTTTGAACCAAAGGCTCGCTGAACGATCGCAGCTCTTGTTTGAGGAATACGGGTCATAATTCCAACATCTAGGACTTTAAAGGCCTTATCCTCGCTAACTCCAATGACTTTCGCTCCGAGATATTTGGTATAGAATTGAAGAAGTTCGGGAAGCGGCTTTCCGTCGATTCTTTGAACAATGTCATCGACGTCATCGAGGACAAGATTTTCATTTTTCAATAAATCGCTGATAGATAAATCCAAAGAAGGAAATTTGGGTGAAGTACGAGCTTTAAAATATTTTGCAAGCTCTTGATCCATGAATTCTCCCCTTAAAAATTCCACCGCGAGCTGTTGACTGAGCGGATTATATTCATTGCTCATACTTACTAAACCCATGAGGTTTTCATATTTTGGATTTTGAACGATGAACTGGCCAATCGCTCTCCATAGTGGCCACAATGTTTTGCCTTGGAATTCTTCCATGACAAAGGCTCTTCCGAGTTCAAGAGTTGATTTTTTTACCTGAAGATCCTTTACGAGGTCAGGGTGTATTTTTAAAAATTTGCTGGAATAAAGTCCATCAATCCCTCGCTGCTCCAAAATCTCGTCCACTTTTCCGATTCGATAAGCGCCCTGAATCGGACTTCTCACAGACGACCAATTCTTTTTATCCTTACTCCAAATAAAAATATGATAATAATATTTGTCATACTCATCGTTATCTTGCGGACCATCAACGCCTTCACCTGCGGCAGCAAATCTTATTTTGCGCAGTCGTCCCAGCTCATCCAGAAGTCCCGGCATCTCGTCTCCATAAACCAAAACAGCTTTTAACTCGGGGGTTTCGTAAAGTATTTGGGTCGTTGGAAGAGAAAGACCGCTTTCAAGAAGGTCTTCGCTCACCTTTTCACGAGGAGGAGAAAAACTCTTCTGTGACGAAGTCGTTTTTAACTTCGCTTCTACCCCTCGCTCACGTGCTTTACGGACTGCCGCGAGAGCGTAAGTATGAACTCTTAAAAAATCGACAATTTCTCGTCTGTTCTCCCAGTCTTTAAATCGATTAGGAGGAAAAACTTCTCCAATTTCAAAGGACAATATGCGATTTTTTTTATTCAAAAACTCTCTAAGAATCAGCATCGATTTGACGATTGGAACCTGTCCTAATATTTGAAAGCCCAAACTATTAACAAGATCAGAATAAATGGGCACAACACTGGCCCCCGATTCTTTAATAAGTTTGGCAGTCGTAGCATGCCAAATCGGATCTTCAATGCGGGCTTTCGAAAATTGAAAATAAGAGACAGCTCCTGCGGGAGCAACAATGATAAGACCGCCCTGCTCCTTTAAATAATCGGTCGGCACTTTCATCGCTTTGATATTAGCATTTCGATCAGCTTTGGTTTTCGCGTTGTTATCGATAAAAATACAATCTTCAGCGAGCTCCGGAACCCCCCTCATCATTGTGGTCGTTAAAATTTTTACGTCCGGGCGTATTTTTTTTAATATTTCTACCATTGCAAGCGTTTCAGCAATCCCTGAGCCGTGATTCATCGTGACAACAACCGGGCCTTTTTTCGGAATGGTTCCCAATTGGTCTTCACTAAAATTTAATTGAATATTTTGCAGACGAAGAAGTTCATGCCCAAGCGTCGTTCCGTTTTCATTGGCCCAATTTCGCGCTGTTTCATAAAGTTTTCGAGTTGAAGGAATTTTTAGGCTCCGTGAAAGAAGATCTCGAAGCGTTTTGTTTTTGAATGGGCCAAGTTGCTCCAGAAGTATCCCGTCTAACTGCTCAAAAAAATGCTCGGGCAATTCTTGGATTCCCGACGTCTCATCGCCGGCAATCATGGCAATTTTTTGGATACAATCGGGCGCTTTTCCGTACGCGCTCATCCCATAAAAAAGAGCAAAAATTCCGACCCAGAACCCAGTTCGACCCATGTTCCTTTTTTTTAGTGAGTCTTCTGCTGAGAATCCACCTAAAACCGTCTCCGAACGCAATTTTAACAATTGAAAAAGGCCCATTTTTCGACCTCAAAATCATCAAAAAACATCTTAATATCAGCCAGAAATGCCTATTAAGACTCCGTTTTATTCATTAAGTTTAGGTTTCTATGGGGTTTAAACGGATCTGCCTCATCATTCTCGACAGTTTAGGAGTCGGCGAACTTCCTGATGCTTCATTGTATGGTGATGAAGGCGCCAACACACTTAAACATACGAGCGAAGCCCTCCACGGATTAAAAATACCCCATCTTTCCGACCTTGGACTTCTCGAAGTCCTTTCAAAAGCCGGCGCAGAAAAACCTACCAAGGGCTACTTCGGTCGAATGAAAGAAAAATCTCGCGGCAAAGATACCGCGACGGGACACTGGGAAATGATGGGAATTATTTTGACCACTCCACTCGATGTTTTTTTAAATGGTTTTCCTGAAACTCTCATGAAGAAGTGGACGGAGGTGACGGGCTACGAATTTTTAGGAAATAAACCGGCAAGCGGAACCGTGATCATCGAAGAACTTGGCGCTGAACATATCAAAACCGGAAAGCCCATCGTTTATACATCTGCTGATTCTGTCTTTCAAATTGCCTGCCATGAAAAATATTTTGGACTACAAAAGCTTCATGATCTCTGCGCACTCACACGCAAATTCTTAATTGATTCACCTCACCAAATAGGTCGAGTGATCGCTCGACCATTTGAAGGAGAGCCCGGAAGTTTTAAGCGCACGGGCAATCGAAAAGATTATGCGCTTTCACCATTTTCAGAAACAGCGCTCGATAAAATGATGGCTAATCATATTTCGACCATCGGTGTTGGAAAAATTCCCTCGATTTACGACTACAAAGGAATTTCGAAATCTCTCGAAGCTCATAACGACGACGAAGCCATCGATGCCACCATTAAAGCGCTTAAGGAAGAAACTCAGCCCGGACTTATTTTCACGAATCTAAACGATCTCGATATGATTTACGGTCACAGACGAAATGTGATCGGTTACGGAAAGCAAATTGAATATATCGATAAACGTTTGAGTGAAATTCTTGCCTGTCTGAAAGACGACGATCTGCTCCTTATCTCGGCTGATCATGGGAACGATCCGACCTATAAAGGAACGGATCACACAAGGGAATTTGTTCCCATCTTGGCGTATTCACCCAAATTTAAAATGTCGAAATCAAAACGATTAAAAGACCGCGAAACCTTTTCAGATTTAGGCCAAACCATTTGCGACAATTTTAAAATCAAACCCCTCACTCACGGCGAAAGCTTTCTCTCTCAATTGGTATGACCGATTTATTATCCCTCATTTATAAAAAACGTGACGGCCTCGTTCTGTCGGCGGATGAAATTAATGGCTGGATTTCTTCTCTCACTTCGAGAACTCCGCCGCCCGATTATCAAATCTCTGCGCTTCTCGCTTTTATTTTTCAAAAGGGAATGAATGAAAAAGAGACCGCCACACTCACCGAAGCCATGCGACAGTCTGGTAAACAATTTGAATATAAAAATTTTCCGAAGGGAGCACTCTTCGTTGATAAACACAGCACCGGTGGCGTCGGTGATAAAATCACGCTTCCGCTCGCTCCCCTCGTTGCTGCTTGCCGAGAGAGTCTCTATTTTCCGACCATCTCAGGTCGTGGGCTTGGACATACCGGCGGAACGATCGACAAACTCGAAAGTATTCCTGGCCTTAAAATTGATCGCTCACTCGAAGATTCTTATAAAATTTTAAAAAAACATCGCGTTTGTTTTCTTGGACAAACAAAAGATATCGTTCCCGCCGATCGTATTCTCTACGCACTTCGGGATGTAACGGGAACGGTCGAAAGCATCCCGCTCATTACGGCGAGCATTCTGTCGAAAAAACTTTCTGAGAATCTCGATTTTTTAATTCTGGATTTGAAGTCTGGCAGTGGTGCGTTCTTACCAAAGCTTGAGCTCACTGATAAATTGGCCGCGAGTTTGAGCTCTGTCGCGCGAGAATCAGAAGTTCCGTGCAATGTTTTTGTGACAAGAATGGATACGCCACTTGGGCACTATTCCGGGCACCGGCTCGAAGTAAAAGAATCCCTCGCCATTTTAAAGGGCGAAGGTCCGGCCGCTTCTACTGAGCTCACCAAAAAATTTACAGAGAGATTTTTGATTTTTTCAGGCTTCGCTTCCGAAGATGCTGTGAAGACGATCGATCGAAAAATTCAGACCGGCGAAGCATTCGAAAAGTTCAAAGACGTCATCGAGGCGCAGGGCGGATCTCTGGTCAAATTTGAAAAAGCCGTTAAAGAAAATAAAATGAAAACAAAAGTGATTACGGCTAAAGAAAAGGGTTTCCTTCACTTTGATGTTCGAAAGCTTGGCCTTGCGCTTGTGGAACTTGGCGGCGGCCGAAAGAGTAAGACGGATATCATCGACAACGACGTTGGATTTTACCACCCGTTTGAGACGGGAGATCGGGTAGAAGAAGACCAGGAAGTTCTGAAGATCTACTACCGAGATAAAAAGAAACTCGATGATTGCCTACAAGTTCTCGAAACAGCCGTTCAAATTAAGATTGAAAGCTTTCCAAAATCGCCCCTCATTCGTAAAGTATTAGTGTAGTGGGTTCATCTCTAGAAGAAGCAAAGGCTTATTTAGAAAGGGAGTTTGGAAAAGCTCCTAAAATTGCTGTCGTTCTTGGCAGCGGCCTCAGCCCGTTTGCAAAAACGCTTCGTGAGAGCAAAAAAGTTTCGACGGCTTCCATTCCGAGCAGTGTTAAGAGCACGGTCGTCGGTCACTTTGGTGAACTTGTTTACGGGAAAAGTGGATCGACTTCGGTCATCGTACTCGCCGGTCGCGTTCACGGTTTTGAAGGGCACTCGCCCACGCAGGTCGTTCATAATCTTCGAGCACTTCGGCTTTGGGGAGTAAAAAAATTTATTATCACCAATGCCGCAGGTTCAACGAGTCGTAAACATAAACCGGGCAGTCTCGTTCTCATTAGAGACCATATTAATTTTACAGGGTTAAATCCTCTCACCGGACTTGAGCTTTTTGGAGGCCCGAGATTTCCAGATGTGAGCGATGCTTATTCTTCGAAGTGGCGAAAACAAGTTCTGCAAATCGCGAAAAAGTTAAAATTTAAGATGAGCGAAGGCGTTTACGCTGCAGTGAATGGTCCCAATTATGAAACAGCTGCAGAAATCAGAATGTTCTTTAAGCTAGGTGCAGATCTTGTTGGAATGTCCACAGTCTGGGAGGTCCTTGCACTTATTCAGATGGGAGCCGAAATTCTGGGAATCTCCTGCGTCACTAATTTTGCCACCGGAGTCACAAAAGAGGCGCTTTCACATCACGAAGTCATTGAAACAACGAAAAGCGTTCAGAAAAAATTTAATCTTCTCTTAGAAAAGATTTTGCAGGCTTCTAATTAAATGGGAAAAGTTTTTCGGGCTCAAGCTCTCGTCACTTCAAATAAAAATCATGATGTTTTTTTTGACGCTTTCTTAGCCGTTGATAAAAACAAAATCGTTGATGTGGGCCCTTGGAAAAAACGGCCGAGAGCTTTTCCGGTCACCGATGTGAGTTACGGAATGATTACGCCCGGCCTATTTAATTTACACACTCACCTTCCGATGACTTTATTTCGAGGAATAGTCGAAGATCTTGCGCTTCAAACCTGGCTCTTCGATTATATTTTGCCTTTAGAAAAAAAATGGGTGAGCCCAGAATTTGTTCGAATCGGAACGGAACTTGCTCTTTGCGAAGCTATTCGAAATGGCGTGACCTTCACGGCAGATATGTATTATTTCGAAGCGGAAATCGCTCGAGCTGTCGACCGAATGGGAACTCGCGGACTTATGGGCGCTGCGGTGATGGATCTTGTAGGTCCAGATTTTAAAAACGTCGAGCAGGCCTTAAATAATGTGCGAAAACTTCATAAAGAATTTAAAAATCACGAGCGTATCATCCCTGGGATTGCTCCTCACTCCCAATATCTTTGCACGATGGAAACTCTCGGAGAATGCGCTGCGCTTTCGAAAGAGCTCGATATTCCGGTCACGATCCATTTGGCGGAATCCAAACGGGAGCTCACCGAAATGCTTTCTAAAAATGAAATGACGCCGGCAATGTACCTGGAAAAAAGTGGGCTGCTAAAATGTAAGCAAGTCTTGCTCGCGCATTCGGTATGGCTGACGGACGAAGATATGCCGCTTGTCGCAAAACCAAATCTTTCGGTCGTGCTGAATCCGCAGTGTAATGCAAAGCTCGCGAGTGGAATCGCTCCTGTTCATAAATATATAAAAAATGGAGTACGATTCGCTTTGGGAACGGACGGAGCGGCGAGCAATAATAATACCGATATCTTCGCGGAGATGAATTTTATCTCAAAAATTCATCATCTTACCGAGGGCGATCTCACGGGACTTCCGGGCCCGATGGTTTTTGATTCAGCCACTCGAAAATCCGCAGAGGCCGTGGGGCTTGGAGATAAACTCGGAAGCCTTGAGCCAGGAAAAGAAGCCGATTTCATCATCATCGATTTGAAATCCCCGCATTTAACGCCACTCACCAATCCTTACGCTCATTTAATTTATAGTGTGACCGGCGCTGATGTTGAGTCGGTTTACGTCGCTGGTAAATGCCTAATGAAGAACCGAAAAATTCTCGTGGCCGATGAATCCAAAATTTTAGAGCGTGCTAACCGGCTTTGGAAAAAAATCCAAAAATCTTTATGAACGCGTTTCTTTTTACACCGAAGCCGTTTTACGGCTCGATGCAAATTAAAAAAGGAATCATTGAACGCATCTCGCCTTCTCGTTTTCCGAAGCGAATCGATCGACTTGTTTTGCCAGGTTTTATTTCGACCCATATTCATACGATCCAAACGCACGCCAGAAATACGGCCGAAAATTTAGAGCTGCTCGATTGGTTGAAAAAAAAGATCTGGCCGTTTGAAGCTTCGCTCACAAAAAAAACAGCTTATGCAAGTTCGTTCACCGGAATGAGGGAATGTCTCGAGTTTGGGATTACGACTATTCTAGATATGGCCACTACTCGCCATACGCATTCAGTTTTTGAAGCAGCTCGCGATTCTGGCATTCGAGCTTTTATTGGAAAGGCTTTGATGGACCAAGGCCCGAAGTCGTTAATCGAAAAAGATCCTCTCTCCGAAGTTTTTGATCTCTTAGCGGATTGGCATGGATTTGATAACAAGCGACTTCAAGTCACACTGTCGCCAAGATTTGCGCTCAGCTGCTCCGAAAAACTTCTTCGGGAAGCTGGAAGACTTTCGAATGAACTAAAACTTATTCAGCACTCCCATATTTCAGAAAATTTAAAAGAATGTGAATGGATCGAAGAGCATTTTGGGTTTTCGAATGTTGAACTTTTAAACGAAGTGGGTTCACTAAACGATCTCTCCGTTCTCGCCCATAGCGTTCATGTCAGCAAAAAGGATATCGCTCTGCTGAAAAAAAATGGGTGCTCGATTAGCCACTGTCCGGTGAGCAATTTGAAATTAGCTTCCGGAATCGCTGACATTAAGCGGCTATCGGCGCTAAACCTCTCACTCGGCGTAGACGGAGCGGCGTGTAATAATTTGCTCGATCCCTTTTTTGAAATGCGCATGGCTCACCTTCTCAGCCGCAGCCTTCACGGGCTAAAGGGTGTGTCGGCCGAAAATATTTTTAAGATGGCCACCGTCGGAGGAGCGCGAGCGCTTCATTCTGAAAAGCAATTCGGAACGCTCCAAGTCGGGAAAGAAGCCGACTATCTAGTCGTGAATGTTCCTGAGCGAGTTTATTTTAATCCAAAATTTCCGTACGAGAGTCTTCTTCACTCAATTGTCGCCTCAAATATCGAATCCGTTTTTGTAAAAGGTCGACGCGTTTTCACCTGTTAAAGGCCGATCTCCCTGCGACTTGCCTGTCCCAAATGGGGAGTCTGTGTCGCGATAAACTTATTGTTTAATTTGAATAAACCCCAATTATTTCAATGAGTTCACGGTGGGTTATCTTTGGCACGATCTATGCATCCTTTAGCTATGGCGAGGAAAATCCTCGCAGAAAAGAAACCTGTCGATGGTCGGCAGATCATCGAGACTAGGAGGAAGTATGCACGGTTCTAAAAATAAATTGAGGTTGATCGTAGCGGGGATCGCCATTTCTACTTTACTAAGTGGAGGCGCTTTTGCACAAAGCACAAATCAACTTACGCTTGATGAAGCGATCAAAGCACATTACACAGTCGTCACGGGAGACAGCCTTCTCACAAGTGTACAAAGTTCACTTTTAGGACGATCCGCCAAAGGAACATCAGATCTCGGCGAAACGCACGAAATTCCACGAAATGTTTTGATGAATAACTATCATCTCTACCCAAGCACTTCCACGATGAACGGAAAAAGAACAACCGTAGTTCGTCGACAAATGGGTGCAGCAAAAAATGATCAAAACGATCCACAAATTTATTGGTTTGCCTACTCACCTGCGATTGGAAGCAGTCCTGCAGGAAGTCAAGTTTCAGTAGGTGTAAATCCAAACGATCTCGGAAAAAATGCCTATTCATATCTGCTCCAGTTTCCCGACGGCACCACCCGTTCGATCACTGTTTTCGTTCGCCCTGGCCAGGATGTTAACGAAGCTCTTAAACAGGCACTCATCAACGCTGGCTATCGCGTAAATTCCGATGGAAGCGTTTCAGGAAAAAATGCAAACGGAAGCTGGGCTCTAATTCCTAATTATACATTTGGTTCAGTTCAAAATGGATTTGCGCAAGCATTTCCAAATGCTACTGGCGGAGGATTCACTGGATTCAGTCAATATAATTTCCCACCAGCAAATGCCAATATTCAAACGGGCACTGCGATTGGTCCTGTTACTGTTTTACCTTCAGTACAACAGGGATATCAGTCAGCAAGTTCCGGCGGCGGAAATTTTTCTTCAGCTGACGCGTTTAAGAAACATCTTATCGATACCTACGGAAATTTTGGCGGCGGCGGTGGAGGTTTTGAGACATTTCAATACTCGAACACCGGCCAAATGCCGTTAACTACATTTCCTTGGGCAGGACTTTCTCAGGATCAAATTCTTTATATCTTACAAAATCCGAATTCCAATCAATCTTTATATGCGGAACTTATTGGTTATCTGAATCAAAATGCGAACCTCACGGAAAGTCAGATCAGAAGCCAAGTTGGCAATGGCGGCGGCAATAGTTATCCTCCGTTTTTTAGTTCCTTAGGTTTTGGAAATATACCGGTTTCACTGGGTGGTGCATTTCGATATCCATCTAATTCAAATCAAGGCGAATTTAATTCTCAATATATTCCGACTGGAGTTATTCCAGCAAATTCAAATTTTAGAGGCCTCACTTATATGCCTGGTCCACAATATATTCCGGCGACAGCAAGCGCGATTGATCCAAATAATTTTGGATCGTATTTGATTTGGGTAGCACAAAATCCTAATCAACAACTTTCTACTTTACCGACAATGAATTCCATTCTTGCTTACTTAAAATCGGCAGGAGTTAAAGATGCCGATGCACCTGGACTTGCGAATTATATTTTCAGCGCTCTCCAAAGCGGAAAACAAATTGATCCCAACGGCTTGAAGGATTTTTTGGCGAAATTTAAAAAAGCTGGTGGAAATGCAAACGCTTCGTCTTCACTTGCAGGACTGTTTTCAAATTTAGGACGGTCGACCGTAGTTTCACCCGGTGTTGTTCCGTTCGTGCCAACGCAGACACAAACAAGCATTAGCTATTCAGGTTCGACTGGATCTGTTGATGCCGAACCTCAAATAGTAGACTGGGGCTGGCAAGGTAAGCGACTTCAAGTCTTAGGAGATAACGGAGAATATATTCATCTAAAACTCAGCGACGATGGCACTGAAGCTATTGCTGACGATGGGAGAATTCTTTGGACTTTAAAAAATGGAAAATGGACTCCCACAGAAGCAGGAGCGAAAGTTAGCGATGCAGGAAAAACAAAAGCTGCAGAAGAAAATACCAAACTGACGAACGAAATTTTAACGAAATGGGGATTGAAAGTTTACGATTCATCCACCAATAAGGAAAAATACAATATCGTCGGAAGTGTGTTGCAAAATCAAATTGATGGCTCAGATATTCAGGTTGCTCCTCTCAGCAATCCGGTACCTGCGAGTTCTGAAGTTTTAAAAGCAGCCGACGATTTCTTTCAAAAGACCGTCGTCAAAACGGTACCTAATCCAAATTAAAATTTTTACCTCATACTCCACACACCACACGAGCGTCTGACAGGGAAAAGGTTCCCTGCCAGACGTTTCGCTTTTCAATCCGACATTTTTTTATTTTTCTCAGCGACGGTTGAGGCGTAGGTGGCAAGCGGCCACCGCAGACTTTTTTTGAAGGAGGCGTAGTCGCACACTACGTTGACTGAAAAAAAATCGAGGAGGTCGCTTGACGCCTGCGCCTCAGCCGTCGCAAAACTGGGACATTGGATTCCCAATCTCGGACACCTATGTCCCAAAAAACGATGAATGAATCTCTAAAAAACCTAATCATTTCAATGTGCTAAGGACAGAAGGGGTTGGCACGATCTTTGCTCTATTTAAGACTGAGGCCAAAAGTCTCAGATGAAATAAATAAGAAGCACGACCCGATGGCAGAATCTTTCGGCGCTTCTTACAAGGAGGAATCTAAAGTGAAAGCAAATCGTATCGCAAAATCTGTAGCACTCACAACGGCACTAGGAGTTTTTTTAGTAGGCTGCGGAGGCGGACCTGCTTCCACGACAGGAACAAGTTCAACAGCAAATCCTGTTACGAGTACGGCTGGCTCAGTTTCAGCAGTAGCGCCGGTTTCAAGCGGCGGAGCGGGAACCCTAGCAGCGAGTTCGACCGCAACCTCTTTAGACCCAGCTAGCGCTGCAAGTATCGCAGCCGCACAATCAGCTGCGCAATCTGCCGCGAATACAGCGAAAAGTAATAATCATCTTCTTCAGTGGGGATTAGGAATTGGATTAGGCGCACTCGCCCTCGGATTAATTATTCCAGGAATTATGAAAGGCTTTAAAGTTGGAAACAGAGAACATTCTGTAAAAGCAGGTTTGAAAGCCGGATTTCTTAACGATCCGGATCACAAAATTAACCAATATCAAATAGAAGACAGTGCTGCAAAAACGAATGGCCTTGTTACCGCAGGAGCAGAAGGGAACGCTCAGCTTACCCAAACATATGGTATGGGCGCGATAGGTGCTGCGAATAATGCTACTGTAGCTGCTGGAGATGCTGGTGCTAGAGTCGAGCAGCTCCGTCGAAAGGTCGCGAGCGGTCAAGCTGCAAACGACGCCGCAACTGGAGCTCTCGCGCAAAGCGCTAAAGAATTAAAAGTTGCAGTCGCTGACAACAAAGTTTTCGTGAAGTTTATTACTGACCAACTTCAAAAAGATTTGGCAGATTTAAAACCTAAGGTCGATGCTGCTACAACCGCCACAACTAAAAACAAGGCCGATCTTGAGACTTATAAAACTCAGTTAACGGCAATGGATGAACGTATTAAAACAGTCGAAACCTCTGCCGCTTCAGATAAAACTACCGTTGCTCAATTGCGAAGAGATCACGACGCGGAAATGAAAGCTGTGAATGAGCAATTGGCGGCTTTAGAAATTAAAGTAACTAAAGTAGATGACGGCCTTAGAGCTAGAGCCCTAGCGATTCTAGATTCAAGGAATAAAGTGCCAACCAGTGCAGTTGGAACCGGAGCTCTAGCCCCGAATTCAATTTCTACTGTAACTCCTTCAGAAGAAGTGGCCAAGACAGTATTAACGCCTGTACCGGCTGTACCGGCTGTAAATCCGTAATAAGTTTTAACAATACGATTAACGAAGACAGGGTTTTGGAAACAAAACCCTGTTTTTATTTTGATAAAAGAATTCGAGACAAATGTTTCACTTCTTTTTTTAAATCTTTTTTGGATCGATTGCGAATAATAAAATCTGCGCGACGGATCTTTTCGCGAGGTGGAAGTTGCTGATGATCTAAAAATTTAAAAAGTTGTAAATCCATTCCACGCTTCGTCACTCGCTTGATGCGATCTTTAAGCGGAGCAAAAATAAAAATAGAAAAATCAAAATAACGATCAAACTTCGATTCAAACAAAAGTGGCACTTCAACAATCACAGGTCCTTTTGATTTTTTTATAAACTTCAAAGTTTTTTCTCGCACAAGCGGATGAATCCACTTTTCAAGTCTTTTGAGGCCCGCCGGACTGCGACCAAAGCGAGCAATCAGATCTTCCTTTCTGATTCCCTTTTTCCGATAAATTTTCGCAACCATCTCGTCCGCCGAAGCCGTGCTCCAGCCATGCTTTTTAAAGTATTTTAAGGTGGTACTTTTTCCGGAAGCAAGCGAGCCCGTAAGCCCCACCCGAATGGGACCCCCACTTCTCAATCTGCGACTTTCACTCCCCGATTTCCCCGCCATATATTCCTCTGACCCCTTTTTTATCTGATAAGCCTATGAAAAGCTTAGCTTTTCTGAGCCGAGCTGACCAGCAGGGGTTGGCACGGGCCTTGCATTAAATGAGGGTAACGCCGTCACGAGGTTTAATCGGCCGGCCAAAACGACTAACGGAGAAATGATTATGAATGCAAAGAATATCAAAAAAATAAGAGTAATGGTCCCTGTCCTAGCAATCCTTTTTATTGGATGCGGCGAGAATTACCAAGGCACGTATACCGGGACGGGAAAAGTAGTCGCGAACGGATGTAATGCTGTAGCGAATAATCCCTACAACATGGAAGTTCAAGCAAGCGTTTCGAGTGGCAGTATGGAATTAGTTGTCACGAAATTTACCGAAGCAGCAAACAATCAATCCGACTCAGCCTATAGCTTAATTGCTGGTCCAAAAATTGATGCAACGATTAATGGTAACACGAGCTTTTCGGATGTGAATCAATCCTATTTGAACACTTCGACAAATACGACCGACACAGTCAGTGCATCCGGAAATATAAATGCAGATCGCTCAGTCATTTCAGCATTCAATTTTACTCGAACAACCACCTTGCAAGGTTCCACAACGGCCTGCACGTTTTCGGTAATTGCCGATACACTTACTAAAGCTCAATAATTTATTTAAAAAATGAATTAAGACGAGGTCGGATACTTGGCATCTTGAATGCCAATATATTCGGCACGCGGAACAAGAATTTGTGGACGTCCCAGTTGCTCCATAATATGCGCAATCCAACCAGCCATTCTGCTCATAGCAAATACTGCGGGAAATAAGCCTTCGGGAATGCCTAGATCCGAATAAAGAACCGCAGAATAAAAATCCACATTGGATAGCAAAGCTTTTTTTCTTTTCATGAGCGTCTCAACTTCTTCAGCCATTTCGAAAAGCTGAGAATTATTTTTTAAACGAGCCAGCTTTTGGCAGAGTGCTTTTAAAATCAGCGAGCGTGGATCTCCGTCTTTATAAATCAAATGCCCAAAGCCAAATATTTTCTCTTTTCGTTTAAGTACATCATCTATAAAAGTTTCACATTGAGTAGAGCTTTGCATTTTTTTAAGCATCTCGATCACTTTCAAATTCGCTCCGCCATGAAGTGCACCTTTTAATGTACTGATCGCCGCCGTAACGCAAGAGTGAAGGTCAGCGTCTGAAGAAGCAGCGAGCCTAGCGGCATAAGTCGAAATATTAAATTCTTTCTCAGCATGCACCATCATGGCTTGGTCAAAAATCTTAATTTCATCGGAACTTAATTTTTTTCCGTGAATTAAATGAAGGAACCTCGCAGCAACACTGTCGCCTTCACTCACCGAAACCGCTCGCGAATCTTTTTGGTTTCCCTGAAAAAGAATCGAAATGAGCTCGGGCATTTGAGCAACTAATCGAAGTCCTTTTCTAATATTTGAAGCAGCACCATTATCGTCTCGATCAGGATCAATACAGCCTAAAAATGAAAGCGCCGTCCGAAGCTTATCCATGATGGGGGCCGAAGACGAAAGAGCCCCCATACCTTTAACGGCCTCAGTAGAAAGGCATTGAGATTGATTTAAATCGTTCTTAAAAGATTCGAGTTCAAGTTTGGAAGGAAGGCGACGATTCCAAAGTAAAAAAACGACTTCTTCATAGTGAGATTTTTCGACAAGCTCCCGAAGGTCGTAACCAGCAAATTTAATTTGCCCCTCAGAATAAGTAGAAATGCTCGAAGGCACTGTCAGAAGCGATGCGCTTTTCATCCTTCAATAAAGTCTACAGACTTGCAAAAATTTTAGGTAGCGTAATTCAAAGTGAAAGCGATCACCCGCTATATTCTCATTCTTAGTTTGATCATGGGATTAGATTTCGGCGTCTTCGTGGGAACCTATTTTATTTTACCCGATACAAAAAAACTCATCCAAGGCATCACCTTAGATCGAATAGGGCGCGACGGAAAACTTTTTCCCTTTGTCGCAGGTCCGAAGAATAGAAAGTTCGTCCGACTCAATCAAATTCCAAAATCTCTGCAGACCGCGGTCCTTTCTCTAGAAGATGCAAGATTCTATCAACACTTAGGAATCGACTGGGTGGAACTCAAAATAGCGATTTCCACAAATATCGAAGACGGCAAAAAACTCCGGGGTGCCAGCAGCATTTCTCAGCAACTCGTTAAAAATTTATATTTATTTTCAGAAAGAAGTTTTCGTAGAAAAATTCTAGAAGCTCTCATTACGATTAAATTAGAAAACACCCTCACCAAAAATCAAATCTTAGAACTCTATCTCAACAGCATCGACTGGGGCCGAGGCCTATTAGGAATCTCAGACGCCACCATCTATTACTTCAAAAAGAACCCAGATGAATTAAATCTAAAGGAGTCCGTCTTCTTAGCCGCCATCATCCCAAATCCAAGCCGTTTCGGAAAATTCACCGAAGATAAAATCCCAAAAAGATTTGTAAGGACACAAATGATGAGAGCCCTCCAAGAAATGTACAGAGCCGGAAACATAAAATTCAACGACTTCGAAGAAGTAATGGAAAACCCCTACAAATTCAACGAAGACGAATTTTAAAAATAAATTCGGTAAATCGGTGCCAGGCACGGTGCCTGGCACCACAGCCCGTCAACGCATTTTGGATTCGTATTTGTATTCGTTCCGGTCGGTAGTCGAACTTAGGACGAACGTGCACGGGTCGCTTGTGAAAAACTCTTGAGACGCGCGAGAAAGTCATGCGAGAGATGAAAGTCCTGGTCGAAAAAGCATCACTCATACTAAGTTCTGCAATTATGATTCGGCACTGAGCGTGTTTTTTCACATGCGACCCGTGCACGCTCGCCCGGAAGTTCGACTACCGGCCGGCGGACTCCGGTCCGTTCAATTCGATCCAAAAATAGAAATATCGCTCGGATCCAATTTTTTCTGCTCGATAACTCCAATTAAATCTTGAGCACCTTTTCCTGCCTCCCGACATCGATCGAGTCCGGCATCGAGGAGCAGTTGATAATAATGAACATTAGTATTTTTTGTTTGGTATTGATTTCCTAATCTTTGAATTTCTTCCATCGATCGATTTTCTTGTACCCATTGTTCAACTTTTCCCCCGATATTATTTGAGCGTAATTTACTCACATCATCGTAAAGTGATTGAAATCTGTTTTCTACATTATCGAAAATCGACTTAAGCTCGACGAGATTTTGATTGTTTTCACCATCGTACGAAAGTTTTTGCGTTTGAAGGCTCGCAATCATATCTCTCTCTCGGAGCACTCTTTCGATATCTGATTGAAGATCAATCCCTCTCATGAAATACCCAGTCACCGGACTGTCTTCCGTGGGATAAAAACGATTTTTTATACCTTCTTCAATTCGCATTAAATCTTCTTCTAGTCTCTTTTTATGACTATTTAATTTCCATTCCACGAGTTGTTCGTTCGCCGCATCGGTCCAAGACCTAGGAAGGGCTTGAATCAAAAGACCACCAGAAATACTTCCGAGAGCAGGGCCCAATCGGTTTAACCACGGAGTTTTAGCTGCATATTTTTCGGCGACAAATCTTCCGAGTTGCCCCCCGACATACATTGCTATGTTGGTTGCGATAAATTCAAAGGTAAGAATCCGGTGGTTCCAAACAGAACTTATAATTCGCTTCTGCATATTTTGATCAAGCAGCGTGTTGTAAAGCAAATTTTGAGCGACTTGTATTTTTCTAAGACGATCGCAGCGAACAAATCCTGCGACTGTACTTGCCTCAGGAATATTTCGGGTCGCAACCTTCCACACTTGAGAAAAACTTTCAAAGCCCGCGGTTAAGGCGAGAGTATAAGTAAAGCCGTTAACGATGTTGCCGATTTGCTTTGCTGCACTCGATGTGAGAATCGGCTTAAGGACGCGAGGAGAACTCGCAGCTCCACGACTAAGCGCCAACTCAAGAACTTGCATCGTAGGCTTATGAGTAATTGAGCCAACAACAGAACCAGCAACTCCAGCGTAGAAGTCAGTCGAATTGAGAATATAGCCGAGCCCTTCGAGATCAACTTTGCCCGTCTCCTTAAGTGTCATCACTGCCATAATAAAGGCAGCAGAAATAATTGAAGAGAGAGGCGATGGTTGAAAAGAAATGAGGCCGGACGCAACCATCGGGCTAACCATCCGATGCGGTGAAGTGCTTTCTTTATTGAGAGTTCCGACTCCACTAAAATCTACATCCGCATTTGCAGTATATCCGACTGGTATCAGGCTCGATGGAGGCGAATCATTTTCATGCATTTCCTCGGGGGAGGATGCCTCAATCGAGCCCTTTACCAAAAGATTCGTCGATCCGAAAACCAACGAAATTGACAAAATTAAAACGAAAAAACGAACAAAACTAAAACGATCTGACTGACCCTTCACTTCCCACCCCCCATGACACAATGCAGTTTAGGGTTGCGTTATTATGGGGGTCAATGTTTTTATAAGTGTATGAAAACATTTTTAATTTCGCTTTTTGCACTCAGTATTTTGTCCAATCTTCATGCAGCTGAAAAGAGAACCGACGGACCTCCAGGATCGGAATACGCAGACTTTAGCAAACTTGAAGGCGACTTAAGTTTCGGCGCCCAATTTGGCGCACTCCTCTCAACTCGAAGTCATCAGAACAGCAGTTTTGCAGTTGGAGTGGATGGTGATTATAGACCCTACGCACTTTTTGGATTTCGATTTACAGCACTTCAAGGACTGAGCAGCCCGAGAAGTTCAACATTTTCATTAACACCCCTACTCCACACAAAGATTTCAAACTTCGAACCTTATGTTCTTGCAGGACCAAGTGTCGCCATCGTCACAACACCAAGTACGAAAGCCAAATTCGCAGTCTCAATCGGCGTAGGTGCAGACATCGATCTCACTCAACACCTCGGACTCGGAATGCTCTGGACGTATCACTCGATTATCGATTCGTCAGATCTTCACGCACTCACCGCAAGAATCAGTTATAAGTTTTAGATTTTTTGTTCTCCTGATTTTGTATTGTATTGGATTTCTGGACCGGGCAGCGGATGAATTGAGGACGAGCGTGAGCGGGGTTTCGGTGAAAAACTCCTGAGGCGCGCGATGAAGTCATGCGAGAGATGAAACGCCTGCGCCGAAGAAGCAGCACTCATACTAAGTTCTTTTATTAATTGAATCGCAATGAGCGAGTTTTTCACCCAGGCCCCGCTCACGCTCGTCCTCAATTCATCCGCTGCCCGGACCCGGCTGTTAAACCCCAGGACTCTAATCAAACTTCCGGCGTTGAATAAATGTCGTCTTCTTTGCAGTGACATTCACAGCGACGGTTTCAGAATCTACAACAGCTCCATATTCATTCAGATAAGAAATTTTGACGTCATATTTTCCTGCGGGCAAAAATAATTTGGCGGCTTGGAGTTCTGCGGGAAGTAGTAGCCACGATCTTGTATCGGCTTCTGAGATTAATACGAGTGCGAGTCCTGTTAGAAGTCCGAGTTCTTTACTCTTCGTTGCCATCGCAACTCCCGTCGCTACGCCTGCTTTCACTCCTGCGGTGAGCAAAGCTTTTGCGACGGCTCTTCCCATTCGGTCTTTTAATTGTTTGATCGCAGTCGTCTCTATATTGTTCAGAACAGCGGTCTTCGCTCCCCTTCCATTCACTTCGAGAATTGCCCCCCCAATATTAAACGGACGTTTTTTGTAATAGGCGATCGGAAAAACGACTTCCGTTGCTGAAGGTCCCTGTCCGCGTTGATGACTTTCTCGCGAGGAGTATTTTTGAGGACTTTTTCCGTTCTCAAATAGAAGTAAAATGGATCCTGCACGATCTTTTAGAGTTTGCAGAGCCTGATCGTAATCTGATTTTCCAAATTTTGTTTTAAATTCTTCAAGCTCCTGGTCCATTCCCATTTGTTTGGCCATGCGAATCAGATCCTGACGAATGGCCGGAAAATAGGAGTTGAGCTTTGGATCCACTTTCAAGGCGTCACGATAAGAAACGAGAGCATTGTTGTAATCTCCGTCTTGTTCAAACAACACACCGCCTAAATAACTCGCAAATGCGTTCAGCTCATACGGGCGCTTCGCTTCGGAAATCATCTTAAAGAGAATTTCATTTACGCGCCTCGTCTCGACGAGAGCGTCGTCTGGATTATTTAAACTTAAAAAATTGAGACCGAGATAAAGATGGATGAGAACTTTTTCGAAGTCTTCGCCTTGATAGGTGGTTTGTTTTTCGTTTGTAAGAACGGTGACGGACTGCTCACCGAGCGAAAGATAGCCGTTCTGATCAATGATTCTGGAAGCTTCTAAAAATTTGGAATTACTCTCTTCAAATCTGCCGGCCGTGCGGAATAAGATTCCTTCGTCCATCAGTTTTAAAAGTTTATCTTTATCGGAGGTGACTTCTTTTTCGTAGGTCTTAACGGCGTCGTCAGTCTGACCCCTCTTCATCTGATCCCAAGCTTTAAGCGCCGTATTTTCGTAATTCGTCGCACATCCCGTGAGACTGACGAGTAAACCAAGACAGAGGAAGCTAACTTTCATTCATAACCACTAAAAGCCAACCGATTGCTTACGATATCTCTTTCTGACTTCTTTATCATCGGACCATTCAATGATGTTTGTTTCTAGATTATTCAGGTTGAGCGTGACCTTATAATAGACAATTTTGTCGTCACCGACTTCTTGAACATTGCTCGCGATATCGCCCGTAATCAAATAATCCGCTCCGACTTGTTTTCCTGCGGCTTTCGCGCTCTTTTTATCCACGAACTTTCCGGCATTATATTCGTATTCTTCGGCAAGCTCGTCTCGAGATTCTTTGTCCGAAAAACTAAATTTTTGGGATTTGATGAGCGCCGTTCGAATCTTGTCCGTTAAGCTTTTCACATCGATATGTTCGCTAGTTCGGTTTCGCACTCGACCGACCATTACAACGGGTGGCTTTTGAGCATTCTGAATTTTCGTGAACTTTGTGAGTGAATCGACCAGTTGATTCGAAATGAGCTGCATATCGTTTTCATTAAATTTGTCGTCGAGAAGGATGACCTTATTAGGGTCGTCGTAGCCCCCTTTTGTGAAGGCTTTAGGTCCACAAGAGATGAAGTTGGCGCCAAAAACAAAAAGAAGTGACAAAGATAAAATCGCATTTCGCATATCCATCAAATTAGCCTAAATTGAATCTAGAGAAAAAGAAAAAACTATGACTTCCATTTCGCCACTACAGCAACGAATCTTATCCCTTGACGTCGGAAGCAAACGCATGGGTTTAGCCGTCTGGGAACCCAAGACTCGCTGGATTACTCCCCTTCCTGCCCGGATTCGAAAAACATTAAAGGACGATCTAAAATTTTTTGCCGCACTCGTCAAAGAACGAGCGATTGAGGCCTTTCTCGTTGGACTACCCATTGGACTCGACGGGCGAATTACGGAGAGTACCGAAAATGCCCTCTTTTGGGTCAATAAACTTAAAACGGAGCTCGCGCTACCCGTTCACACCTATGACGAGAGTTTATCGACCAAGGACGCTCTCGAACTTCTGAAAGATCGATCTTCAAAACAAAAAAAAGAAAAAAAAGATAGCGTCGCAGCTGCGCTTATTTTGGAGGAATTCATGAGGGACCGAGGTTTACTCGCTAGCACACAGAACGGAATTTTATGAAAATAAAACGGAGGGCAGTTACGGCGTTAATTGCCATGGCTTTCGTTGGCAGTGTATTTCTGTTTGCACTTTCTTTATTACGTCCTCCTGAATCCGATTCGAGAAGATTTTTAAGTTTTTCGGTCGAGCAAGGAGAGAGCTATAAATCGGTTTCTCTTCGACTAAAGAGCGAGGGCCTCATTCGATTCGAGCCTTTCTTTTATTACGTCGGACGCGCTTCCGGAAAATCAGCTTCTCTAAAAGCAGGTGAATACGAACTCAATACCGAGATGTCAGCGTGGGAAATTTTGAGTGTCATCACGGGATCTCACGTAAAACTCTACCGAGTTACCCTCCGCGAAGGGATTAATATGTTCCAAGTCGCGCAAACTCTCGAAGATTTGGGACTCGTCGACAAAATGCAATTTTTAGAAAGCTGCTGGGATTCCCAATTTTTAGAAGAGCTTCACATCCCATCACCAACGGTCGAAGGCTATTTATTTCCTGAAACGTATTATATTCCGAGGGGAAGTTCGCCGCGGGCCATCATTCGTATTTTTGTTGATATGTTTTGGAACCGTGTTCCGCAAAGTTATATTGATGAAGCAAAGACCGGGAATCTTAGCTTTCATGAGGCGGTCATTATGGCCTCGATGATCGAAAAAGAAACGGGGCTTGTCGGTGAGATGGCCATCATCAGTAGTGCTTTCTATAATCGGATAGACAGAAGAATGAAACTTCAAAGCGACCCTACCGCAGTCTACGATATTCTTCCTCTCGGTGGACGGGTGCTCAGAGACCATTTATTTAGAAAAACGGCTTTTAATACGTACTCGATCGAGGGACTTCCACTTACACCCATTTCAAATCCTGGCATTTTAGCCATTTACGCCGCCCTTCATCCTCAAAGAACGGATTACCTCTACTTTGTTTCTCGGCGTGACGGCTCTCATCATTTTAGTGCCACGTTTGAAGAGCACAAAGAGGCAATCGAAAAATATTTAAAGTAGCCAATTAAGCAGATTGAACGTCGAGAGAGTTTTTTATTTTGGCTTGGATCAACTTGGCTGAACGCTCGAGAACTCTAAATTTTCCACGACCGTCGATAATTTTTTGCGCGGCGATTCCTCGATTTTCGAGCTCTTGATCTCTCTCCATCCAATAATGGATCTTCTCCAGAATTTTTTCGGAGGTTAAGGCTTCTGCTGGCCCCAGGTATTCGGCAATTCCGATTTCTTCCCAGGTTTTCGCAATCGGAATCTGATGTGAGGCGAGTGAGGTGGTGAGCATCGGAATTCCCAAATAAGCGAGTTCGTATGTCGTGCTTCCACCTCCGCAAAGAGCTAAATCGGCTCTCGCGAGGAGCTGCGGAAAAAATGAAGGATCTTCGTAGAGATGAATTCGCGGATGATTTCCAATCAAGCGTTTGGCTTTATCTAAATGAGGCCACTGACTTCCGACCACCACATGCATTTCAAATTTAGTGCTGGTCATTTTGGCCGCCTCGATCGCCTTCAAAGCGTGACCCCAGCGATCGCCTCCGCCAAGAGTAACTAAAAATTGAAAGCTCTCGGCCATTCTCTCGGTTGGAGACTGTCGCAAGGTTTGAATTTCATCTCGAATCATCGTGTATTTGGGTCCGAGAAGTTGTTGGCAATGAGCAGACGTGGAATGTGAAATTTTTTCGGCGTTTAAATTTTGATCGATTAAAAAATCGCTTTCGTAGTGTCTGCTTTGTCCATCGTCAAACACTAATAAAACAACGCGAGGATCTCGTTTTAGTTCTTTGAAGCATTCGCTCGTCCAGTCGTAGTGGTCGATGCAGACGATGACGTTTTTTCGGGTCATAAGATCAAACATCGAATGCAAATAAGCTAAATCTTCTTCGAGTGTTGCTTGTTCATTTAAAATAGAAATAGAGGCATGAATATCCCGAACTTTTTTTTCTAAACTTTTGGGGAGCGGACGACAAAGAAAATGGGTTTTATAGCGTCCACTTTGTTGAGCAACTTCTGCAAGCGTATAGCAACGCTTGAAATGTCCCCAACCAATTTCACTTGATGCATCACATCTAAATATCAAAGGAATCGATTGCACTTCTGACAGCTTACCAAGTGATCGGTCATGACTCCTAATATCAATTACGATTTCAGCGCGTCATTTTGATTATTTTTCTAATTCAGGCGCATTTAACACAGTCTGTTAAAACAATTCCTTTGATACACTGTAGGTATGACAAATGATTGGAGTTCTAAGAAAGTTCTCATCACAGGCGGAACCGGCTCTTTTGGAAAAGCCTTTCTCCACTATGCCCTTGAAGTTTTAAAACCAAACGTTATTCGAGTTTTTAGTCGCGACGAACTTAAACAAAATGAACTTCGAAAACAATTCAATCATCCAAGCATCCGATATTTCATTGGAGACGTACGAGATGCCGAGCGAGTGGAACGAGCTCTTCGAGGAGTCGATATTGTCATTCATGCGGCCGCAATGAAACGCGTAGAAGCCTGCGAGTATAATCCGTTCGAAGCCGTAAAAACGAATATCATCGGAACTCAAAACGTAATCGATATGGCGATCGATTGCGGTGTCGAAAAGGTCATCGCTCTCTCGAGTGATAAAGCTGTAAATCCTGTGAATCTCTACGGTGCAACAAAGCTTTGCGAAGAAAGAATTGTGACTCAAAGTAACAGTTACGTCGGCCCCAAAAAAACCAGACTCGCCTGTGTTCGCTACGGAAATGTTGTCGGATCACGAGGTTCAGTCGTTCCGCTTTTTAGAGATCAAGCGAAAACGGGAGAAATCACCATCACCGATGAACGCATGACTCGCTTTTGGATCACCCTCGAACAAGCCGTTAAGTTTGTGCATACCTGCACCGATATGATGCATGGTGGAGAAATTTTCGTTCCTAAACTTCCAAGCATGAAAGTGACCGAGCTTGCCAAAGTTTTAGCTCCTCAAGCGAAGATCAAAAAAATTGGAATTCAACCGGGAGAAAAACTCCACGAAGTGATGATCACAGAAGATGAAGCCCGACATACCGTCGAACTGGATGACCGCTTCGTCGTCGAACCCGAGTTTTCGTTCTTTCCGCACGGTCACCATAAGGGAAAGCCGCTCGTAGATGGATTTCGTTACGCCTCCAATATCAATACCGACTGGCTTGAAGGCGACCGACTGAGAGCAATGCTTCCTCCAAGTTAAGCGCTCAGATCCATGAAAGGAAAAAATTCGTGACCGAGTCTATGCTCTCACTCTATCGAAAAAACCTCGATCTTCTTTTGGAGAAGCAGCCGGCACTTTTTAAAAAGTTAAAAGATGAAATT
>JAQBPA010000255.1 GCA_028287765.1 Bacteriovoracaceae bacterium
TTAAACATCGATCGCACTCGCACTAGCAACAGCCAACTCTCTTCTCTCTCCTTCAGAGAACGCTCTAACGATCTCGACAGATCTCAAGGCAACGCCTTCTACTTGAATCTCATCCCCTCAAATAAAATAACGGGCGGTTATGTAAATGGGATTACCATTCCTGTTATTATCCCAGGTGCCTTTGGCACTAGCGTGGATTAGTTCCTCTATTTTTTGATTTTATTACGAAACGGACTCAAGCCAGCTTTGAAACATTAAAAGACTCCAAACCTGTTGAGAAGAATCATTGCGCCCGGAAGATTGCTCACTCCAAATTTTTTGCACTATTTCGGGATTCAAAAAACCTTCTCTTTTAATTCGCTCACTACTCAATTGATCTGCCGCCCAACTCTTGAGCGGTCCCCTCAACCATTCAGAAACCGGAACGCTAAATCCTCGTTTAGGTCGTTCGTACAAATTCTCTGGAACGTATCGCGATAAAATTTTTCTTAAAATCCATTTCCCTTTTTGATCTCTAATTTTTTCAGACAAGGGAGTTTGCCATGCGAACTCCACAATCCGGTGATCTAAAAACGGCGCGCGTGACTCCAAACCCACGCTCATGGACGCACGATCCACCTTTGTAAGGATATCGTCGGGGAGATAATGATTGAAGTCTTCGAACATCATTTTCTCTTGAAGAGTCTTCATCCAGTTTTGAGTTTGTAAGGTGGCGCTTACGTCTGAGCCAAGAACAAATCCTTCCATCTGATACGACTGATAAACAAGCTGACAATATAAAGCTGAAAAATTTTCCGACTTAAGTAAATTCCCGACCTGAGGAATTTTTTCAGACAGTCGTGCGTGAATACTCTCTTCTCCTACTAGGACTTTCAAGATTGGCTCCAGAAGATCCCAAGTTATTTTTGGAGTTACCGGCAGAAGGGCTGCAATAAAAAGTCGCATTCTTAGCGGCAACCACTCTATTAATTTCCAAATACGCACTGAGGTAAAATAATGATGATATCCACCGAAGAGTTCGTCTCCGCCGTCACCTGAAAGACTGACTGTCACATGCTTTCGCGTAAGACGAGAAAGTAAGGTGGTCGGAATTTGGGACGAATCTGCAAACGGTTCATCATAAAGAGTAGAAAGTTCCGGAATCATATCGAGAGCATCTTGAGAGGTGATATAAAGTTCTGTATGGTCCGTCTTTAAATATCGCGCCACTTCTTTCGCAAACGGAGCTTCATTAAATTCCTCCTCCTCAAATCCAATTGAAAAAGTTTTTACCGGCTTTGCGCTCTGCATCTGCATGAGTGAGACAATCAATGACGAATCAATTCCTCCCGATAAAAAAGCTCCGAGTGGAACGTCCGAAAGCATCTGCTTAGAAACAGCATCCTTAAGAAGTGCATCCAGTAAATTCTGTCGCTCTAATTCTGGGATTATTTTTTGAGGTTGAGCATGATTTTTGGCCGACCAGTAAGATTTTTCTTCAGGAAACTGTATGGAATTTTCAAGATCGATTTTTAAAAATGTGGCCGGCGTTAATTTTTTGATATTTTTATAAATGGATTTTGGTGAGGGCACATAACCAAATTTAAGAAAACTTGAAAGCACGTCACGATCAATTTCACCTGACCACTTCGGAAAAACGCGTAAGGCTTTTAATTCAGATGCAAATAAAAAAGATTTTCCAACCCATCCGTAATAGAGCGGCTTTTCACCCACTCGATCTCGGGCAAGAAATAGGGTCTTCATTTGTTTATCCCAAAGAGCGATGGCAAACATTCCAATCGAACGTTTTAAACTTTCTTCAAAACCCCAGGCCTCAACGGCGGCCAGAAATACCTCTGTGTCAGAATTTCCTCGAAATTGAATCGATTGCTTTTGAAGCTCCGCGCGTAAAATTTTAAAATTATAGATCTCCCCATTTAAAATGAGAACGTATCGGCCAGTAGCCGAAGTCATCGGCTGATGCCCGAGCGGAGAAAGATCTAAAATAGAGAGCCGTCTGTGACCAAATGCGACGCGGGCATTCTCCTCAAACCAAAATCCCTCATCGTCGGGTCCCCGATGCGTGATCTGCTTCGTCATCTCAGAGATGACTGCTCTCAGCTCATTCGTCTTGATCTCATCTCCGTTAATAAAACCTGCAATACCGCACATGAAAACTTTTAAACCTCCCGGGCCTTTATACAAAGATGAATCGTCTCATCCTCTAAAAGGTTCTGCCGATGAATCATCTCCCGATCACAAATATCTTTTGTAGCAAGAAGAGAAACATCTAAGCCCGCCGACTCAAGACGCGATTTAAAATCTTGTCCATAGATGCGAACGTGATCTTCCTGTCCGAAATGTTTCTTTCTCAATTCAGGCGTTGAAATATTTGGATCTTCAAACGAACGAACGAGCGATTTATTTTGAGGAACCTGAATAAGTGCGGCTCCGCCTTTCTTTAATACGCGACAGATCTCCGACATCGCTTTTTGATCCTCTACAATATGCTCCAATACATGAAAGCAAATAACAAGATCGAACTGACCTTCAGACAAATGGAGGTCGGTGAGATCCATTCGCTCTTCGGCCTGCGGAGACTGCAAATCAATGCTTTTATATTTCACTTGAGCCTGACGTTTTAAAAAATCTGAAATACACAACTCCGGCGCAATATGAAGAACCGAAAGTATTCGATTGCTCGTCAAAAACTTAGATTTCAAAATAAGCGTAAGTAGTCTCTGGCGGCTGAACGATCCGCATCCCGGACAGGCCACCGCGATCTCTCTTGGGTCACCAAAATCAACAAAGTTTCGATAACTTCTTTCACAGCATGGGCACTGGACTTTATTTCCCCCATAAAAAACAGATCGAAATCCAAAATAAATTCTCAAAATATTTGGAAACCATCTCGGCGGAATTTTATTTTTTATGATGGATTTGAAATTCATTTTATTTAGCTTAGGTTGTTGTTTATAACTTGTGAAATAAATCTATCCATTTCGCATTGATCGTCGGCCAATTAAACCTCTGAATATTCTGCCGAGCAGCCTCACCCATTTTTTTTCGAAGCGATTCGTCTAGCATAAGGTGTTCCATAGCGCTTGAAAGTGCCTCCACATTTCTCAGCGGCACAAGAAGTCCATCGACCTTATCGCGAATAATTTCTCTTGGCCCACTCGGACAATCTGTAAAAATGGCAGGAAGTCCACAGCTCATCGCTTCTGTGAGAGCGTTCGGAAATCCCTCAAAATCAGAAGCCATTGCTAAAAACTCTGCCTGTTCATAATAAGCTTTCACATTTTCAATTCGACCCAAGAGATAAACTCGCTTCGACAGGTTTTTTGTTTCGATCAACTGGTGAAGTTGAGATCGAAGTTCTCCGTCACCCAAAATAAGAAGATTCCAGCTCGGAAATTTCGAGGCAATTCTTGAAAAGGATTCGATCAAAAGATCGAATCTCTTCTGTTCTGCAAGACGGCCAACAGCAAGAACGAAAGGATTTTTCTGAGTGAGCGCTGGGGAATTTGAAGTATCTGAAAATTCAATGATCGAATTCGGTATCACAGAAATTCGTGATCGAAAAACTTCTGGAAAATAGGATTTTCCAGCCTCCGTTTGGATGACGATATGATTCGAAAAAATATAAGCCAGAAATCGAACAAAATGAAAAAGACGATTAGAATGTGTGAAATCAAAAGCAGGAAAAATTCGTACACTCGATATCATCTTGGCGTTGAGTCCAAATGAAGCCATTCTAGAATAAACACACATATGGGGCAAAAATCCAAGGATGACAGATTTTTCGTCACCTTTCTTTTTTTTGAGTTCCTGAATTAAAATTTTTCGAAGTCGAAAAATTGCGAAAATAGAGCCAAAAAACTTCATCCCCGCCGAAGACTGTCTTAAGTCTCCTGGTCTTACAAAATGAATATCTCGATGAAGTTCATAAAGGGGTTTCGCATCGGGTTTTTCAAATGTGATGAGACTTACCTGATGGCCCTCTTTCACCCAAAAGTTTGCGAGCGTTGCACACGTACGCTCAACGCCTCCTAACTGCATGTCTTCAACTATGAGTAAAATCTGCATTCGTTTTTCCCGTAGAAATTATAGATCTTTCATCCCAAACTTCCTAATGATAGCTTTTGAGCTGTGGATGTTTCCATCGTCATTCCATCTTATCATTCCACTCCTTATATCCATCGCTGCCTAGATTCTGTTCTCTCTGGCACTTCTGCGGTTAAAAATTTTGAAATCTTTGTGGTCGACTCCTCAGAGACTCCCCTCCCAGAGGAACTGAGACGCTCCTACAAAAATGTAACATTCATTCATTCGCCAAAAAGACTTTTCGCAGGTGCCGCAAGAAATCTGGGGGCGAAAAGTGCTCAATTTTCTTGGCTGTGTTTTTTAGATAGTGACTGCCTATGGTCTCCCAACTGGTTTAATGTGGCCGCAGCTTCCGTCAGAAAATTTCCAGAGGCCCTCGCATTCAACGGTCAAATTCATTACGAAAATCCCGGCAAAGACATGGCGTTTACTCTCCATCTGATGGAGTTCCATGAATTTTTATCGTCAGCACATATGCATCAAAGATTTATTCACAGTGGAAATTTACTTATTAAGAAAGAATTTTTTGAGAAGATTGGCGGCTTTCGCGAAGATATCCCCATGTGCACGGATTTTACTTTTGCCGCGACTATTAATCAGACTCTTCTTAAAAGGGTCCATTTTATTCCAGATTTAAAAATCACCCACCTTGCCCATCTCACCGCCGAAACTGAAATTTCTAAAAAAGCAGAAACGATGGGATACTGGCGAGGTTTTGTTGAGAAACAGATACCTCCAAACCTTCAAATCGCGAAACGGTATTGGTTCAAAATAAGTAAAAAATTTTTAGGAGACATTTTTTTAACGGCCATTTTAATCCGAAGCATCCGACTGCGTTCGATGTATTTAAGTTTCTCTTTTCGTCATTTCTATTCTCTTCGAAAACTTTGCAATCTTTGGGCTGCGGGATTTTTAAAGGGAATAAAGTCGTAGATCAAAAATATGGAGAGCTTTTTTCCAGAATTTATTTCGCCCGAGACCAAAGAACCCCTCATTTTAAAAGAGGAGAAGCTGGTTTCCCCGGCCGGAAAAACATTTCCGGTTCTCAAACAAATCCCTCGGTTCATTTCTTCTTTTAATTATGCAGAAGCCTTCGGTGTACAGTGGAATAAATACAGACAAACACAACTCGACTCTCATACAAAGATTCCCCTGAGCGAGACACGACTTCGTCGATGTCTTGGCGAAGAAGCTTGGGGCAGCCTCTCAGAAAAAACTGTTCTTGAAGCGGGTTGCGGAGCTGGCCGCTTTACTGAAGTGCTTCTTAAAAAAAAGGCTCGCGTTTTCTCCGTTGATTTAAGTGGAGCTGTCGAGGCCAATCAAATTAATTTCCCACAAACTGAAACTCATCGAATCGCTCAGGCTAATATTTTGGAACTTCCCTTTAATCGACAGCAGTTCGACATTGTTCTCTGTCTCGGAGTTTTACAACACACGCCGAATCCGGAAGAAACCATTCAACGACTCTCGGAACATGTGAAGCCTCGGGGATTACTCGTCATCGATCACTATCGATTTGATATTTGGAATTATTTGAAAGTGGCTTTTTTTTTACGGCTCTATCTAAAAAGACTGCGGCCAGAGAATTCCATGCGAATCACAGAAAAATTGGTAAAAACATTCCTTCCCCTTCACCGATTCGTTCGATTCTCGAGAGTGCTTGAATTTCTTCTCAGCAGATTTTCACCGGTGCTGACGTATTATCGAATTTTTCCAGAGCTGAGTGAAGCGCTTCAAAAAGAGTGGGCCTTTCTTGATACTTACGACAGCTTGACCGACTATTATAAACATATGCGCACCAAATCGCAGATACGAAAGGCTTTAGAGCGCGCGCGGATGCAAGTGCTTTACTGTGAATATGGCGGAAACGGAGTGGAAGCCCGCGCGAGAGCGTGACCATTATTTATGAGCACGAGTCG
>JAQBPA010000251.1 GCA_028287765.1 Bacteriovoracaceae bacterium
GCGCCGTCCGAACTATGGGAAATTTAGCCAAAAAATTTGTTGTTTGTCTTAGTGTTTTAATCAGCATCTCCTCGACCCAAATTCTAGCAAACGAACTTTGTCGTAAAATAATCGCCTCTCTTGATTCTCAAAAAGCGGGACTCGACTCGGAGTCGCGAGTGGAGCTCGTTTTAAAAGGCGTCATCGCTCATGGCGCTGAAAGGCGACGTGTCATTACCCATAAAATGGGGAGCCTACTTGGCCAAAATCCAGATAATCAACCAGTACGTTCGTATCATCATGTTTTAGAAAAAATCGATTCGACCTTTTCAATTCATTCTCTTCCCCGAATTGTGGATACAAGATTCTCGCTTCGACTTCCGGAACAAAACTCACCCACCGTATGGGAAGCATTGAGCACTGAAGAACGCACACTTCTTACTGAAAAACTTGTCCTATTATTTCAGGGAACTTCCTATGATCTAAAAATGGGAATGGATCACGACGGGAAAATGCTTGGACCGACTCTATCCCGCGGATTTGGTATCTCACCCTCGGCCCTCTTCCAAGCGGCTGTTGCTGACGATTGTTTTTCAGGAACTTGCCGACAGGTCAATTCGGCCGCTGTAGGAATTCTTGGAGAGTTAGGAATTCCGAAAGAAGATATTCGAATTGAGGTAGGATACCACCAACGCGAATTCGATAAACGAGGACATCTTTGGTTTTCCTATAGACCTGATTCATTCAGTTCATGGATTGCGAAGGACGCCACAGGATTTTTTCTGCCATTTAATATTGGAGATTACGAAACGGAACGCAGGAAACACATTGAGAATGGAATGGGAGATCAATCTTCCGATTTGGAAAACAGGTATCCCCTCGATCGACGAAGTCTTTATTTCTTGAACGAAGATGAACCAGCTTGGCATCACCCTAACGCCGCCCCTTAACCCATTAAACGGCCGCACAATAACCGTTCAACAAAATCTGCGCGGGAACCGGACGCTTTATTCACGGAAGAGAATTTGGAGAATTCGATGGCGCTCACATCGTCCACGGTTACCTTCGCCTCGGCGGACAATATTCGTTAGATCATTTTTTTTATCCCAGCGTCGAGTTTCACAATAAATAGGTTTTTTAACTGAAATTACGTTCAAGAACTGAGGACCCCTAGGTCATACAAATTTTCAGCGAAATATGCAGAATTTTCATAGTGTTAATCCATAGAGCCGTGAGCTGCTAAAATAACGGCTCGCGAGAGGGTCGTCCGCTGGCATAAAAATTGCTTTCTTTCTATGGGGGATAGCATTAGTCCTAGGGGGATTTTAGAGCGAGAACCTCAAGGGCAAATGGGTGGACGTTGGATAAATGTTTTAAATTTCTTCTCTTAACACTGTGTTTTCTTTCATTGGATGGTCCTTTTGTTTTTTCAAAGGACGGCGATGACGCTTGCGCTCCTATGGTGGAGAAAGTTGGACGAGCCAATCCGGCAAAAAGTTCGGAAATTCGAAAGTTCGTAGGTTTCGATGCAGACTGGCCCGTGGCTGCCACGCCTCCTTTGAAACCAAATTCACTGGAAGTGCAAAAGGCTACAGCTTTGAAAGCTTTTGATGGTTATGTGGCTCAACCGGCAGTAAAAAAAGTAATGGACGGAGACGATCCCCTGACTGCCAAAGTTGATATCGATCTTAGCCATCCAGCTTCTGGATACCATTTAAACTCACCGGGGGAAAAAGATATTCTAGGAGAAGCTCTTTCCCAAAATCCAACTCTTGCAAAAAGACTTAGAAAAGGACTTGAAATCCGTTCATTCGCCAATCTTCAGGAATTGCATTTTCAACTGCCCTACTCTTTTTTGAAATTGCCTGATGAAAATTTTCTTAGAATTGCGCCGGAACCAGATGTGGAGCTAGCGCAAAAAGAGTTAGGTACAGAATTTAACGACTACGCCAATAAATTCTATGTTTTAAATTCGAAAAATGATGAACTCCAGAAGCATAGTGGGATTGCACATTTTCAGCCCGTTGATGTCGCAGGAAATATTACTTTTTCTAACCTTCCAGACGGGCGTCTTAAGGTAAAATTTACTCCTCGCAGTCGAACTTATATGATTAATTTTAAACGACTGAAAAATGTTCTGCCGGCCTTGTGGTCTTCCAATATTTATCCGGATGTCATTGAGTTCTACTCCTATGATGGCAACCTTGCTTTCGTACTTTCTGACGAACTTCCAAAGAATCCTCAGACTCCAAAATCCGAACTGGCTCATTCCTCCAATTAGAATTTCATCAAAAGTAAATTTCTAAATAGTACTGCGTAAAATCAAACAAATTTTCGTCATTATCTGCCAAACGACGAGCCGCTAGTGAAGGATAGCCATACTCAGCCACTCGCCTCACGCGAATTCCTCTTTCATGGCAGTACGACTCAATCGCTTTCGCAATCAAATTATCTTTATCCTCAAATTTCCACTCCTCAGAAAATCTAAAAAAGAAGAAAGATTTAGAAGTACTAAATATAAACGAACGATCCACCAACAAACTTCGTTTTTGTATTTGAGTTTCAAGCTGTCTCAACATCGAAGGAATAAGAAGAACCTGCCGACGCTGAGGAGAAGCAAGCCAAGACAAATAACGAGGACACTCAAAAGCCTCAAGGCGAAAGGAAAAAAGAAAAACAAAAAAAACAAAACTCCCTCTCCTCAACATAAAAATTTTTAAAATGTTTAAAATAACGGGTCAAGAAAAAACCCATATCAATTTTGTGTTTATCTCTGATTCCGGTTCGTAGTCGAATTGAGGACGAACGTGCACGGGTCGCGTGTGAAAAACTCCTGAGCCGCCAAAGAAAGTCATGCGAGAGATGAAACACCTGCGGCGAGGAAGCAACACTCGCACGACAATTTTTATTATTTGAAATCCACTGAGCGTGTTTTTCACACGAGACCCGCGCACGCTCGCCCGGAGGTTCGACTACGAACCGGCCCCACTCGAAGTCAACTCCATTTTTCTATATTCAAACGCTTCACGATTTGATGCTTGGAAGTCCCCCACTCCCAGCCTAAAATAACTCCAGATGAACCTCATTCACCTCTGTCTTTTTTTGAGCCATTTAGTTTCAGCACCCGATGAAGCCAGTCTCGGACAGCAAATTTTAAGACAAAAATGGTTCGAATTATCGTCGTCTGATTCAAAAGCTTACGAACAATTTAAAACCCAACACTATCTCGTTGATATTGGTGAGGATGCGTGGATTACAAGCCTTCGTTCAAAAACGCCGGTAAAAGATTTGGATGATCTTTCAAAAGACGTCAAAGTTTCCTCTTTTCAAATGAGAGAAATTTTTGCAAAGACCCCTTGGAATTTAAAATCTTGGATTT
>JAQBPA010000089.1 GCA_028287765.1 Bacteriovoracaceae bacterium
TTGAAAACTGCTGGAAACCGTTTTAAATCAATTTATATGCCCTCCAAAAATGGAGAATTCGGCGGGTTTTTCAAGATTTTAAATTCTGTAGCCCTTGAAATCATCTTTGCAAAAAAGATGTGGGTAAGAGAAAGAACCTTCGAGGCCTGACCCCAATCGATTATTTGCCTATGAGCGAGGTGTGGCACTTTGGGGTTTTCTATTACCCATATAGGATAAGTTTGGGAGTTCGAAAGGTCGCGGGAGTCCGCGTTCTTCGGAGTCGGAGGAGTTTCAGATGTGGGGGAAAATCGGGGCCGACATCCTTTGGGAATGTCAGCACCGATTTCCCGTTTTGAATTGGAGTGCCAAGCAGCTTCGCTCTCGAATTTTTGCTCGGGCAGAGCAATAAAAATTTCACGATTTTATTTTTAATTTGACAGGAATTTTTTGAGTACTTTTTTTGGATTGGCTTTCGTGTTTGAAACTATTGGATAGCGCAGGGGTTCCGCTTCTGAGGCGTTTTTATATTTCATTTTTTTTATTTTTTGTTTTCTCTTTTTATTTTGAATCTGGGGTGCGTCTCGTTTGCAGAAAAAGATGTGCTAGTCTTTTTTTATCAAAGGAGATTTTCTATGATTACTTCTCAGCAAAAAGCCATTCATGAACGAGCGCTGGTGCTCTCTCAAAACTTTCGAAAATTGGAATCTGATCTTCTTTCGATCCTACAGGAAGTCGATCGGGAGAAAGTCTATCTGGCTTTTGGATTTCCGAGCCTTTTTGAATACGCGAAGACCGCTCTTCTTCTTTCCGATTCGAATTCCTATCTTCTGATGTCTGTTGCTCGTAAAGCGGTTCAGATTCCAGAACTTAAAAAAGAAATCCTTCTCGGGAATCTCTCTTTATCAAAGGCTGCTCGGATTGTTTCAGTGATTACAACCGAAAATAAAGACGAGTGGATTCGAAAGGCCTCTCATTTATCTAAACGAGAGTTAGAACGAGAAGTAGTCAAAGAAAAGCCTGAAGACGTGAGAGAATCGACTCGGCAAGTTTCGGAAGACCGACTTTGTTTAAAGCTCGGCATTTCGGAAGCTTTTCTGAGTAAACTCAAAAGAGTTCAAACGCTGCTTTCGAGTTCTCAACGAAAGCCCGTCTCCATGGAAGAAGCTCTTGAACACTCCTTAGATCTCTACCTGGAAAGAAAAGATCCTGTTGTAAAAGCCGATCGAGCCGAGAAAAAAGCACTTTGCCCGGGCCGAAAAACAGGCGGAATGGTTCACGTCGCGAAACGCGAGCCCCTCAAAGCAAGCCTCAAGCACCAAGTCTTCCTAAGAGATCGCGGACAATGTGGCTATACCGTTCACGGAAGAAAATGCAGCTCGTCCGCATTCGTTGAAATCCATCACAAGATTCCGGTCGCATCGGGAGGACAAAATCAAATCGAAAACCTCATCACCCTCTGCAGTGCCCATCACAGGTATTACCACACGCAAGCACCTCATCGAAGCTTCTTGGCACCCCAAATCAAAACGGGAAATCGGTGCTGACATTCCCAAAGGATGTCGGCCCCCGATTTTCCCCACCTGATGGAACTCCTCCGACGAACGCGGACTCCCGCGACCTCTCGAACTCCAATACTTATGCCCTTTTTAAAATTTCTTTCGCTTATCTAAATGATATTTCGCGATTTTTTTGAGAAGTCCTTGGCGAGTAATTTGAAAAAGTTCCGCTACTCGCGATTTATTCCAGTGGTATTTGGCGAGAGCTTCGCTGACGATTTGTTTTTCGTAACCATCGACAATATTTTTGAGAGTCATCCCCTTTTCGATTTCTTCGATAGGAGTGAGCGATTCCACGATTTTAGAACTTAAATCTTCGACCACGATGAAACTGTGAGAATCTTTTAGCGCGACGAGTCTCTCGACTTCATTACGAAGTTCTCGAACATTTCCCGGAAAAGAATGATGAGAGAGTTTTAGTAAACTTTCTTCTTTCCACTGAATGCCTTCTTTGTTCATCACCGTCATAAATGTCTTCAAAAAATGTTCAGCCAAAAGAGGGATGTCTTCTTTGCGCTGTCTGAGCGGCGGCATTTCAATTTCTAAAACATTCAATCGAAAATAAAGCTCTTCTCGAAAAGCTCCCACTTGAACTAATTTTTTTAAATTTCTCTGGGTCGATGCGATAATTCGAACATCGAATTTAAGAGTTTCACTGCTTCCTAATCTCGAAAAAGTTTTATCCTGCAAAATTCTTAGGATCTTATGTTGCATCGACAAACTTAGATCGCCGATTTCATTTAAAAATAAACTCCCGCCATTACACAGTTCAAAGAGACCCGCCTTCGTTGCGTATGCGCCGATGAACGCGCCTTTTTCGTAACCCAGAAGTTCCGCCTCGAGTAAATTCTCCGCGATCGTTGAGCAGTGAAGCGCTCTCAGGAGTCCTTTTGATCTGAGAGATGATTCATGAATAAGTTTTGCAAGAAGTTCTCTGCCAGTTCCAGGCTCGCCCATTATTAAAATGGGTGCATCGCCGGCGGCAAGCTGAGGAAGTTTTTTAAGAGTGGCTCGCAGTGGCTGGTGAAGTGTGGCCATCTGATTAAATGTTTGCTTATGAACTTGCTCTTCACGGTCTTTGGCCGAAAGTGATTCTTCAAAAAATTGAAGGATTTCGCGAGCCATGAGCTCGAGCATTTGTACGACAATCACTCGTTTATCAGGACTAAAATGCGGAAGACTTCGGTACTCTTCTAAAGCTTTGGGTTTTTCTTCGGCTGAGAACATCAGCACCTTAAATCGCTCTTCAAGCGCAACGTCTCCGACGCTTTCAGTTTCTAAAACAAAACCGTCCATCGCAATAAAGCCAATCTTGTCTCCACGAAGAACCAAAGGAACAGCCACTTCGGTAAGCCCGAGAGGATTTGTTTTGAAAACTGTTTCTTGAAGGCGATAAGTTTCGTCGATGAGACCCTCTCGAGCGTTCGAAAGAATTTCGGCTCCGATTTCATTTTTTTCAAGTCGCTCAACAAACGGATAAGTTTCTTTTAGCCAAATCGGAATCGGGATCCATTGACGCTCCCCGTCAGTGCGAAGTTCTTTTCGAACCAGATTTAATCGTAAAACGCCTAAATGCTGAAGAGCCTTTGAGAGAGATTGCGGCGCTCGCAACTTTTCTAAACGAGTCCAATCAAGTATTTCAGCAACTCGCTTAATTTCAGGTTTTAATTCAGTTTGAATTCCAGACAAAGCCACCCGATCGCACCCCTGTAACTATTGTACCTGAAGTTTATTTAAGTCGTGAAGATCAAACGGCTTCAAAGGCGACCGCGATTCCTTGACCGCCACCAATACAAGCACTTCCGATCGCTCGTTTAAGTTCACCCGACGCAATGAGATGCGCAATATGCGAACTAATTCGAGCTCCTGTAGCACCGAGTGGATGCCCAAGAGAAATACCGCTTCCATGAGGATTCAGCTGTGCATCAGAAAGTTTGAGTTCCTTTTTGACAGAGAGCACCTGAGCCGCAAACGCTTCGTTCACTTCGATATAATCGAGCTTCGAATAATCCCATTGGATTTCGTCAGAGAGTTTTCGAATGGCAGCAACGGGTCCAATTCCCATTCGTGTAGGATCGCAACCGACGGAAACTACGCCAATGATTTTGGCCAAAGGTTTAAGACCCGTAGTCTGACTCCATTTTTTGGCGAAGGCTTCATCAGCAACGACGAGTGCAGCACCCGCGTCGTTCATTCCAGAAGCATTGCCCGCAGTCGTCACTCCTTTAAATACCGGCTTTAATTTCGCCAGTTTTTCAGCGGAAGATTCATGACGAATATGCTCTTCTTTATCAAAAATTTTTCCGTCCGCTAAAGTGACCGGAACAATTTCCTTTAAAAATTTTCCGTCTTTCTCGGCCTTGGATGCTCGCTGATGACTCATAAGCGCCCAACGATCGCAATCTTCGCGCGTGATCGAATATTCTTGAGCGAGCCGTTCAGCCGTTTCGCCCATGCTCATCTTCGCATGTTTATCGTTCAAAGCTTCCCAAAGTGAATCGATCGTCGCGGGAGGCTGCGCGAATTTAAATCCTTCGCGCGCATTTCGAATAAAAAGAGGCGTAAGCGACATATTTTCTGCTCCACCCACAAGACAAGGGCCTTCGGAAGCAAAAGTATTTGCTTGGACGATCGCTTCAAAACCACTTCCGCAAAGACGATTCACATTTAAACTTCCCGCCGACACGCGAACGCCTGCTTTTAAAGCGATATGTCTCGCAAGGTAAGGACCATCAGCGCTACTCGAAGAACAAACATTTCCAAAAATACTATGGCAAATCTCTTCGCCAGAAACTTTGGAATCTTTAAGTGCTGCTTCGGCCACAATGACGCCAAGCTCTACAGGTCCAAAATTTTTAAGCGAGCCCAAAAAAGTGCCAACCGGTGTTCGTCGTGCCGAAAGAATATAAAGATTGAGTTTCATTTTTTCTCCCTAGAGTATTTTAGGGGTTTCACAACTCAAAGAGCGAGAGAAAAGAAGAAAAGTTGGCTATTAGATTTCCGAATCTGAAAAACAGGCCGCGACCCGCTCCTACTCCTCAATCGGAACTTCGCGATAAAGCCAAATGCGCGGATGATCGAATGCATCGTTCAGCTCTTTAATCAGTCGGAGGGCTTCGTCCTTCTTTTTGCACTCATACCACTTCTGCAAAAAGTCGTCTTTCGTCTGCCATTCGACTCGTACTAAAAATTTTACATTTCGGTAGGAGGATAAAGAAATTGCTTTAACGCCTTTTCTTTTCATGAGCAAAAACTATCTTCCAAGAAGACCACTAAATCCCTCTTTTAAAAGTCCGAAGACAATTAAACCGAGTTGATTTCCGGAGGGTCCTTCTTTTCGGTATTTATCAAAAGAATAGCGGTCGCAAAATGAATAAAGTTTTTCGAAGATATAGAGATCGTTCATTTTGACACTCTCAAGAGGAAGCCGTGCTTTTAATGTCCACATCCAGAGTCCAGATGCGACGATATTCGCAGATTGAATCACTCCATTATGGGTGATGCCGCTTACTGCAATGACCACTCCAGAATTTTCTGTGCTGATTTTTGGAGTGAGCGCTTTGAAAAAATTAAAAGTTCCCGTTTTATGAAGCGATTCTTCGGGGAGCACAATCTTAAGTAAAATATTTTGCGCTTCGGTCTTTGCTTTTCGACAAACCAGTTTAGTGCCGTCGCTGGAATTTCTTTCCATCTCACCGTCGTAAAAATCGGAGAGCTCTAAAGTTTCTTCCCGACCCGGCTTATCTTTTCCTTCTGCACGAAAACGAACGCGAACGTTCGCATCAAGAGCCATCAGTGTTGTGATCAAAGGACTGTGATAAGAACCCCAAGCGATCTCTCCGCCGACGGTTCTTCGATTTCGAATTTGAGGAGTGCTCGTTGACTGAGCTGCGTCCAAAATCGCCGGGGCATAACGGGCGAGATAGGCATCTTTTTCGAGTGTCGCAATCGTTGTCGTCGCACCAATAATATAGCGTTTATATTCTTCGCGACATTCAGAAAGCGCTTCGAGATGTCCGATATGAAGAACACCTTTATGTTTATTTTTAATCTCTTCAGGAAATTTGGGATAAAATCTCAGAACGTGAGTCATCCCTGCACAAATTTTAAGTTCCGAGCCTCTCGTATCGATGAGGTCGTAAGCTTCTGATAAATAATGAGGGTTTAAAAATTCCACGATTATTTCCTCAATCTCATTTTGGCCGAACCTTCGGATGCAGGCGGGAGACCTACGCCCTCGATCGCGTCCAATATTTTTTGGTAGCCTGTGCAGGCACAGAGATGACCTTTGAGCGCCTGTCTGATTTCGAGTCGGCTTGGATCCTGCTCTTCATTTAAAAGTCTTGTTCCCGACATAATCATTCCCGGAATGCAAAATCCGCACTCTAATGCCGAGCAAGTTAAAAAACTTTCTTGAAGAGGCGTAAATTTATCTTTTTCGTTGATGCCTTCAATCGTCGTGACTTCGCGTCCTTGCATTTGTCCCATGAGAACGAGGCATGCATTCGCCACTTCGCCGTTAATCCAAATCGTACACGCACCGCATTTTCCTTCGCGGCAGCCTTCTTTAGCTCCGAGGAGTTTTAAATCGGTTCGTAAATAATCGAGAAGACGAGTGAACGGAGAAACTTCAGATTTTAAGGGACGTCCATTCAGTGACCATTCGATAATCATAAAGTTTACCTTTTGAACGGGAGCGTATGAACGGTTTGGTGTTTTCGTTTGGGAAACATAAATTCTGGAGGCATCGGAATTTGCTCAAGCGCAATTCCCTTCGCATCTTGAATCGCATTCACAAGACTTGCGAGAACCGATGACATTAAAACAGCCGTCACTCCCCTCGCGCCAAAATATTCGGGCGCTTTTTCAGAATAATCCTTGAGCGGATAGTCGAGCGTAATCAGACTGACCTCTTCAGGTCCGTCGAGCGGAGTCGGAATGGGTTGCTCAACTTCGATTTCACTCGAAAAAAGAGACGCCATCGCCCAAGAGACGGCAGAATCGAGTTGGATCTCAAGCCCCTTCGCATAAAGGACAGGACCCGCATCTAAGACGACCTTCACCGACTCGACCCGAATTTCACCCGTGAGCGGGTGAAAGGAAACTCTTGCGATGGATCCGGCTGAACATCCGTGCGGTTTTTCGACATCTTTTAAAATAAATGAAGCTGTGAGATCGGAATTTACATGGGTGAAAGCTAGTTCTCTATAACCCATTTTTTTACTTTGTCCTTGATCTACAATCGCGCCGTCTTGAAGAATGACATCTTTGCTGCCAAAAGCAATTTGGCCAGCGCTTATAATCTTTTCTTTAAGTAAAGAAGCCGCATTCCAAGTCGCTTGAGCTAAATAATAAAATTCAGGATACGTTTCGCGACGAGCGGGCTTATCAATTTCTTTTCGCATCTTGCCTTCAACGGTAAAGGCTTTCGCATGAGTTTTTAAAACTTGAGCTGCGACTTCAGAAAGCGCGCTCTTCATATGAAGATCGAGAGTCAAATTAGAAGTACGTATGATGAAAGTTCCCGCATTGGAGAGATCAATCGAAACTTCTGAGTAATCAAACTCTTTTGCAGTAGTCGGATGAAAAACTTGAAAGCCAAATCCTCTCCCCACAATTTCTTTTTCGTCCCAAACGGGGCGATTTCGATCAATGGGAACCAGTCGAAAAGGTTTTTCTAATTTTTCAACTTCATCCAGAACTCGAGAACCCATATCGGACGCCCGCGCCGAGTTTAGTGATCGAATTTCAAGCGCTGAAATATCTAATTCTTTTGCCACACGCTCGATCAGCTGCTCTGTCACCCAAGTAATGGCCGTAAGCCCTTCGCCTTTGAGTGCGCGCCTCGGATGTGTCGGTGTTAAAATAATCTGGCCTTCAATATCGATATGTTCGAAAGAATAAATAGACGAAACATGCTCGAGCGCTTTTTGCAAAACTAAATGGGCGCTTCCCTCGTAGGAGCCGGCATCGACGACAATTCTTCCTTTGAGTTCACGAATCTTTTTTTCTTTGGGATCGTAACCGATCGTCAGCTCCCCGTGATATCCGTATGAGCCGATATCCTGCTCTTCGGGAGTTAAATGGAGAAACACTGATTTTTTTGTTAAAAAAGAGGCCAAGGCTAAGAAAACTAAAAGCTCTCTCTGTTGACGGCCCCC
>JAQBPA010000091.1 GCA_028287765.1 Bacteriovoracaceae bacterium
TATGTGTTTGCGAAAAACACATACTAAAACGAGGCCTGACCCCTACGTCTGACCTTCGCCCATTTTGTTCAATTTTTATAAGGATATTTTTTTCTGGAAAGAAGGTGGTTCTATGAATGAACTAAAACTCCTCGCAGAGTTCGGTGGCTATATCGCACTTTGTATCGGATTCGCTGCAGTCATTTTAGGATTAACAAAAAAGCATCTTGATAAGAGTAAATCTATTTTTCGACATTAAGATTCCGGAATGCCGTGGATTATCTTTTTTAAGATATCGACGCCCTCTAAAAAAAGCGCAGGGCCGGGTTGAAGAATGACACTGGATTCTATTTCATGAATCTGATCGTTCTGAATCGCGGGTATGTTTTGCCATTCAGTTTTCTCTGTGACCCAGCGCCTATCCATTTTTTTTCCGCACCAGGAGCCAATGATCGCTTCTGGATTTTTGTCGGCGACATCTTTAGCGGTTACGATTCTATCTTTCGCCATGGACCTTGCTTTTAAATCTGAAAAGCAGTCGACTCCGCCACAGATTTCGATCAGCTCTGAAACCCATTCGATGCCTGTAATGATGGGATCGTCCCATTCTTGAAAAAATATTTTGGGTTGAATTGATTTTTTTTGTTTGTAAATAATGTCGAGCTTATTTTTCCATTCATCCACTAGCCTTAGAGTATCTTCGCTTCGGTGGATGAGGCTTCCAATCAGAATCATCGACTCAAAAATTTCTTTTAGAGACCGCTGATTTAGAATCAGAACAGAGAGGCCCTCTTTGATGAGGTCGTGAGAAAGTTGTGCCTGAATATCGGAAAACCCGATCACGAGATCAGGCTTCAATTCTTTTATTTTAGGGATATGGCCTGAGATAAAAGCGGTAACGATAGGTTTTTCAATTTTTGCTTCGGGCGGCCGCACCGTATAGGCAGTGATGCCGACAATGCGGTCTTCTTCGCCGAGAAGATAGAGGAGCTCTGTCGTTTCTTCCGTAAGACAAACGATGCGTTTCGGACCTAAGGACATTTCGATATTCGGCCAGTCATTTAAATTAATCTCCTTATCGACAGTCTATACGAGCTCTTTTAAGATTGATGTTCAAATGCCACAGGAAATGATCAAAGTCTACGACACTTTATCGGCGAAAAAAGAGGTGCTTATGCCTCGAGTGCCTGGGCAAATTAAAATCTACGGATGTGGTCCCACGGTTTATGGTTATACGCATGTGGGAAACGGTCGAACTTTTCTCACTCAAGATTTGGTCGTCCGAATTCTTAGACTTGCAGGCTATCAGGTTCTCTACGCACGAAATTATACCGATATTGATGATAAAATAATTTTGAAAGCGGAAGCCGAAAAAAAAACGAGTGAAGCGGTGGCAAGCTTTTATACCAAAGCCTTTGATCAAAATATGGCGGATCTCGAGATCGTAAAACCGGATTACTCTCCACGTGCGACCGAAACAATTCCCTCCATCATTCAAATGATCGAGGGGCTTATAAAAAAGAATCTCGCTTATGTTTCAAATGGAGATGTTTACTACCGAGTCGATAAGTTTGCGCGCTATGGTTGCCTTTCGCATCGAAAATTAAAAGACATGATGACGGGAACGCGCATTGAGGCCGATGAGCAAAAAGAAAATGTCGTTGATTTTGCACTATGGAAAAACGCAAAGCCGGGAGAACCCTCCTGGAAAAGTCCGTGGGGAAGTGGACGACCGGGTTGGCATATTGAATGTTCTGCTATGATCCACGATATTTTTGATGACGCTCTTGATATCCATATGGGCGGTCTCGATTTGATTTTTCCTCATCACGAAAATGAAATTGCTCAGAGCGAAGGTCTCACCGAAAAAAAACTCGCGACCTACTGGGTTCATGGCGGGATGCTTGAAGTGGGTAAAGAGAAGATGTCAAAATCTCTCGGAAATCTGATGACCATCTCCGACTTTATCAAAGATTACGGAGCGGAGACGATGAGACTTCTCTTCGCACAGAATCATTATCGAAGTCCGCTCGAATTTTCTTCAGAAGCGATTCTCAGATCTGAGGCGCTCGTCGATCGGCTTTACCTCTGTAAAAAGAAAGCGCTCGAAAGCTCGGCTTCTGCTCCCACAAAACTTCCAGCGGAACTCGAAGCGCTCAATTCGAGAATCAAGGAATCTCTTTTCGACGATTTTAATGGCGCGAAGGCGATGGGACTTATTTTGGCGGCGGCTCGAGTTTGTTTTCGTGAAAATAAACCAGAATTCTGGAAAGCTTGGGGCGATTGCCTTTCACTTTTGGACGAAGTTTTTGGTCTCACGAAGCGAGATCCTGATCAAGCCTTAAGCGAAAATCGAAATCGACGTCTCGCTCGAATGAAAATTTCGGCAGAAGAAAGTCAGAGAATCGACTCAAAACTTTTAGAGCGCCTCAGTTTACGAGAGCAAAAGAAGTTTGCTGAAGCCGATCAGGTTCGAAAAGATTTAGAAACGCAAGGTATTGTCGTCATGGATGGTCCTGACGGAACAACTTGGACCGTTGCTGTATGAGAGGAAAAAAATGAAAGTTCCTGCAAATATTAATAAAATTTGGAAGCGTGCCATTCGTGCGCGACTTCGTTCCTATTCTCCCTACTCAAAATTTAGAGTAGGTGCCGCTTTTCAGGCGGGCTCCGAAGTTGTCTCAGGCTGCAATATCGAGAATGCGAGTTACGGCGCGACTCTCTGCGCAGAGAGAGTGGCTATTTTTAAAGCAGTGTCGGAAGGGCGATCACTCATCAAAGATATGGTGGTGGTTGCGGATACGAAGGATCCCACTCCGCCGTGCGGTCTTTGCTTACAAGTCATGACAGAATTTTGTCCACCCGATCTCAATATATGGATGGCGACATCTAAAAAAGTTTTTAGAAAGGTTTTACTGTCGGATCTTTTGAGAATTCCGTTCTCGAGGACAAACTTACTGTCTAAATCAAAGTCGAAATAGAATTAAGCCGCGTCTCGTGAAAGTGCGAAACTTTCTATTTTCGAGAACGCTGTGAATAATCCGAATGTGAAAACAAAATCGCCTAAGACCGTCCAATGAAAGAAGGGCAGCGCTGCCGTATAGCACTCCATTAAACCGATAGCATTTCGCGGATAAGCAGGCGTTGTGATCCAAAAACCAAAATTTGTAACTAAAAAGAAAATCACAGAACTCAGTAAGCTCATTTGAAATAGGGAAGAAACGCCCGGCTTTGATCCCAATTTTACGCCGAGAAGAACCATGATCGCGACCGATCCGTAAACAAACGGCATCGTCGAATGAAATCCGAGAGCGAGATCTCCTAAAAAAAGAGCGAGGAGCGGAACGAGAAAAGCAAAAAAGCGCTTCGGCCAGAGCGTACTTCCCGCAAAGAGTGCGAGCCCATCGATGGGAGAGAAATTGTAGGGATGAGGAATAAGACGAGAGAGTGCAGCAATAACAATCAGGATCGAAGCTAAAACAAATCGATTTTTAAGATTCAACATCCTTTAAGCCTACTTCGTTCGAGATCTCGTTTCAAATTCTTTAGTTGAAATGCGTGCCATCTTTATAATCCTGGTAAATATAGCCATTTTTTTCAAATCGATCGCCCGGTTTAAGTTCGATCCGTTTTTGAAAAAATGGACCATCATAAACGAACGTATAGAACTCTCCATTTTCACCACAGGGATCAATATTTGAAGGAAGAGTATCAATGAATTCTTGATCAAAATTTCTGCCTACAAAGGTGGCTGGGAGCTTTTGTAGATCGACAGCGGTCACGATCGCTTTAAATCCGAGGCCGAGAAAAACCCGGAGTACTTCCTGCTGTTTCCACTTCCAAACCGGCAAAATTAAATTGAGTCCCCCTCGTTGAAGCAGAAGTTCGTGAGCTTGTCGAAGATCGGCTGAAGAATTTTCCCCAAAGGCAACTCCTTGCCCCCCACCTTTTTTAAAAACTTCTAGTTCTTCGTCGAGAAGTTTACTTTTAAGTCCAGTTCCGTCTTTTGGACCGACAACAACACTCGTCAGCGGAATCTCCAGAGATTCAGCCTGCTTTTTGACCAGTTCCAGCCGAATGCCACTATGAGAAAGTCTCATATCCGATTCGGTTGCAACGGAAATAAGGCCTTTAATTTTAAATTCTGGGCTTTTAAGCTCAAAGAGACAGACAGCGCTTTCTTTGCCGCCCGCCCATGAAAGAAGCACCTTTTCTTTTTTCACTTCTTATTTTTCACACGAATGAAGGCGTTAAGTCGACAAATAAAGAAAGCATTTGATTGGAAGATTAGTAAAATGGATGTTATGAAAGTTTTTTATATTTTGACTCTCTTATTTTCAGCAGGATGTGTCCATTCTAGTGTTAATCGAAAGAATTTGGATGCCAAGATGCGACGCAAGACCGAAGATGTGGGAGAGATGACCTTACGCCCTCCGGTTGCGAAAAAAATTCCAAAAGAGTTTCGAGAATTTGGTGAGATTCGAAACGATCCTTATTTTTGGCTTCGAGATTTAAAGGATCCCGATACGCTCGCTTATTTGAAAGCTGAAAATGCCTATACAGAATCTTCCATGAAGCCTATGGAAGCGCTTCAAAAAAAGCTTTACGAAGAAATTAAAGGACGAGTGAAAGAGTCGGATGTGACAGAGCCCGCACGCAGGGATTCTTATTGGTATTATACGAAAACTGAAAAAAATAAGTCCTACACCATTTATTATCGAAAAAAAGATGAAAAAGAAGCGAAAGAAGAACTTTTATTAGACGGTAATGAATTGAGCAAAGATAAAAAGTTTTTTTCACTCGGAGCTTATAAAGTTAGCCCGAATCAAGAGTGGCTTGCCTATTCGACAGACTTTGACGGCTCAGAAGCTTTCACCTTTCATTTTAAAAATTTGAAAACGGGCGAAATTGTTCAAGATCCAATTTCGAACAGCTCTTATGGAGTCGCTTGGGCAAACGACAATCAAACGATTTATTATCTTGTCCGAGACTCCGCACAGAGACCCTATCGTGTGTTTAGACATCAGATCGGGAGTTCTCCGACAAATGATGTTCTTCTTTATGAAGAAAAGGACGAAGCCTTTCATCTTTCGATCGGAAAAACCTTAGATAAAAAATTCGTCGTCGTTGTATCGGGAAGTTCAACTTCGACCGAAGTGCTTTATTTGAACGCAGATCAACCTGAAGATCACCTGAAGGTTTTTGCAGCACGAAAAAAGGACGTGGAATATTCGATTGATCACTCGGGGGACTATTTTTATATCCGAACGAATGAAGGCGCAAAAAATTTTATGGTGATGCGTGCGCCAGAAAAACACCTCGAAAGATCGGCGTGGCGCGAATTTATTCCTCATCGTGAAAAAATAAATATTTTCGATATTTCCTGCTTCGCTCACTGGATTGTGATCAGCACACGCGAGAATGGTCTCAAAAAATTCACTGTCGTTAATCTCGAAACGATGGGAAGTCATGATATTGAATTTCCTGAACCTACTTATGATGTATCGGAAGGATCCAATTTAGAATTTGACTCTCCCTATTTTAGATTGGAATACAGCTCACTCGTTAGCCCCACGACGATTTATGACTACGATGTCGTCAACCGAAAGTTGATCGCAAAAAAAACGGAAGAAGTTCTTGGCGGCTATAATCCGAAAAAATATCTCTCTGAGAGAATTTGGGCGAAGGCTGAAGACGGCGCTCTGATTCCTATTTCTCTCGTCTATAAAAAAGGATTAAAGAAAGACGGAACGCATCCCGTTTTTCTGGAGGGGTACGGAGCTTATGGTCTGAGTCTGGACGCGTCTTTTTCTTCCGACAGATTGAGCTTAATGGATCGCGGCTTCATTTATGCCATCGCACATGTTCGCGGCGGGGGAGATATGGGCGAGACATGGCACGACGACGGCAAAATGCTTAAAAAGAAAAATTCATTCACAGATTTTATTTCGGCTGCAGAATTTTTAATTGCAGAAAAATATACGTCGTCGGGACTCATCGTGGCTTCGGGCGGAAGTGCGGGAGGCCTTTTGATGGGAGGCGTTTTGAATTTGAAATCAGATTTTTTAAAGGCCGCTATTTTGGATGTTCCGTTTGTGGATCTTCTCAATACGATTAGCGATCCCACGCTTCCACTCTCGGTGGTGGAATACGAAGAATGGGGAAATCCCATGAAAGCGGAAGATTATTTTTATATGAGGTCTTATTCTCCTTACGACAATATTGGAGCAAAAAATTATCCAAATATTCTTGCACTCGCGAGCTTAAACGATAGCCGAGTTTCTTACTGGGAAGCGACCAAATGGGTTGCGAAATTACGTTCTGAGAAGACAGATAGTCATGAGCTTTTTTTGAAAATAAATATGGAATCGGGGCACTCTGGATTTTCGGATCGATACAAAGCTTATGACGAGCTCGCGTTTAAATATGCGTTTATTCTAAATCTTTTTGAACTAGATTGACGATTTTTCATTTCTCACTAAAGTAATTCCCTTGCGCGGGTCTCGGGGAATATTTTTTACTTTTTCTATTTTAATTGGCACTCAGTCGGCTGGCGCCAATCCTTGTTCTGAATCCATTTCGAATCTCTATCGAGCAGTAACAAGCGAGAGGATTTTACCTGAGTTCGGACTCGCGGTGGCGACAGTGGTCGTTGCAGAAGACAAAGTTCTCATGGTTAAGCGAATCTCGGGCGAATGGGGTTTTGTCGGAGGAAATTATGAGCCTTTGGATCAGAGCATTCTGGGTTGTGCTGAGCGCGAGACCGGTGAAGAAATTCGGGCAAAATTAAAAAATTTTGAATTCAAAATTTTTCAGAAGATTTACATTAAAGAGCGAGATAAAACTTACGTTACGGCCATTTTGACCGCAAATCCGGTCGCAGAACGAATTGAAGATGTTCAGATCACTTTGAATCCTCGGGAGGCCGGGAGTTGGGGGTGGTTTAGTTGGGACAAGCTACCGAAGCCTCTTTTTCCACCTAATCAACAGCTCATCGAGCAGGGGTTTAATCCTTTTCATTAACCCGTATTTTTCTGGCGATCGATTGACTTGCCGCGTTAAACTCTTTTAATCTTTTATTTTAAGGTGGAGGAAAATGCGGGGCGGGATTCTCAGCA
>JAQBPA010000147.1 GCA_028287765.1 Bacteriovoracaceae bacterium
CATGAGTTTATGGTAACGCTTCTGCTTTACTTCATCAGAAAGCTGACCTTCGAGATCGAATGAGGGGGTTCCTTCTTCACGATAATAAGTGAAGGCTCCCAAATGATTAAAATTTGTGTCCTTCACAAATTCGAGCAAGGCCTCAAAATCTTCTTGGGTCTCACCCGGAAATCCAACCATCACCGTCGTCCTGAGAGAAATATTGGGAAGCGCAGTTCTTAACTTACTAATCAGAGTTTTTATTTCTGCAGAACTTTCTGGGCGTTTCATTTTTTCGAGAACCGGATCGCTAATATGTTGAAACGGAATATCGAGATAACCACAAAACTTGGTCGATGTTTTTAAAAAACTAATCAGCTCGTCGGTGAAAAATCTTGGATAATTATACATCAACCGAAACCACTCGAGGCCTTCAACTTTTTCTACCTCTTTAAGAAGATCTAAAAGAGAAGTTCCCACGTCTCGTCCATAACTTGTTAAATCTTGTGCGATGAAAATAACTTCTTTCGTTCCGTGAGCGACGAGTTGTTTCACTTCGTCAACAACGCCGGCCACTGTTCTTGAATGAAGTTTTCCGCGAAGTTTTGGAATAATACAAAAGCTGCAAACGCGGTTACATCCTTCAGCGATTTTCACATAAGCAAAGGATCTTCTTCCGGGAGCTCTGGTTACAAAGTCAGTAATTTCACTATGACCTTTAAGTTGTTCTTCTCCCTGTAATAAACTTCTCTTTTTTAAAACTTCTGTTTCACCAGCCGAAATATTTTGAACGACGGTTACGATCTGCGAAAACTCTCTCGTCTGAAGGAACGCATCGACCTCTGGATAAGTTTCTCGCATGAGACCTAAATAGCGCTCTGTCATGCATCCCGTGACGACGACACCCTTCACTCTTTTCTTTTTCTTGAGAGAAATAAATTCGCCAATGGTATCCATGGATTCTTTTTTGGCAGGATCTAAAAATCCGCAGGTATTAATGACCACGATATCAGCCGTGTTCTGCTCACCGGTAAGGATGGCGCCGTCCTTTGACAAAAGGTCCATCATTCGCTCGGTATCGACGAGATTCTTGGGACAACCTAAACTGACAAAACCGACTGTTGGACGCATAATTATAAGTGGCCTTTCATATCACCGAGAACGCCGTTTCTCAATACCCTTTCACGAACGGCTTCTAACTGCTTTTGCTTATACGCAGAATGCTTAGCTGCGCCTTCTTGGCTCTGAATATAAGACTTTTCATCTAAAATCTGAATCTCAACGGGAAAGAAAAACGACATTTCGGCCTTAATAGAACCCCTTCGGATGACGGGGATTCGAATGAGCGGTCGGGACGTAAATTGAAGCGCGTGGTAGTCGGACGAACTAAAAGGGTTATCCGACCCAAATGAGCCCGTAGGAAACTCCAATTTTTTTTCTACTTCATTAAAAAATTCGGATGCAAAAACGCCAGAGTGGGCATCGATGGCTGCGCGAAACTGGTCCAAAGAGAAAAGCGTATTTCGGCATCGAGCACTCATCACGTTAGCGACAGAAATTAAATGATGATCAAGTAAATATTTTGCCACTAATATTGTTTCCACTCGCGTCTTTGTTACAAAACGAACGCCCAGATGATCGTTAATTTCTTGTGCGACCGATGCTGGTTTTTGTAAAAGTTTTAAAATAACGCTCAGCTTATTTTTTCCTTCTTTCTTATCGAACTTCACGAGAGGAATCTGATCCTTTTCAAAACCTAAAGAGATTTGCTCGCTTACCGTTTCAGTTTTGCGCTGAATGTGAGCCTCAAATCTTCCCAAGGTCTGCTTTCTAATTTTGGCAATGTACTTCAATCTTAAATCATTCTTCAAATGTGAAAGCACATGCATCACTCGAAGAAGAGCGCAGACAATAAGTTGATTTTTAGACTGCGGAAAATTCTGATTCCCAGAGGCGACCAAAAGAAGATTTTTAAAATCTCCGACTGCTTCTCTGTTTTTGAGTATAGGGGGAATGGAGATCTGAAGAGGATTCTCTAAAAACTCAACTGCTTCGTCGTAAATTTTCCAAATTTGCTCAACGTGAGAGGGCTCATAGAGATCGTAGCCGTAACTCATTAAAAATTGATGAGCTTCTGCTTCTGAATTCAATTCGAGTTGAGGGGTGTCGATAATGGAAACCCCGTCACAAATAACTTTAAGTGCTTGCCACGGAAATTGCGGAGCATTCATGAGGCGAGTTTTCGAAGCGACTCAATTTCGGCACGAGACAAAACGCGAAATCCACCTCGAGGAATTCCTTTAATTGAGACGGGACCGATCGAAATTCTTTTCAGGCGAATGACGCGGCACTTGATCGTATCAAACATTTTTCTGACGTGATGATTTTTTCCTTCAAAAACTTTAAGTTGGACCTGGTATTTTTTATACCTTCGCGAGTGACGTCATGAACACTGAGAACTTCAGCGCCTTTAAATTTGCCCTCAGAAGTCACCACTCCTTTTTTTAAATGAGCGATTTTTTTATCGTCGAGATTCCCTCGAATCTTTACGTCATAAACTTTTGGCACTTCGTACTTTGGATGCGTGATGATTTGAGAAAGCTCTCCATCATTGGTCATAAGAATAAGACCTTCGGACATTAAATCGAGACGGCCGACAGGAAAG
>JAQBPA010000149.1 GCA_028287765.1 Bacteriovoracaceae bacterium
AATTCTGAAAGACGAAAAGGAGAGACTCACCGCAATCGAAGGCTATAAAGCTCGGCTTCAAGAACTTGAATTAAAAATTGCGCAACTCGAAGGAGCTAGACGCGCGACCGACTCCATCCGACCAAAACTTCAGGCGCTTCTGAAGGGACAAAAACTTCAGTTTCAATCAGAAACTGAACGCCTCACTTTTCAACTCTCCGAACTGGAAGCTCAACTTTTGGATAGAGAAGCAAAAATGAAGGACCTTGAAGGTTCACGCGAAAAATTTAAGCATAAACTTGAAGAGGTCACCAAAAATCACGAAAAATCCCAGCAAGCTCTTCGAGAATTTTATCAGGGGAAATTAAAAGAAAAGGGATAAGTCGCGAAGTCTCTGTCCTTCGCGATCGGCATGAGATGCGCATCGACGGCTGCTTCCAATTCACCTTGACCTTCGTAAGGTAGACACTGCTCTACTGAATTTCATGTTGGGGCTTATCATTCTCATCTCGGTTATTTCTGCGCCCACAGATCCGGCCAGTAAACTTTTAGAAGAATATCTATCGATTCCGTCTGATACGCCCAATCATGGAACCGAAGCCGCGGCCAAATTTTGGATGCGTGAAGCTCATTTTTTAGATCTTCAAGCAATGGAGTGGACCCTCGACTCCACTGGGAAATGCAAAAACTTCATCACTTATCTTCCTGCGACTTCTGAAAATCCTGGTCGGCCGATTCTGCTTCTCCATCACGGGGATACGAAAGCTGCAAATGAATCCGCGTGGGCGCATCCTCCATTTAAACCCGAGTGGGTGGAAGCGAAGAATGATTGGGAGCTCTACGGTCGAGGAGCCATCGAAGGAAAAGGTGCGGGGGTGACTCACTGGATGGCATTCAAAACTCTTCGTGAAAAACAGAGAAGCCGAGATATTTTTTTTGTGATGACTTGTGGCTCAGAGAATTCGGATTCTCGTGGCGCGGAGGCATTCGTAAATTTTTTTATTAAACCTATTCCTAATGTCACCTACGATCTCTCAACGGCAGATAAATTAGAACTGGCTGTTGTGCTCAGCACGTTTTTGCATTTGCAAAATATAGAATTTGTTTGGAATGGCGGAAGCTTTGGTGAAAAAACGCCGATAGCGCCCTATATTTTAGCTCCGATTGCCACATCGCAAAAAGGCCGCTGGCTCGGAGAAATAATCGTGAGTCCAGCGAATGAAGCGGACGCTTCGACGAACTCGCCCGGAGAGTTTTTGAAGCAAGGCGCAGAAGCCTTTAACAAAAAAAATCAAAACTTTATAGAGAGTATCAGATCACTTCACACGGAAATGAAAGATCTGGTCGTGTCGGTGAGTACAGCACTCCCCATTTGGGAGAGGATTATCAATTTATTTCACCCGAGATATTTTTTTGAATCGCGTGGGCTTCATTCTTTAGTAACAAGCTGGTGGTATCCTAAAAAAATTCGCAGTGAACCCTTGGCTACAAATTCTATTGCTGTGCGGGCTTCGATGGAGCTTGAGTACCGATTTTTAGGTGAAAAGGAAGATTCTGAAATAAAACGGGATATCAATAAAATTTTTGAGCGCCAAAATTTTTCTAAAAAAATGAAATTAGCAATTGAAACAAAAAATTATAATCCGTTTCGACGAGATTTTTTTCAGGGTTCAGAATCTGAAATATTTAAGCAAGTCATCGGCTCTTACCCCCAAACCATTGTCACACCTTATATCACGCCTCGACTTACCGATTCGCGCTATTTTCGCATGGCAGGCATTCGCGCATTCGACTTTACGCCCTTCTTTTTAACCGATGCGGAGATTGAAAGTACCCAGGGTGCGAATGAGCACCTTCCTCACCTTGAACTTCTTCGTGCTATCGAAATCGAGACGATGATACTGGAAAAACTGCTGCGATGATGACCACTCTTCAAAAACTTCTTCCACCTTGTCAGAACTGCGATGAACCCTCGCGCGATTTATTTTGCGAGAAATGTTTGAGCGAGTTGCGATTTCACAAAGCGTGCATCACCTGTGGAAAGGCCCCACTTTCGCGGTCTTTAAGGGAATGCTTACCTTGTGCAACTTTAAAGAAGCCTTGGGATCACTTGGATGTGTCCTTTTTTTATGAAGGCGGCATTCGAGAATTTATCTTTGATTTCAAAGATCGTGGTAAACCTGAGCGTCTTCGAGAGTTGGAATTAAATCATTTACCAAAAATGGATATGAAATATGATTTTATCGTTCCTGTAACTTCCGATCCCAGCCAAACAGAAAGAAGAATGTACGACTCCACCACGCTGCTGGCGAAAAGGCTCAGTGATTTATGGAAAATTCCCGTTTTACCTCATGCGTTCGAAAGAAAAAAATTCCTGCTTTCGCAAAAGAATTTAGACGCGGAGACTCGAAAAAAATTCCTAAAAAAAGTCGTTTCCCTTTCGCCGAGCGTGAAGTCGCGTGAGTTTAATCACCTTTTGCTCATTGATGATGTGCTGACGACCGGTGCGACCCTCGAAGTTCACTCCAAATTACTTAGAAAAATCACTGACAAGCTAGACGTCTTTTGCCTTGGAAGGGCTCTTAAAGCTTAAACAAGGCTGATTTGGCATTGTTTAGAGCGGTGCGCGTCTTTTGCTTGTCGGTTTTGAAAGAGAACAATTAAGATAGAAGACGTCATGAAGGCTTTTCTTATCGGAGTGGGTTTCTTTTGCGCATCCATCAATGGACTCGTCGCTGCAGATACTACGAATGAAGAAGGAAGCGTTGAGCTTATTTTTACGGGTGTGAAGAACTGCTTAGTCGCACCCTGCCCTTTTTACGAAGTGGTGAGTATTAATAAGGTGAAGATTGAAGGCTATGGAGCCAATCTCATCAATTTTGATTCTGAGAAATCTGCCGCTTCAGGTTTAAAGAAGTTTTCTGTGACGGGCTCTTGGAGACGTAACGATCGAGAGAAATATCTCGAAATCGTTGTCACCAATTGGCATGCGACGACCGGAGATTCACATTTAAAGATTACGTTCGACGGAAAGCCTGACGACAAGTAAAAATAAGGGTCATGGCGATACCCAAAAAATCTATTTCTATTTTGTTAGCAGCTGGCGCTAGCACACGAATGAAATCCAAAAAGTCGAAACTTCTTCACGAAGTTTTAGGGCGCCCCATTCTTGATTGGGCACTCGATCAATCGAATTTTTTTGGACACTCCTCTGTTCTCGTTGTTGGGCATCAACGCGAAGAAATCGAAAAGCGAGCACGCGAAGTTTCTTCTAAAAAAATCGAATTACAATTTGCTCATCAAAAGGAACCTAAAGGAACAGCGGATGCTGTGAGGGCTGCCCTCAATATTCTCGAAAAAGAATCTGAGGATTCTCCTATTTTTATTATGGGAGCCGACAGCGTTCTCCTAAAAAAAGAAACGCTTCAAAAATTTTTGAAAGATTTTGAGGCTAAAAAATCCATTTTATCTTTGATGACGACCAGAATTTCTTCTCCCAATGCTTATGGTCGAATTTTGCGAAATTCTCAGGGCGGCATCGAAAAAATTGTTGAAGTTAAAGAAGCCAATGCAGAGGAGCTCGCGATCGACGAAGTGAATGCTGGTTTTTATCTCATTGGTCTCAAAGCACTTCGCGAAGCTCTTTCTCAGGTGACGAATCGAAATTCAGCCAAAGAATTTTATCTTACAGATTTGGTTTCTCTCGCTCGCAGTAAGGGGTGGCTCGTCACTACCCAAGAAATTTCGCCGAATGAAGCCCTCGGTGTGAACACGCGTGGAGACCTTGCGCTCGTGGATTATATTTTAAAGACTCGACAGAATTTGATGTGGATGGAAAAGGGCGTCACACTCACCGATCCCGAAAGTATTAGAATTGATCATGCGGTAGAACTCTCGGAAGACGTCACGTTAGAGCCGGGTGTTCAGCTGAAAGGAAAAACGAAAATCGCTTCGGGTTGCTCAATCGGATCCCACTCGATTCTTGAAGATACAATTCTTGGCGCGAATGTTCGTATCGAAGCATTTTCTCATATAAAAGGAGCGGAGCTTGGAGCGAAGGTAAGTGCCGGACCCTTTGCACGCATTCGCCCCGGCAGTGTGCTCGAAGAAGAGGTTCATATTGGAAATTTTGTGGAGGTCAAAAAATCTCATCTCGCAAAGGGAGTGAAGGCGGGGCACCTCAGTTATTTGGGTGACGCAACCATCGGCAAAGACTCGAATATCGGTGCCGGAACGATCACTTGTAATTTTGACGGCTTTTCAAAATTTGAAACAAAGATTGGAAAAAATGTTTTTATTGGCTCTAATTCGTCCTTAATTGCTCCACTCAAACTTGGAGATGGAGTGATTGTTGGCGCAGGCTCTGTTGTAACCAAAGACGTTTTGAAGGACTCCATCGTTCTCGAGCGATCGGAACAACAAGAAAAAAAAGGCGGCGCAAAGATTTTTAGAGAAAATAGACAAAAGAAAGATTGATTGATCATGTGTGGAATTGTTGGCTACGTTGGTTTTCGCGAAGCACCGCCTGTTGTTTTGTCGGGATTAAAACGCCTCGAATATCGTGGATATGATAGTGCGGGGCTAGCCTCGCTCGAAACTCGAAATGGCGTTCGTCCCCATATGCTTCTGAGGCGAGCCGAAGGAAAAATAGATAATCTTGAAAAAGTGATTGCGTTAGATCCGATTACGGGAACGATCTCGATCGGCCATACTCGCTGGGCAACGCACGGAAAACCTTCGGAGCGAAATGCACATCCGCAGCGATATAAAGAAGTCGTGATTGTGCATAACGGAATTATAGAAAATTATACGCATCTGATTGCTGAGCTTAAAAAGCATGGCCACGTTTTTAATTCGGAAACTGATTCTGAAGTGATTGCTCATTTGATCCATTTTTATTTAGAAACAGACATCACTTTTGAAGAAGCTTGTTTAAAAACAGTCAATAGACTGCAGGGCGCTTTTGCTTTTGCCGCGATGAGTACCGCGAATCCCAAAAAAATCGTAGTTGCGAAACAACAATGTCCGATGGTGGTGGGCCTGGGAAAGAATGAACAATTCATCGCCTCCGATGTTCCTGCTCTTCTTGAGTACACAAAAGATTTTATTTTTTTAGAGGACGGAGAAATCGCGATCATTGAACTCGATCGCGTGACGATTAAAAATTTTAGCGGAAAAGTCATTCGACGAAAGCCGCACCATGTAAACTGGAGCATCGCCGTCGCAGAAAAAGAAGGCTTTGATCATTTTATGCTCAAAGAAATCTATGAGCAGCCACGAGTGCTTTTGGATACTTTTCGCGGACGTATAAATGCGCGCTTTGACGGAGTTACTTTTGATACGCTTCACTGGAAAGAAAAAGTCTGGAGAGATTTTGAATCCTTGAGTTTGGTCGCGTGCGGTACGGCCTGGCATTCAGCATTGATTGGAAAATATTGGATTGAGCAGTTTGCACGTCTTCGAGTGGATGTCGATTTAGGATCTGAATTCCGATACCGCGATCCTATCGTTGATCCGAAATCCCTTTTTATTGCGATTTCTCAGTCCGGGGAGACAGCCGATACTCTCGCGGCAACTGGCGAGATGGTAAAAAAGAAAATAAAGACGCTTTCGATTACCAATACGGTAGAGAGTTCTTTAGTTCGAAAAACAAAAAACGTCATTTATACGCATGCGGGTCCTGAAATAGCTGTCGCATCGACGAAATGTTTTTTGGCGCAACTTGGCGTTTTGACTTTAGTGGCGACTCGGCTCGCAGAGGCACGAAAAACTCAAAGTAAAAAATGGATTTCTAAAACACTTACAGACATTGCGGAGATTCCGGAAAAGGTAACTCGAGTTCTCAAGCTCAATGATGCCATTAAGGAAGTGGCTAAAAAATATTTGCACTTTAATCAGTACTTTTATTTAGGCCGCGGTCTTTCGTATCCCATTGCTCTCGAGGGTGCGCTCAAACTTAAAGAAATTGCTTATATCAATACTCAGGCCTATCCGGCGGGCGAGATGAAACACGGACCGATCGCTTTAATTTCAAATGATTGGCCGGTCGTTTGTGTCGCTCCCAATGATCGAATCATTGAGAAAACCATTTCTAATATCGAAGAAGTAAAAGCGCGCGGCGGTCGACTCATCGTGATCGGAACGGAAGGCAATAAAGCACTCGAAAAAAAATCAGACGCATGGATCGGAATTCCAGAAATTCGCGAAGAATTTACGCCTTTCTTAACTTCAGTCGTCCTTCAACTTTTTGCTTATCACATGAGTGTTCTGCGTGGATGTGACGTCGACAAGCCGAAGAACTTGGCGAAGTCTGTTACGGTTGAGTAGCAAATTGAAGGTGCCCAACCTGCGATTCAATTTTTATTGAATTCAAAATAATGGCGAATTAGAAAACTTTTTTGGGTCCGTCGGAGCCAAAAAATTCTTCGATGATTCTTTTTGAAACAGTGATGATTTGTTTATTTCTGAGGTAAACAACATAAGCGTCTAAAATCTTTTTGATATTGGCCGGAACATTTTCAAAACGAACGCCCATGCCTAAATTTTCTTTGCTCTTTTTTCGATTCACGGCCCAATTGACGCGAATGACGGAAGCATTTACTTGAATAGATCCGAGATCTCCAGGAAGTTGAACTTGAAGTACGAGGTTGGTTCTTGGCGCAAGAATTTCTGAGGTTTTAATAAATAAACCTTCATTAGTGATATCCGAAATATCAGCCTTTTTTTCGACTTCGTTATGAATATACGATACCGATTCCGAAAGTAGCGGAATTCGAATCCCTGCTCGTTTATCTTTTGATGCTAGTGTTTCCATATTTCTCTTTCCCTTTAATTACCCCGGTTGAGCCTAAGCTACACCGTATCCTGGCATTTGTTAACTTTTCAGTTTTTTGACCCTACAAAAAACAGTCTCTTAGGTGATTGAATATGCAAATGTCATACCAAGTCCAAAGTGCCTTTTAAGTGGTTTTAAGGCCTTTTCCGTGAAATAGATGCGACATCGATGCTACAAAAAGTGTCCCTTCTGCGCCGCCCCATTGCATGACAAAATATTGTCGCTTCAGTTATCGTCATTATATGACTGCTCAATTAAATCGTCGAAAGCGAATTCTTGTTGCCGATAACTCGATCACAATCCAAAAACTCGTTCACCTTTCATTTGCGGAACTCAATTACGAAGTACTCACCGCCTCCGACGGACCGGATGCTCTCTCGAAAGCGAAAACGCTGCGTCCTGAAATTGTATTAGCGGATTGCAAACTTGATCAAATGGATGGGGTCGCCGTTTGCGAAAATATTCGAAAAGAAAAATCCCTATCTAAAACCAGAATTATTCTGATGAAGGGTAAGGACGACACCTCTTTTGAAGCGAGAATTAAATCTGTAAAACTTGATGCTATTTTGATGAAGCCGTTCGATTCAAAAAGCCTCATTAAAATTGTGGAAGATTTTGACGAAATGGAAGAACAGACCGTTACGACGGTCGTAGAAAAAAAGTTAAATGACCCGTCCGAAGAAACTTCGACCCTGGTTAAAAAGGAAGACACCCAAACTTTAGTACTCGAGAAGTCGGAGCGGACTTTGGCACCCATTTTAACGACCGAAACAAATGCTTCGAATGATTTAGAAAAAATTGGAGAAAAAGAGATTCGAGAATGGATAGAAAAAAATCTTCCGGCCATTGCTGAGAGGCTCGTAAAAGAAGAAATCTTGCGCGCATCGCAATCAAGCTGAGCCATGCTTTCGCAAATTCACTTTGCAGAGCTCTCTTCAACTCAAGACAAAGCCTTTGAGCTCATTGAAGAGGGAGTGAATCTTCCGTTTCTTGTTACGGCGGATTCTCAAACAAAAGGAAGGGGAAGGATGCAAAGATCTTGGGTTTCTGAACCGGGAAGATCTTTGGCCGCTACTCTGGCGGTTTCTCTTAACTCATCACGTATGATCGGACTTAGTTTAGTAGCTGGGCTCGCCATTCGCTCTTCCATTAAAAATAAGGAGATCAAAATCAAATGGCCGAATGATCTCATGCTAAACGATCAAAAAATCGGCGGAATATTAATTGAATCTCGATCTCAGGGTGCAGCTGCTCAAGTGGCCATTGGGTTTGGTTTAAATTTATTTGATCTGCAGTCACAGTCTTTTCGTGGTCTTCAAAAAAAAGTGGAAGCCGTCGATCTTGGCGAAAAAATCTTAGAATTTGTGGAAGGATTTAAAGCTTCCGGTTTTCAGCCCCTTCGTGAAGCGTATGAAAAAGTTCTTTGGAAGCGAGGGGAGATGATTTCACTTCAGATCGATGGAGAACTTAAGCTTGTAAAAGCCGTCGGAGTTTCTGATGAGGGTCTTCTGATCACAGAAACAGCCGGGAATCTTTCGATGACCGATCAGGGCGAGATTATTCATGTCTAAATCTGTTTGGTTTTTAAAAATCGGAAATTCTAGAATCATTGCTTGGGATGGAAAAAGGCGATTTATTTCGTCTGAACGAGTTGGATTTAACTCCCGGCTTTTTTTAAAAAAGCTTTCGCGCATCAAAGCGATTTATTTTTTTAGTGTTGTTCCGTCGATTTCAAAAGAAATTCAAAAGGAATGCCGTCTAAAAAAAATCGAATGCTATGAAATCAAAAGTTCAGATATTCCCGTTCGGGCTGCTTATCAAAAAAATATCGGTATCGATCGCCTTATGAATGTTTATGCCGCCTCTCTTCAAACGAAAAAACCTCTCGTTGTGATGGATGTAGGCACGGCACTCACGGTGGATTTTCTTTCAGCAAGTCGAAAGCATTTGGGGGGCTGGATTTCTGCGGGGCCCCATCTCGTCTCTAAAGCTCTTCACGGCTATACGGCAAAACTTCCGCTAGTGGCCCCACAAAGGATAAATAAAACGTTCGGAAAATCGACTCGTGAATCGCTTCAGGTCGGCCACAGGGCTTTTTTGCATGGTATGATTTTAGAAGTGCGCTTGGTTGCCAAAAATATCTTTGGAAGTTCTTTTGAGTTTTTTGTGACGGGTGGCGGGGCTGCTTTGATTTCCGATAAAAAGACAATGAAAGTGGATCATTTGGCATTGAAAGGGCTTAAGCAACTACAAAGATCGCTTAAGAATTAAGAATGGCTAGACCGCAACTGCAAGAACTTACTCCCGATCTGCAAAAAATTTTCGATCCCGAAAAAGCAAAAATGTTGCCCTTCATCGCAAAAGGGGCGGCATCACTTCCGCCGCCCGTTCTTGTTTCTTCATGGTGCTATCTTCTTGAAGAATTAAATTCTGAGCTGGCAAGCGTGGCCCGAAATTCTCTTCTGCATTACCCAGAAAAAATGCTTTTACCTGTGCTCCAATCGGAACTCCCGAGTTGGGTTCTGGGAACACTCGGAAAAATTTTTCTAAGTAATGAAATTTATTTGGAAGCCATTCTTTTAAATGAAAAAACCCCCAACGATCTCTTTGTAGAGGCTGCCAGTCATTGTTCGGAGAGGATCTCCACTATTATCGTAAATAACCAAGAGAGAATTATCGATCGTCCGGATATTATTAAAAGTCTTGAGACGAATCCGAATAATCTAAAGAGCAATACCGATCGCCTTCGACATTTTATGAAGCTTGCAGGTGTTCGGATTCCTGGTGAGGCGATGGGCGAAGAAGTTGAGCTCATGAAAGAAGATGAGGCCGCTCTCGATAAAGAATTTTTAGACGCGATTGCAGATGGGATTGATTTAGCGGCGAGTGCGACTGCTCTCACCGAAGATCAGAGGCAAAGTCTTTTACAGTTTATTTCTAAGCTCACGATCGGCGCTCGAATTAAGCTTGCGATGAAGGGAAATAAAGAAGCGCGAAGTGTTTTGATTCGGGATACCAATAAATTGATTGCTCTTGCTGTTTTAAAATCTCCGAAGATTACAGAAAACGAAGTGGCTCATTACTCGGCGCTTAAAAGTTTGCCAGAAGATGTTGTTCGTGTGATTGCCAATAATCCGCAGTGGATCAAAAACTATGCGATTAAAATTGGACTTTGTTTTCATCCCAAAACACCGCTTCCAAATTCCGTTTCGTTGATTAAATATTTAAACATTCGAGATCTGATGAAGCTCTCGAAAGATCGAAACGTTCCCGGCCCTCTCGGCAAAGCTGCAAAACAACTTTTGAGTACCAAGCGAAAATAAAATTCATTTTCTTTTAATGGATGAAAAGAACCGTAGAGCGGTAATTGGCGCGTGAGAAATTAAAGGGTTCAAGCCCGTTCTTTGTAAGGAGCCAAACGGTTAAATTGGGTCGACTCCGAGGTGAACTACTATCGTAGTTGCCGGTCATTCCAATAAATTTGCCGACCTTTAGTTGAACATGATCAGCATTTTGCAATGCAGCCCAATCGGAATTTGGGAAAATTTTAAATAAAGCCATCAGTCCGGAAGGAATCTTTTCGTATATAAAGTCTAACAAGTTCAAGTCCGTTACAGTCATCTGTTTTTGCTGCAAAATACTCTGGAGTTGCAGTTGAGCCTCTATAGCATAATTTTCAGCTTCAGATAAAAGTCCGGTACGAGACACGCGAGCAAACTCTTTTGAAGTAATATTTTTTTGGATGCCCATTTCTTCGATTAGATTGATCGTTTGAATTTCGGAAGGAATAAGAGCGGGAGTTGTGAGGAATCCCTTTAAATTTCTGGGGAGTTTATCGGCAATTCTAAAATCTACTCCGGTCTTAAGATTTTCTTCAAACACCTGAGTTTGGCGCTTTGTTTTGCCAATTTCTGCTAACGCCAGTCTGAGGATCAAATGACCAAATTCGTCTTTGGAATTAGAAGCCCATAAAACTTTTGCAACTTGGCTCCAATTATATTCCGTATAGTTACGAGGACTTCCAGTCCGATCTTTTCCAACGTAAGCTACCACTTTACCTTCTAAAAATTTGCGGAATTTTTGCATTTCATTTCTAGGTAAAAGATTCAATTCATGCGGGAGGCCTTGCTGCCAAGATTGTGTGGCCTGATCGAATCGCGCTTTCGCATTTTCCAATCTCTTAGCTTCGCGAACCGGAAATTTTTGCAGATGCATTGCATTTAGTCCGGTAATTTCGGCATTAAACTTTGGAACAGATTGAATTAAGCGACGGTCTAAAGGTTTAAGGAGTATTTCTTTAGTCA
>JAQBPA010000169.1 GCA_028287765.1 Bacteriovoracaceae bacterium
AAGATGATTTCAAGGGCTACAGAATTTAAAATCTTGAAAAACCCGCCGAATTCTCCATTTTTGGAGGGCATATAAATTGATTTAAAATGGTTTCCAGCAGTTTTCAAAAGATGTGGGTAAGAGAAAGCACTTAGGGGACAGGTGAATTCACTCAGTGGTGCCAGGCACGGTGCCAGGTGTGGTGCCGGGCACCAACTAGAGAAAAAAGGGGTCAGAGCAATTTAGAAACGAATCAACTACTAAAACATCATATTATCATTTGCAGAATTTTCTGGAACTGATTGAGCGACATCCCAGTGTTCTACTATTTTTCCATTTTCCACACGAAAGATGTCGACTATGGCTCGACCGATATCTTTTTCATCCGTTCTCGAATGAAGATGGAGTGCGACGAGATCGCCATCGGCGAGAACTCGTTTAATTTCGACATAAGATTTTGGGTGTTCCTTGAAAAATCCCTCGAAGAAATTATAAAACGCGGCTGCTCCATTCGGGACGTAAGGATTATGTTGGATGTAGTGATCTCCAATGTATTTTGTTGCTGCTTCGGTAGGTTTGTGTTGATTGAACGCGAGCTCGTAGAAATCTCGGACGATCTTTTTATTATTGTCCTGAGTGCTATCTGCAAAAACCGATGTTGAAAATGCGGCGATCGAGACCAGTACAACTTACCTCATAGTTATCTATCAAATTGTTATTTAATGTTCAATGGAAGGCGCAGACAATGAAAACGATAGCCGGCTGATCTTTTCTTAATCCTTAGAAAGCGCGTGGTGAATCGCTTCGATGGTGGCTTTTGCATCACCGAAGACTAGCGAGCAATTGTCGTAGTAGAAAAGTTCGTTATCGACTCCTGCGTAGCCGGCTTTCATGGAGCGTTTGCTTACAAAAATTTGTTTGGCTTTATATACATCCAGAATTGGCATTCCGTAGAGTGGACTGGATTTGTCGCTCTTTGCTGCTGGATTCACGACGTCGTTCGCGCCGAGGACTAGAGCTACATCTGTTGTTGAGAATTCGCCGTTGATTTCATCCATTTCGAAAACGATGTCGTAGGGAATTTCTGCTTCGGCTAGAAGAACGTTCATATGGCCTGGCATTCTTCCGGCTACCGGGTGAATGGCGAATTTTACTTCGATGCCTTTGGCTTGTAGCGCCTGAACTAATTCTTTTACCGCGTGTTGTGCTTGAGCGACGGCCATTCCGTATCCGGGGACAATAATTACTTTTGAAGAATTTTCTAAAACAAATGCGACGTCTTCGGGTGCGGCGGACTTTACCGTTTTTCCTTGTGCAGATTTTGGAGCTGCGGCTGCGGCTTCTCCGCCGAAGCCTCCGAGAATCACGCTGATGAAAGAGCGATTCATGGCTTTACACATAATATAGGAGAGAATCGCGCCGCTACTTCCGACGAGTGCGCCGGTTGCGATTAGTAAATTATTGTGGAGTGTGAATCCTGTGGCGGAGGCTGCCCATCCGGAATAGGAATTGAGCATCGAGACAATCACCGGCATATCGGCACCGCCGATCGGTAGAACGAGCAAAAATCCAATGAGAAGAGAAAGTCCGCTGAGAAGTGCTAACCAAATAAACGCGGGCGCCATCACGAAATGAATCGTGAGCCCAATGATGCCAACTCCGATCAGTAAATTTAAAAAATGTTGGCCCTTAAAAACGAGAGGGTTGCTCGTGATCAGTTCTTGAAGTTTCCCAAAGGCAACTACCGATCCGGTGAAGGTGACCGCGCCGATTGCTGCGCCGAGTCCGAGTTCAACGCAAAGAATAGAATTGAGCGCGTGTTCTTGTTCGTGAGTAAAATACGTTCCAATGGCGACTAATGTTGCTGAAAGTCCGACAAAACTATGGAGAGCGGCCACGAGCTGTGGCATCGCGGTCATCTGTATCTTCATCGCGGTAATGCTTCCAATGAGTGCGCCGCCGACGAGTCCGTAAAAAATCCAGGAGTAGCTTTTCACTTCAGGATTAAAAAGTGTGGCGACAACAGCAATGAGCATTCCAAACATCGCGGCTCTATTTCCGGTGAGCGCGGTCTTTGGAGAACTTAAACCTTTAAGACCAAAAATAAAAAGTATCGTTGCTAGAAGGTAGATCGCTGCAAAAAAATCAGGGCTCAACATATTTATTTTTTCTTCTTAAACATCGAGAGCATTCGGTTGGTAACAACAAACCCGCCAAAAATATTAATCGAAGCGAGTAAGACGGCAAAAAAACCAAGAATCTCTAAGCAGCCACACTGAAAACCAGTTGCAGCACTCGAACCTGCTACCAAAATCGCTCCCACCACAACGATTGCTGAGATTGCGTTCGTCACCGCCATAAGCGGCGTGTGAAGCGCTGGAGTGACTCCCCAAATCACGTGATAGCCGATGAAACAGGATAAAATAAAAACATAAACTCCGACCATGGTCTCCGACATTATTTTTTACTCCATCTCACTTTGCCCTGATGAGTGACTAGACTCGCCGCAACGATATCATCTTCGAGATTCCATTTGATCTCAGGCTTTCCGTCTTTGGTTTCAACAATCAGAGAAAGTAAATTGACGAGGTTGTTTCCAAAAAAATTACTCGCATCGGCGGGCATGAGTGCAGGAAAATTCGTGATGCCGATCAAGGTCACTCCATTTTTGGTCACGATCTTATCCGCTTCTGAGAGAGTACAATTTCCACCATTCGCAGCCGCCATATCCACAATCACGGAACCCGTTCGCATTCCTTTTACCGCTTCTTCCGTGATTAAAACGGGAGCTTTTCTGCCGGGAATATTTGCCGTTGAAATAACGATATCGCATTTTTTAATTTTTTCGCTGAGGCCGAGAATTTGTTTTTTCTTTCCTTCTTCAGAAAGTTCTTTCGCGTAGCCACCAGCGCCTGAGCCTTCTTCGCCCACATTGATCTCGATGAACTTCGCTCCGAGTGAGAGAATCTGCTCCTTCACTTCTGCTCGCACATCAAACGCTTCTACTTGTGCGCCGAGTCGTTTGGCTGTCGCAATCGCTTGAAGGCCAGCAACACCAGCTCCAATCACAATCACTTTGGCAGGCTTCGCCATCCCGGCGGACGTCATCATCATTCCAAAAAATCTTCCGTAATGAGTCGAAGCTTCTAAGACCGCGCGGTAACCAGCAATATTTGCTTGCGAAGAAAGGACGTCCATCGATTGAGCTCGCGTCGTTCGTGGAATCAATTCCATTCCGATCGCGCTCACATTGGCGCTCGCGAGTTTTTCAATGGTTCCGTCTTGGTTGAAAGGCTCAATCAAAGAAATCAAAACGACATTTGGCTTAAGGAGAGAAATTTCTTCAGACGTCGGTTTATGAATCTTTAAAATAATTTCGCAGGAAAAAGCGGCAGCTTTTGAATCGACTATTTCGACTCCATCCATCTGGTAATCTTTATCTGCAAAGCCAGCTGCCACTCCGGCAGATTTTTCTACTCTGACGTGAAGCCCTTTTTTTAAAAGTTTTTTAATGCTCTCAGGACTCGCCGCAACTCGTGTTTCGCCAGCTTTAATTTCTCGAGGAATTCCAACAAACATCTACTATGAGTGTAATGATCGATGATAAGCTGTCAATTATAGATGAAGAGAGTATTCCTAACTTTCGTTTTGATCTCAAGTTTCTGGGCATGTACCCGAGGAATTAAAATTCCTTCCGGGCAGAAAGCAGAAGTCGAAAAGATCCAAATCAAACCCATTCACGCCAAAGATATTTTTAAGCTAGCCGAAAGTAATAATGCAAAATTTACGATCGTTAATTTTTGGGCGAGTTGGTGTCAACCATGCCGACATGAATTTCCAGAGCTTTTAAAATTTAAATCAGCCTACCTCAATAAGGATGTCGCCTTTGAATTTGTCTCCGTTGATTTTGAAGGAGACCTGGGAGATGCAAAACTCTTTTTATCACAGCAAGGTGTTCATTTTTTAACTTATATTAAGAGCGGCGATGATCAGAGTTTCATCAACGAAATCGATAAAAAATGGCAGGGGGCTCTTCCCACAACATTTATTTTAAATAAAAAAGGAAACATTCTGTTTCGATACGATGGTCCAGTGACATCGGCCGACTTAGAGAAAAAAATATCGGAACTAACAAAATCTGAACCCTCTCAGAAAAAAAGTCGCAAATGATAAGCGTGAAAGGAATAAAATGAAAAATATTTTAATAGCTGCTGCCTTTTCGATGAGCCCTCTGTTTGCTCTCTCGCTTCAAGAAAAAATGCCCGAGATGAATGTGAAGATGAAGAACGTGGACGGAAAAGAACTTACGCTCGCTCAAATAAAAGGGATGAAAAACGCGACAAAGGGAACGCTGGTTGTTTTCACTTGTAACCACTGCCCCTACGCTCAAGCCTGGTGGGATCGAATGGTGACACTCGGTAACGAGTACAGCAAAAAAGGAATTGCCGTCGTCGCCATCAACTCGAACGATCCTCAAGAAGATTCACAAGACGATTTTGAGCATATGAAAGCCGCCGCAATCGCGAAGCCTATCCTACCGAGTGGAAAGGCGAGTTATGCAAATGTGAAAATGGATTTTCCTTACGTCATTGACTCTACGTCGAATATTGCGAAGAGCTTTGGTGCTTCAAAAACTCCTGAGTTTTTCTTTTTTAATAATAAGGATGCACTTCTTTATCACGGCGCAATCGATAGCGACGCGCACGATTCCAAAAATGCGAAGCCCTTTTTGAAGATAGCGTTAAACGACTACCTTTCTGGAAAAAGAATCGCCGAAGCTGAACCCAAGGCGCTCGGCTGTATGATTCGATTTCGATCTTCGAATTAAGATTCCACTCCGGAGCGGGATTTTATCTCCTTAAAATGGGAATGAATTCCCCACTTTGGGAAGCCTTTAATCCAAAAAATCTAATCAATTCAGCATCTTCGCTTTGGCACGGAAATTGCTCTCTAATGTCTTAACGGGAGGAATGAAAGAGAGCCTTTCATTCTCCGTGTTTTAATATTTTTTAAAGGGGAATCATTCATGAAACTAACGAGCTATTTAATACTATTTACTGGATTTACTATGTTGATCGTCGGTTGCGGTGGAAGCAGTTCAACAGCAGCAACTCAAATTGGAGTCGTAGCTTCACCTACGCCAACTCCCACGACGGGTGTTGTTAAAGGTGCGATTCAAGGAACTTTCCAGCTTACGGATGTAAAATGTCCGACGGGTTATAGTGTTGTTCAAGACGGCACTGATCCAAACGATTCTTCTCACAGAAGCTTTGACACTCTCACTAGAAATATCGCCATCGGGGCAGTTTACGTTGATACTTTTACGGATACTCAGATTGTTTATAACGATCCTTATTTAGGAACTAGCACAGTACCTGATTATTCCGTGCAATGTAGTGATTTGGTCACCGCTAAACTTTCTTATTCTGGAGCCACTTTCTCAACTGTAGCCGTCTCAGATGTTGGAAGCAGTGCTTGTACGGGAACTTACAAATCTGGGTCTCTTTCGATTTCAAATATTGCCGCCGGGAAATGGAGCTTTGTCTTGGATCAAAACGGGGGTCTTACGCTCGCGGATCTTAATGATCCAAGAGCCTGTGCGAGTAACACCAATTCTACCGTTCCCGCTTCTCCGCTCTATGTTTTTGTAAAAAAATCTTAACTGTGAGCGGCGAGTCCGGTTTTCTTTTTAGGATTAAAAATGAAGAGCACCATGAGAATCGTCGCCAGAAGAATGAGCGTTGAAAGCGCATTCACTTTAGGACTGATGCCGTATTTAATCATGGAATAAAGTTTGATCGGAAGAGTGTCGCTGCCGACCCCCGCGGTAAAAAAGGTGATCAAAAAATCATCGAATGAAAGTGTAAAGGCCATGAGTGCTCCCGATAAAATCCCAGGCCATATTAAAGGAAAGGTGACTTTCCAAAATGTCTGAGCGGGAGTAGCTCCCAAATCTCGCGCTGCTTCTTCGAGTGATGGATCAAAATCTTTAAGCCGTGTTCTGACGGTGATGATCACATAAGAAAAACTAAAAGTGATATGCGCCAAAATAATTGAAAAAGCTCCGAGTGTAAGACCTAAAGCGACAAACCAAATAAGAAGCGAAAGCCCCATCACAATTTCGGGAACAATCAGCGGCACCAAAGTAAATGCATCAAAAAGTTTTTTTCCAGGAAAGCTCGCTCGCTCGAGGGCGATAGCCGCGGTCGTCCCCAAGATGGTCGCGCCGAGAGTGGACCAAAGTCCTACCCAGAGACTGATCCAAAGCCCCGATCTTAAACCCTCATCCTTCAGCGCCTCGGAATACCAATTCCAAGTAAAAAAAGAAGCACCGGAGACTGGATCAGTTCCCACAAAAGAATAAGCGACCAAACAAACGAGCGGAATATAAAGTAAAAGAAATGTGAAGGTGGTGATGAGTTTTACAAACCATTTCGCAGAAGGTTTTGACCGGTGAAGAAGAGCTGCCTTCATGCGGCGTCTCTCATCGTCTCGCTAGAACTTGCTTCACTTTCTTTCATCCACAGGCGGATGATCACGACTAGACTTGCTAAAACTACGGCCATGAGAACCATCGAGAGCGCAGAACCAAATGGCCAGTCTCTCATTTTTAAAAATTGCTCGGTGATGAGATTTCCCATGAGCATGGTTTTTGCGCCGCCCAGCAAATCAGGAATTAAAAATTCTCCGAGAGCGGGCGTAAAAACTAAAATACTTCCGGTCACAATGCCGTGCTTTGTAAGTGGAATCAAAACTTTCCAAAAATTATTCCAGCCCGAGGCTCCGAGATCTCGACCAGCTTCGAGAAGCGAGAAATCAAACTTCTCAAGCGTCACGTAAAGCGGCAGCACCATATAAGGAAGATAATTGGTGACCATTCCGAGCCAAACCATCGCATACGAATTCGAAAGTGTAATCGGCGCATCGATCAGTCCAAGAGAAAGCGCGAGTGAGTTGATCGGGCCTTGATCTGCGAACATTACTTTTAGCGCGTAGGTTCTCACCACAAAATTAGTCCAAAAAGGGACGACGAGAAGCGTGAGGAGAACGGGACGAAGTTTTTGGGAAGCGGTCGCGAGCGCATACGCCATGGGGTAGCCGATCAAGAGACAAAAAATAGCGGTAAAGAGCGCAAGTTTAACGCTCTGAAAAAAAATACCAAAGTAGAGCCAATCAAATGCTCTCGAATAATTTTCTAAAGTCGAGCGGTAAACAATTCCCCCGTAAATACCCTTGGTAAGAAAACTGTAAATAAAAACAATAATGAGAGGGATCACCAGAAACCAGATCATCCAGCCAATGGTTGGAATTGCAAACCAGTAGGTTTTGCTTTTCGATAACGAATTCTTCAGATGAGGTTCCATCCTTTAATTGAGAACCACATTTTGAATAGGTAGTTCGTCAGAGAGGATTTCTGCTGTCTTTGGTTCAGGAAGAGGAAGCGGTCCTTCGGCGCCCATGAGAATACAGTCTTCGGGTGACCAAGCTGTAAAAACTCGATCGCCAGAAGCGAATGGTTTTCTGGCAGTCACGGCCGAGTTCGTTTGAACAGCTTGAATCATGGGACACGAATTCGTTTTATCTTTTGGTTCAATCAGAAAACGAGTTTCGGGGCCGTGATAGAGTGATTCTTTCAGAATTCCTTCAATATAATTATATTCGAGGCCAGGAGGAGATTTTAAAACTTTCAGTTTTTCAGGCCGCACCATAATTTTTACTTTGGTGCCAACTTCGACCAAGGGTAGAGGGCGCTGCCCATCTCGCGACGGTTTGATCGAAAACGGCCGGCGAGCAAGTCCACTCACTAAAATCGTATCCTGAGTGACGGCCTTTACTTCCCCTTCGATGGAATTAATGGAGCCGATGAATTGAGCGACGAAAAGCGTTTTAGGGTATTCGTAAATTTCTTGAGGAGTTCCTACTTGCTCAACGATGCCGTTATTCATAACCGCCACTCGATCAGAAATCGTCAGAGCTTCTTCCTGGTCGTGAGTCACAAAAATAAAGGTTTGTTTGAGCTTTCGCTGAAGCGCAAGAAGTTCAACTTTCATTTGTTGTCTAAGCTTTAGATCGAGTGCAGAAAGCGGTTCGTCTAATAAAAGAACTTTTGGGCGATTAATGAGCGCACGTGCGAGAGCGACACGCTGTTGTTGTCCTCCTGAAAGTGTGGTGATCGATCGATTTCCAAATTCTTGCATTTGAACGAGTTCGAGCGCTTCTTCCACTCGCGCGGTCAATTCCGTTGGGTTCGTTTTTTTCATTTGAAGACCAAAGGCAACATTTTGCCAAACGCTCAAATGAGGAAAAAGCGCGTACCTTTGAAAAACAGTATTAAATTGTCGCTGATGAGGTGGAAGATGATCGATTCGACGATCATCAAGTTGAATTGCGCCCTGACTTGGCCTTTCAAATCCACCGAGAAGTCTTAACAGAGTGGTCTTGCCACAACCACTGGGCCCCAGAATCGAAAAGAATTCTCCATCATTAATGGTGAGATCCACATTGCGAACCGCGGTGAAGTTTCCGAACGATTTTTGGATGCCGATTAGCTTGAGCATTAGTCGAAAACCTTAACAGAATTAGCGGAGGTGAAAATCTTTTTTTGGTCCGCTGAGAAAGAATCTAATACGAATGGCCATGCCGGCGGGATGGAGCTCGAATCGACGGAAATGGTGGGGCGAGCTGGGGACTTTTAGATACGGCCCGGGTCTTTTATATCTCTTTGATACTTCTTGCTGCCTTCACCCGCTCGCTGACAAATTGAGCTCCGTCCGACTTTTGAAACTCGCTCTGGATCTAAAAGTCCCCAGCTCGCCTCACCATTTCCTTCACTCCAACTCCCTCACGCCTTAAAAAAATAATTTCTGGTTAATTAAAGAGATTTGGATTTTATATTTGATTGAAGTTTTTGTATTTGTATTTTGATTCCGGTCAGTAGTTGAATTGAGGACGGGAGCGAAGGCTTGCTCGGTGAAAAACTCCTGAGCCGGGCAAAAAAGCCATGCGAGAGATGAAAACCCCACGGCGAAGAAGCAGCACTCATACTAAGTTCAGAATTTAAATGATTTGCCAATGAGCGTGTTTTCTCACCGAGCAAGCCTTCGCACCCGCCCGGAGATTCGACTACTGACCGGACCCCGTACCCGGATCCAAAGTTTTTTAGTTAAGTTTTTTTAAAAAAACTTAGTCCCCCGACAGGGCCAGCTCAACTGCTAGAGAAAATTCAGTGATGAAATCTAATGTATTATTTTTTGACGGAAAACGTTCTTCAATGTAATCGAGATTTATGAAAAAAATTGTTTCTGCTCTGATTGTGATCTCGTCGCTTCTTTCTCTGGGTTGCAAGCAAAAGTCGACTGGAAGCTCTACTCCGGAAGCTGCTCAGAGTTCCAAAGTTGTTAACCTTTCTATTTGGACGAATTTTATTACGCCGGAGCTTTTGAGCGAATTTGAAAAACGGACGGGGATTAAAGTTCAGGTTTCTAATTATTCTTCGAATGAAGAGCTTCTCGCAAAGATTCAGGCTGGCGCTGAAGGTTATGATGTGGCGGTTCCGTCGGATTATATGGTTGTCGCTATGAACCAGCTCGGTCTTCTTCTTCCCCTCGATCTTCAAAAGATTTCGAACTACAAAGATTTGGACCCACGAGTTTTGAAGAAGTATTACGATCCTTCCAATAAAGTTTCAGTGCCCTTTAGCTGGGGAACCACCGGGATTGCGGTCAATCATAAGCTCACGAAAGCAGCTATTCTTGGATGGAAGGATCTTTTCGAAACGAAGGAGATTGCGGGAAAATTTACGCTTCTCGATGACGTTCGCGAAACCTTGGGAGCTGCACTTAAGATGCAAGGATTCAGTCTGAATACTAAAAATCCTGCCGAGCTTGAAAAAGCCAAAGCCGTGCTTCTTGAGGCGAAAAAGCGGGCCAAAGGATTTACGTCCGAGCCTCTCGCGGGACTTGTGAATGGGGAGATGGTTGTTGCTCATGCGTATTCGGTCGATGCCTTAATGGCGTCTCAAAAGACGCAAGGCGCTGTTCAATATGTCCTTCCTGTCGAAGGTTGCACATTTTGGGTCGATAACCTTGTGATTCCGAAAGGTGCAAAAAATATCGATGCAGCTCATCAGCTGATCGATTTTCTTCTGGAACCTAAGACGGGCGCAGAACGGGCGAAGACTTTGTTCTCAGCGCCGTCGAATAAGAAATCTTTTGCACTTCTTTCGAAAGAACTTCAAGAAAACGCCGGCTTATTTCCGGATGAGAAGAAGCTCGCCAAATGTGAAATGCTCGAAGATTTGGGGGAGAGTTTAGTTCTATGGGATCGAATTTGGACGGAAGTGAAAGCAAGTAATTAAGAGCGATCGTTTGCCTCTTTGACTCTTCGTGCCATTTTTTTCTATCTAATCAACTCTTGACGTCTTTTTTGTCTCCGATCAGCCTTTGAAGTATGAAAAACACATTCGCCTCTATTATTTTTGGTTTAACTTTAATTGGTCTTTCGGCTTGCTCCATGAAAGGACACCACGAAGCAAATAAAAGCATCGTGAAACTTGCGTCCAAATCTGGATCCAACGTGAAGGGTACTCTTTATCTCGAGGATCATCACGGCGGTGTCATGATCACCGGAAAAGTCTCAGGTTTAACTCCTGGAAAACATGGAATTCATATTCACGAAACAGGAAAGTGCGCTGGCAGAGATGCTAGTTCAGCGGGTGCGCATTTCCATCAAGACGCACAAGTGCATGGCGATAAAGGTGCGAAAGGATCTCACGCTGGAGATTTGGGAAATATCGAAGCCGATAAAGACGGCAAAGCCGATATTAATGTTTATGCAAAAGGCCTTAGCCTTGGAAAAGGTGCTAACTCCATCGCCGATCGCTCGATCGTGATTCATGCGGATGTCGATGATCTTAAAACTCAACCTGCTGGAAATTCTGGTAAGCGGATCGCTTGCGGCGTGATTACTGTGACTGCCTGTGCTTGTGACAGTTGTGATAAAGGAAAATGCAAAGATAAAAAAGACTGTAAACAATGCAGTAAAGGCAAAAAGGACGTGAAGGACACGCCTAAAGCTAAGTGAGAGTTGGAGTTGTTCAAATTTGCTCAAGCGCTGATGCTTGGGCAAATTTGGCTCTAGTCTCAGCCTTTATTCAAGAAGCCGAATCGGCTGGCTGTGACCTGATTTGTTTTCCTGAAAATTTATTCTATAGAGGACCAAGATCTCAGCTCGATTTTGGGACGGTTCTCGAAATTCAAGATCAAAAAATAAAAATCACGCATGATTTTTCGAGAGAGCTTGCGGCTGTCTTGAACGAGACGAAATTAGCGGTAAGTTTCGGCTCTGTTTTAGAAAAAAGTAACGACGCAAATCGGCCTTACAATAGCCATTGGCTTATCGGTTTTGACAAAACGATCGTCTCCTATAAAAAGATTCATCTCTTTTCATTCAAAGGAACTGATGGGCGATATGAAGAATCCGAAGATGTGACGGAGGGAAAGTCGATCGAATCTGTTCGAGTTCTGGATTTCAATCTCGGGCTTTCGATTTGTTACGACCTCCGCTTCCCGGAACTCTATCGACAACTTTCGATCGATCGACAAACGACGGTTTTACTTGTTCCTGCAGCATTTACTCTTGAAACCGGAGCTGCCCATTGGCATACGCTTTTGAGAGCACGCGCTGTCGAAAATTTAAGTTTTGTGATTGCTGCAGCTCAGTGGGGTGGGCATCAAAATAACGAGGGCAAATCCATGTCCTGTTACGGGCATGCTCTTGTTTATGATCCGTGGGGGCAACTCTTAGCCGAAGGTCCAGAAAAAGGAGAAGCGCTTTTAGTCGTGAATTTAGAGCGAGAAGAAGTGAATCGACGTCGAAATCAACTGCCGGTCTTCAACTCGGTTCGACCTATAATTTAAGTTACAGACTCGCATCTCCATCCTATATTCATTTTGAATGTCGCTTCTCGAGCCTATTCTATTTGGTCACAGCATCTTTTCTTGGCTGATCGCGCTCGCCATTTTTTTGGGATTTTTAATTGTTCTTGTTCTCATCAAGCGAATTTTAGTTCGTCATTTGGCCCAATTTGTAAAAACAGATCAAACGGATAGCGCCTATTTTCTAATCAATCTTATCGATAAAACTAAACTATTTTTTTTAGTCACCGTTTCAGCCGTTTCGGCGACTTATTATTTGAATCTTTCGGATTCAATACACCATTTTTTAAAATCCTTTTTTATTGTGATTCTCCTGATTCAAGTCAGTTTCTGGGGCGAAGCTGCGATTAAGTATTTTCTTTTACGACTCGTCACCCAGCGCGAACTTAAACGGGGTCAGGATCCTTCTCTTCAAACGACCGTCTCTGTTCTTCAAGTGATCGCGAAATTAATTCTCTACGGCGTCATTGCTCTTTTGATTCTTGATAATTTGGGATTCAACGTTACGACACTCATCGCTGGACTGGGTGTTGGCGGTATTGCCGTGGCTCTTGCTGCTCAAAATATTTTGGGCGATCTCTTTGCGTCGCTTTCGATCGTGCTCGATAAGCCTTTTATTATCGGAGACTTGATTGATGTGAACGGACAGAAAGGTCGAGTTGAGAGAATCGGAATGAAGACCACGAGGATTCGAAGCACGACGGGCGAACAAATTATTATTTCAAATACAGATCTTCTTCGTTCTAAAATTCTCAATTTTGCGCGAATGACTGAGCGTATGGTTGTCTTTACGATCGGCGTGACTTATCAGACGCCCCCCGAACAACTCAGAAAAATTCCTGAAATACTAAAAGCGGTCATCACGAAACAAAAAAAGGTTCGCTTTGATCATGCACATTTTAAAGGTCTTGGAGAGTCGTCTGTTAATTTTGAAGTGGTCTATTATGTGATGTCGGGCGACTACAAAGATTATATCGAAGTCGAAGAAGCGATTAATTTAGAAGTCTTTGAACTTTTTCTAGAGGGAAAAATAGGCTTCGCTCATCCGACTCGTACGCTGATCATGGAAAAATCCGAATGACGGAAGAAAAACTAAAAGCTCTCATTCGAGAGATCGCTGATTTTCCCAAAAAAGGCATTCTGTTTAAAGATATTACGCCGTTATTAGAAAACGGCGCGGCTTTTCAAAGCTGTATTGTACTTTTAGCGGATCGTATAAAGGCATTAAAGCCTACGAAGCTTGTGGGAATTGAATCGAGAGGTTTCATTTTTGCGGCCGCGCTATCGCATTATTTAAAGCTCGGACTCGTCTTGGCAAGGAAGACGGGAAAGCTTCCTTCAAAAACATTTAAACAAACTTATCAGCTTGAATACGGCACGGACGAAATTGAAATTCATGTCGACTCCCTTTCAAAGAAGGATTCCGTCGTGATCATCGACGATGTTCTCGCCACGGGAGGCACTGCTCTCGGAGCGGTGAGTCTATGTAACCAATCCGGCGCGAAAGTTCTCGGGATTCTCAGTTTAATAGAGCTCGAATTTTTAAATGGGCGTAAAGTTCTCGCTTCCGTCCCGGTCTATTCACTTTTTAAATATTAATTTTAATTTAGAGCGAGAGAATTTTGATTTCGGGCTCTTTCATTTCTACCGCTAATGAAGCCGCGTATTCTTTTTTTATATGGAGACTGCAAATGGACCAGTTACCGATCGTAAATTCTGAGCCATTTTTTTTGAACGCGATCAGTTCTCGAATTTTTTCAATAAGAAAAGCGCTCTCTCCTTGGCCTTTGATATAAGCTTCGGAGGCCGTCCAGATTTTAAAGAAAAATTCGATTCGATTTTTTTCTGACAAAGAGGCGAGCATCTTTTGATTGTTTTTCGAAAAATATTTCTCAGCCAAGGTTTCAAAAGTTTTACGATCGTCCATTTTTTCAATATCAATACCAACGCGGTTTAGGCTGAACGCAAAGAGGAGACTGTCCTTTGAATGTGAAAGATTAAATTGGAGCCTAGTTTTGGGATGAAAGAGCATGGGCTTTCCGTGCGCTCCGTAGGAAAAGCGAATAAGTTTCGGTTCCGTATCGAGATAAGCGCTAAGTAGCCATCGGAGTTGATTTCGCGATCGTTTATAATTTTCTTTTGCAACAGAAGTACTTAGTTTGTCTGCATAGGTGAGTTCGTCGATAGAAAGGACATCCGGAAGATCGGGGCTTTCTTCGGACGAGTCCAAAAACCAAAGCTCAACTTCTTTTTTTTTAAGATCTCTCATGGCTCACCCGATTTATTTATTCGCCGATAATTTTAACCAAAATTCGTTTCTTTCGGCGGCCATCGAACTCACCATAAAAAATTTGTTCCCAGGGTCCAAAGTCAAACTCGCCTTCCGTGATAGCCACCACGACTTCTCGCCCGAAAATTTGCCGTTTCAGATGGGCATCCGCGTTATCTTCGCCGGTATCATTATGCCGATATTGCTCCAGGGGTTCATGGGGCACCATGGTTTCAAGCCACTTCTCAAAATCATGATGGAGCCCTTGCTCGTCGTCATTAATAAAAACAGAAGAACTAATATGCATCGAATTAACTAAACAGAGTCCTTCCCGGATTTTGCTTTCTAGGAGGGCTTCTTTAACGTTTTTTGTAATATTAATGAAGGCCAATCGCTTTGGCACATTCACCCATATTTCTTTTCGATAAGACTTCATAAGGTTCGGTGTATGATGGAGCTATGGGGAAGTCGAGTTTAATTGTCATCACCACTAGCTCTCAGACTAAGGAGAAACTGAGAAAAGATCTGTCAGAAACTTTTGAACTTGAAATCGTGAATTCCGGCGCAAATGCTTTAAAATCTATTCAAAAAAATATTCCCGCCGCCATCGTCATGGACCACAGTCTCGAAGATTATTTAACGTATCAGTTTATTGATAAGGTCAGAAATAATCCTGCCACCAGAAACTTTCCTTTTATTATCATTTCGCGCGAGTCGAGTAATACTTTTGTCGAACAAGGGGTGAGGTCAGGGATCTCTCATTATATTGGTGTTCCTTACGAATCTAAAATGCTCGTCGAAAAATTAAAGATGGCGCTCAGTCCTGATGGAAGGGGATCCCACGAATCTTATTTCGATTTACCGGCTACCATTCAGACACAAATTGGATCGTATGGACGGATTTCTTATATTTCAAAAGAGGGAATCCATTTTGAAACCCACCTCAAATTAGACGCTGGAAAAAAACTAGATTTTAAAAGCCCGCTTTCAGATGCTTTAGGTGAGCAAGTCCTTTCAATTCAAGTTACTCAGGTGGGCACAGATGTTTTTTACAATTATCCGTTTGCGGTCGATGCTATTTGGACTGACCCAACCATCATAGCCAAAGTCGATGCTTGGATTAAAGCTCATCGAAACTTAGATTCACCTAAGAAATCTAAAATTCTCTTTATAGGCAGCGATGTAGCTCTCGAAAATAAAATAGTAGAAGTCATCAACCGAACTCAATATAGCCCGAGATTTGAAATGACTCTCGAAGGCGGAATGATGGCAATAAAATTTATGAAGCCTTCTTGTGTCGTCGTTGAAGAAAAACTCTGGCAAGTGACGACACCGGCTATTCAACAGAGATTTTTAAAGGAACTTCAAACTCCCTGGATTCTTTTTGGTTCGGGCGAACCCATCGTGATGCCGGAAGGTAGCCCCCAACCTTTTTACTCACCCCTGCAACCCGGAGCCGTCGAAATAGCCGTGAGAAACCTTGTGCCGCCAAAGCCACCAGATCCAGATCGTCTTTATTTTTCGAAAGCGCTCGAAGATTCACGACTCAAAATTTTTTTTCAGGGAAAAGTACTGGTACTCGGAGAGTTAGGCGTCACTCTAGTCATGGAACACGAGGTTGTTCCCCCCTGCAATTTGCAACTCGATCTCAAAACATTCACCGCGCAAGATTTTAGAAATCCCTATATCCGCGTATGGCCACCAGTAAACAAAATTTCCGGTCCGGAAACTGAAAATGGAAAATTTAAATATTCCGTACGATCTCACTTCTTAGGAATAAACGACACTCAAGGCCAAGCTATCCGCCAGTGGCTCCGAGAAGAGGAATTAAAAGAAAAGAAAAAACAGCTGGCCGATATCACTCCGAAACCAAAGCCTGTCGAAAAACCACCTGAGCCGAAAAAATAAGTACACAGGCCGGGCGATCGGGCCGTACTTGAATCTCCGGGCGGGCGCGGGACTCCGTCTAAATTGAGATCGTCCATTGGTGCTTGATAATCTAAGCCGCTATCCTTGCGTACTCCTAAGCTGGTTCGAGGCTTCCTTTCTCACGCTTTTGGAGCTCAGCTTAGAGCTCAATTTAGCCGAAGCCCCGCGCCCGTCCTCAATTCAAGTACGGCCCGATCGCAATACAAATACAATTTCTCGATTCGATAAAAAAAATAAAAATATTATCAATAAAAAGAAAATATCTTTCAAATTTGCTTCTGAAAAAAAATTGTATTGTTCTTTGTGACGTTCGGGAGATTGGATTGAAGGAAATCGGTGAATGGGGCGAGTGCCTTTGAGACTCAGAGCGAGTTTCAAAAAGTCGGACGGAGCTCGATTTGCCTGCGAGCGGTTGGAGGCAGCAAGAAGCATCAAAGGAATATAAACGACCCAGGCCGTATCTCAAAGCACTCGCCCCATTCGCCGATTTCCGTCGATTCGATCTCCCGAACGTCCCGGCTGTTTGTATTCTTTTTTTTCAGTTATAATTGATTCATGGTCAAAAATTCCTCCAAGGTCCGGCATCTTCGGTATGAGGCGCTTAGGCGTAGTCTGACCGAGACTGTGGCTGAATGGCCCACTCTTTATGAGCATAAAATTATAGGAAAAAATGGCGAGGGTTTTCAGGAGAGTTTAAAAGATTTTGAGCAAAAATATCCGCGTCTTAATAAAAAGCATTCCAATGTGAGTAAGAATGGAAATTACCTTTCTCTTACTTACGAAATTTTAGCTCGGGATGTAGATGAAATTATTTCTCTTTGGGTGAGTAGCGAGTCACTCAAAGACTTCGTCACTATTCTTTAAAATGAGCATTCATTTTTTGTGCGAGCTTAAAGTCCTTCTCGGTGATGCCTTTAGCGTCATGGGTCGTTAGATCGACGGTCACTCGATTGTAGACATTCAACCATTCTGGATGATGGTTCATTTCTTCGGCCGCGGTTGCAATTTCGGTCATGAATTTAAAGGCTGCAATGAAGTCTTTAAATTTAAATTCTCGGTGGAGTTTATGGTTCTCTAAGGTCCAACCTTTTAGAGTTTCTAGTTTTGTTTGAACTTCAGAGAGAGAAAGCGCTTTCATTCTTGAGAGAGTATCTTGAAGGCCTCAGAGCGTCGAGAGAACTAAGGTCTACTTTTTGTCTGATCTTTGATGAATTCACTCATCAGATTACTCGAAATGGTGATGACATTGGCGTTGGCTTTTGCATAAGACTTATCCGTCTCTATTCCAACGATATCTTCCGCGCTTACTTCTTTTGTAGGGTCTGCGATCCGGGACGCCCGATCGGCTATGGACTCGGTGGCTTTCAGAAAGCCCGTTTGACCAGAAAAAATGGCAGAAAGAATATTCATTTTACTATTTTAACCTACTTCCAGCGCACGGCATCACGCCCATGCAAATAGCTACTTTCTCGTTATGTTTGAAGGGCTTATGCGGCCGTCATAGTTTTGTCGTCCGTTGGGGTCAAACCGGTTAAGAGCCAGGTTAATTCTTACCTGGCTCTTAACCGGTTTGACCCCGCGGTGCTGTGCGCTAGTGCGATGCGTATTTTTTTATGCTGGTCCCATCGAGACCCTAAAACGTAAGATAAGAAAGTTAGTGATCTTGGTGGATTACTTTTCTCGGGGGGGGAATATGAAAAAATTTATCATTTTTATTTCTGTTTTTTTACCAGGTTTTTTAAACAGCGCTTCTGCACATGACAGAGATTTTAGCGAATTTGATTACGACCAAAAGCTTGAAGATTTTCACTGGGTCGTCGGTCAAATCGATGAATATTACGGTTTGATGGATTATAAAGAGAAGCGTTTCAACTTCAGTTGGGACGATCTCAAGACACAGGCATGGAATGCAATTGCTTTTCCCACGGTTGATCGCACTCAATTCCAAAACATTGTTCAAGGACTCGTCGCCAGACTTTCAGATGCTCACACAAGTGTGCATCTGATGCGCGACTATATGATGAATGGCGCTTACCGATATGCAACCCCAGGATTCACCACTCGACGAACTCCTTACGGTATTGCCATCAGTCATTTATTTGTAAAATTTTTTGGTAAAGATACAAGCTCTGCGCCCGTTCAAGTGGGCGATATCATTGTATCGATAAACGGAAAAACTCCTGAAGAAGTCATTGCGAGCGATATCACGTCTCATCGAAATCTGGGCAACGATCAAAGTAATTTAACGATGGGCGCTTATTTTTTAACTCTCCGACAAAACACGATGTTTGCAGATCTTCCGACGGGAAATCTGCATCTCGTTCTTGCTCGAGGCGAGAAAGAGATCACTGTTGATTTGCCGTGGCATACACTCAATCTCGAAGATTTGGCTGCGCCGGAATCACAAGGTCAAACGAGGACTATTCGAACGAAGATTCGAAAAGTGATCGATTCAAAAACGGTGATCGCTGAATTTGAAAAATCTTCTCTACCAAATGAGCTTACCGTGGCGGCGTCTTACAGTGGTCTGAAAGAATTTAAAGGCCGCATTCTTGAAAATCCGGATGTCCTTTCCGCCTCCAAATTAAAATTTGCCGCTGGCATGGATTATCCAGGTGCGCCTCTGAATCAAACCTTTAATGGCCTCCCTTTTACGCTTGTTCCCACTAAGGGTGGGTTAGTGGCGATCTACCGTGTCGAAGATTTTGAAGCTTCGCGAGAAGTTTGTGAGCAGCCGGCTTGGCAAGGACCTCTCGGAAGTGCAGTTTGCCATGTTCTAAAAGGTGAAGACTACGCAACTGCGTTCGCTCAACTGAAAGGTTGGGGGGTTAATAAACTCATTCTCGATCTTCGTCAAAACGGTGGTGGTGCTCTCGATTATGGCTACGAACTCGTTCGTGCATTTCAAAAAGAAAAATTTCCACTCAATCTCGCGAGTCTTCGCTTAAACGAAGAGTGGGTGAGTCAATTTAAATATTACGCCGAATGGCCGGGAATGCCGATCTACTGGCAAGACAGCTTCAAAAAAACATTCGATATTCTTCAAAAAGATATAGCAGATGGAAAAAAGTTTTCTACGCCCGTTGGAATTCTAGGAATGGATAAAATGGACGGCGTTGAAAATGCATGGGACGGAAAAACCTATATTCTTGCCGATGAAATGTGCGCAAGTATGTGCGATATTTTTACCACTTTGATGCAAGATCTGAAAGTGGCTACATTTATTGGAACTCGCACGATGGGAGCAGGCGGAAATATTATCGATGTTGGAAAATCGCCCAGAACAAAGATCGCACTTAATTTAACGGCCAGTCGAATTCTCCGGCTGAATGGAGATTCAATCGAGAACGTAGGGGCGACGCCAGACGTGGAGGCCAAGGATTCTTTCGCTTATTGGCCAATCGTTCTCAGTTTCATTTCTGCTGATCAATAAATTTGTTAACCCGGATGTTTTAAGAAACGTCCGGGTTAAATACTTTTAAACGATCGTTTTTTTGGCGTAAAACGCCGAGTCGACAAAGAGCAAAATCATATTTGATGGGATCTTCCGGATCCCACTCTTTAAATCGCTCGGTCATTTGAAGCGCTGCCAAAAGACTGGGCGTCTTTCGTTCGGTGAGTTTGAGTGCTCGTCCGATTTGAAAAAGGTGAGTGTCGAGTGGTTGGATGAGATGTGATTTTGGAACGCGGCTCCAGAGTCCCAGATCGACTTCGTCTTTTCTTACCATCCATCTGAGAAACATATGCCACCTTTTTGCGCATCCTTCCTTTGGATTGGCAAACATAAAACGAACTCCTCCCGATTTCGGCGCGTCTTTAGTAAACAAAATTCGAAATTTAAAAAGAGTCTCGATCATATCTTCGTTCCAGTTTTGAACGAACGCGGATTCAAAGCTCTCGACGTCTTTCAGTATTTTTTGAAGTCTTCGAAAAAGAAAAATAATGTCCGTGGACGAGTAAAATCGATAGTAAGACTTTCCCCAGATCTCTCGAAAATCTTTGTCCTTAAGTGACAGAAGTTTTTGGTGCGGATGTTCTCCCAGAGGTTCCAGAAGTCTCTCGACGGTGTATAAAATGGAAACAACATTTCCAAATGAGAAAAGCGCAGCAATAAGCGCTGTGAGTTCCTGATCTTCTTTAGTTTGATACGAATGGACGATTTTAAGCGGGTCGGAATAAATATAAGACGACCGGTTAAATTCTCCGAGAACTCCGTCTAGCCACTCTTTTGTCTTTAGAGACTTTAAGATTTTTCGCTGAGTTTGGCTTCTTGCCATAATTTTTCCTTTTCAGGAGCCGAAAGGGTCGCAAAGTTTTGGTTCTTTTTTCGCGCGAACTCTTCCATTTTTTTAAATCGCCTTTCAAATCTGGCGTTGGCTTTGGCGAGGACAACCTCGGCGTCTAATTTTTCGTGTCGAGCCCACTGGACTAGAGAAAAGAAAACGTCGCCGAGTTCATGTTCCTTTTCGTCGGGAGTTTTTGCTTTTTTTAACTCTTCAACTTCAGATTCAAATTGTTTCCAGACTTCGCTTGGCTTTCCCCAATCGAAATCTATTTTTTTAGATCGATCTCCTAACTTTTGTGCCAGTTGAAGTGCTGTATGGGATCGAGTGATTCCATCAAGTTGACTTGCATCTTTGACTATCGGCTTTTCAGATTTTTTAATTTCATCCCAGCGCTTTAAGACCTCTTTACTATTCGACGCTTTTTGATCGCCGAAAACATGGGGATGCCTTCGAATCAGTTTTTCTTTTAAAGTATCGAGAACAATTTTAATCGTTTGCTCTTTCGTCTCTTCGCTTAAAATTTCAGCTTGAAAGACCACTTGAAGCAGCACATCTCCAAGCTCTTCAATCAATGGTTCAATTCCGTGAGTAGAGATTTCATCGATCGCACCCACGCATTCATAGCTTTCTTCAAGAAGATACTTTCGAAGGCTTTTTAAATCCTGTTCCTTGTCCCAGGGGCATTCAAGACGGAGTTTGTGCATAATCGCGAGAAGTTCATCGAATTCTTTCATCCAGAGACATTCGTCTATTCAACTTTCGGGATCAATTTAAAAAATCTTGTTGGAAGCTAGCGATCCATTCGCCTATTCTTTAGGGGATGTTTGTCTTTAAGCAAATCCCCGTAGATTTAGACACTTTTGATGGCAATATGATTCTCGCCGTGGTCGGGGAGGATGAACGTCCACTTCGGGCAGCGAACGCCTGGCTCGACTGGCGACTCTATGGTTCCATTTCAGAATTGATTTTGAGAGGGCTTTTTCATGGACGTTTAGGGGAAAAATGTCTGATTCCGACTTACGGAAAATTTAAATTCGATCGCTTAGTGCTTGTGGGTGGCGGAAATCTCTTCGATGACTCTGTTTATCCTACGATCGAAAATGGATCGATCAGGTGGAATGAGATTGCGGATTTGATTGATCGCACCATTCAGTCTTTGAAGGTAGAAAAAATTGGCCTCAGTCTCCCACGATTTGATTTAGCGGATCACGAAAGAGCACTCCTGAAAACACTTCAGGCCAGTCGATTGCCTGGAAATACGAGTCTCTTTATGTCGAGGGCGTCTAACTTCACAACACCGATTGGCTTTTAATTAATCGAGTTATCAATATAAGCATTAAATTCTGGCCAGAGGCTTTCAATCGCGATTCGATTGGCCTCTCGCATTTGAGTAATTCTGTTTAGTTTCTCGATCAAAAGGGCATCGGCGGGAAGTCTGCCGGAAGTAAAGTCCTCTCCGATCGCTTTCGTTAAGTTCTCGAGGACTTCTAATTGCCGAGAAAGTCGAAGATAGCTCTCAGCAAAAAATCTTTTCGTATTAATATCGCCGCTTTCTTCCCAAGGGAAATCAGCCATTTTTTCTTCAGATCCTTTGATTAGCCGCTGTCTGATTTTTTCGGCAGCCATAAGAACTCTTTGAGTTTTTGAAAGATTGGGCGACGAGCTGTCAGTTTCTTTTAATTCCGCCAAGTCTTTCAGAGCGCCGTCGGTGAGAGTGGAGAAATCTTTTGCTTCACGAGAGTGTTCGCCAAACTCATTCATCGCTTTCTCGAGAGCGCGAGTTGCCGAAGTGATATCTTTTAAATTTTTTCTGCCAAACGATTCTAATTCTGAGGGCTCATCCACAGAATTATTTTCCAGAAAGCGTGCTCTTACTGAATCAAAACCTTCTTCTGCAGTGATTAAATAATCAGCTGTCCGCTTTTGGCTTTTGAGAAAATTCGCAAATGACTTTTGGAAAACGGCAGAGATTCTCGAGACGGCTTCGCTTGGGACAGCCATTTTTTGCCTCTTCTCGATGAGGCTGCTTAATTTTTCGATTACTTGCTTGTACTGTGCTTCTCCAAGATAGGCGTCTCTTTGAAAGCGTTCACGAAAAGATTTCGATCGGATCGTTTTTTCAGCGAGACCGGATCTCAGGGGAAGAGATACAAAGCTTCCGAACATCATCGCCATTCGCGCAGCTTCGATAACGATGCGCTTCGAATAAAATTCGAGTCGACCTTCATAGCTTGCAAGCGTTCCGTTTTTGAGCTGTGAGATTTGATGCTCAGTTTTTGAAATCTCGAGGGTGGTCGAGAGAAAAGCTTTTGAATCTTTTCCAAAAAGCTTTTCTATTTTCTCGCGTCGCTCCGTGAGTTCTTTAAGAGAATCTGAGAGACCTTTGACTTTACTTTTATTTCGCTCGATCAATTGATTAAATTTTTTAATTTGCTCTTGGTAGCTTTCAATTTTTCTCATTCGCGAGATTCTAGAGAAATCAATCGAGAGATGTCCGAGCGCAGATCCAATACCAAACGAAGCAAAGTCTTGGATCAGACGACCGCCTTGTTCAGTCGCATCGACTCGACTCTCTGTCGTGCTTCCGTAAAAAATTTGGTCAGACGTCTCCAGAATATCTTTTATGCCAAGAATGCCGACCACGCCTAAAATGCTAAGCGCCATTTTTCCGCCTATAAACCTCGTGACGACATAAAAGGTATATCCGGTCGCTGCCACTTTTAGAATATGAAAGGCATCCTTGGGTTCATGCGGAATGGCTCCGAAGAGAAAGCTCGATAAATATACGGATGGCGAGCTTCCATCGACAGGCGGTCGGCTAAAACTAGCAATGATCTCTTGAGTGATCTGATCTCGTTCGGTTGCATTTTTGGCAGATCTAAACCTTTTTTCGAGATCCTTTGTCTCCCGACGCCTCTGCCACTCGTCTTTAAATCGTTTCTGCTCTTCACTCCAAAAGCCGCCGCAAAATCGTTTCTGTTCTTCACTCCAATATCCATCGTAAGGATCGAAATGAATTTTCCACCAATCGCTGACTAGATTGATAAATGTAGGTTCTTTATATTCTTCGAGAAGCATTCGACGCTTCTTTTCTTGCTGCTTTTCGACATCAAGAACTTTGTCTCCGTTCAGTAGCTCTCGCTTCAGAAGTGCATCAAGATCGGGAGGTTTCGGAGTTCGTGAAAGTAAATAATCTGAGACCAAAATTTCATGAAAATTTTGAATCTCGTGAGGATCTTTGAGACCTGACTTTCCTATTTGGAAATAACGGGTTGAAAATTTTAAAAGGTCATCTGGCGTTAAATAAATTTGCTGAGAGATCGTGAATCGTTCTTCTTCTGTAATCTCAAAGAAACGAAGTTCGATGAGCGAACGAGCGAGTTTAAGGTTCAGATCTGGAAATAGACGAGCAGCAAATAAATTTCGGTCATCGTTATTTAATCTGTAATATGCAAAATTTCGCGTGTCTGACGTCGCCCATTCAGAATGTAAAACTTGCTGAAGTGCTGCCTTAAAATGCAGTCGATCGTTGGTTGCAAATTTCTCTTCGACAAAGTCATCGATCTCTCGCTGAATACGTGAGGCCTCATCAGGCTGTATGCTTCCTGGAGCTGCGTGGGATTTTAATTTGAAGCCAGTCCATTCTTCGGCAAATTTGTATTCGACCCAAAATATTCCCATCATGGGAGTAGCGAGATCAATCGTAGCATTCCAGGATCTCTCCCAATCCGGAGACCAGGATTTTTTTTGGGTACGCTCGATGATTTGAGAGATATCATTTTTAATTTGCGGATCTGATTGACGAGCTTGAAAGGGTTTTGAAAATGCCGACTGGATTTGAAGAAGCTTTCGATCGGTTTCTTCTCGGAGATGAATGATAATTTCGTCATAATCCTTCAAATGAAAACGATCCGTGATTTGCGAATAGAGGGCGGCCAGTTGCTTTTCGTCTCCAGAAATCTTGAGGCGATATTCGTAAGTCCAATCGATCACCGCTTGATCTAGATTAAAAGCTGCCAAGGCCTCCTGTTCGATGAGTTTTAAAAGTTTTGGATCTTGAGTGAGCACCGCCGCATCAATAAGTTCGTCCAGCTTTTGAATTTCTAGATGCTGAACAAAAAGGACTCCACTGCCGCTCATTCCCTTTGGCTCATCCGGCCGCTCTCCAAGAACGTACGTCTTTCGGAGTTCTTCTCGGAAGTCGATTTGTTCCCGCGGAGTGAGATCGTAGAAGGAAGCCCGAGTGTCTGCTGAAGTTTTAACACTCAGCATTAAAGTCAAAAAAATACAAAATGAAACCCCAAACCACTTCATGAATTAAAATTCATGTAGCTCGATTGACCGATATTGTCACCACAATGCGCAAATCCCAAGGGCACTCGGCCGCAGAATCCATGCGGATTCGCCACTCATTCCGCTACGCACCACTCGGAGCGAGAGGATAATATGAAAAGGTTGGATACTAAGGAGGGGAACCTATGTCTCATTTGCAATTTTTGAAATTATTCTGCGCTAGATTTTTTCCAAGCTTAGCTTTTATTTTTTCGATTTTATTTTTGGCAGGATGTTCTGTCACCAACGATACGGCGACGAATACGGTTGGAACCTCGGCGAGCCCGACTGCAACTCCGACTGCGACTCCTCCCCCTGGAACCGGTCAAGTCACATCGCAAAGTAATATCACAACTTTTCAAGTTTCTCTTCAATCGGCTAGTGGAATTAATTCAACCATTTCAAAATGGACGAGCGGCTCACTCGTTGGGGGAGTAGATGGAGTGACTCCGTGTACTGCAACTTTAAATGAAGATGCTCTTTGCGTTGTCGATATGGACGAGCTTGATCTTTATTTTCGCGGCTATACTTTGACGGATACAGTTCCTTCAAGTCTCTGCGCTTACCGTGCTTTTACCCCGTACTTTTATGCAATAGCTCCTGTTGGGAATGCTCCGCTTGCGGTTGCTTACACAGTTGATGCTAATAAAAGTATTGCCGCAAATACCTCAACGGTCGGCGGCACGCTTCCTTCCAATGGGGCAACCCCTAACAATGTGGATATCTGGTACCTTATTTTTAACGAAGCAAATTCAACTTTAGGCTGGTGGACTCATAAGCAGTTGTACGGAGCTCTGGCTGTAAAAGATACAGATGTGAAATGTCCCTTTGACTATACAGGTTCAAATGGAAAAAATTGCTGTCAGGGAACTTACACCCTCGCCGTTACAAATACGACGGGTCAGACAAACACCCAAGTAGCTTGGGGTGGAAAGCCTGGAAATTGTTTCGAAGGCCCTGGTATGGATTTGTTGACGACACTACCAATCCGCTCGGATGGACTTCCAGCTGTGTATGTGACGAACGCGATTAACCCAGCTCTTCCGAGTGCAGGATTGTCGACTTCCATTACGATATCGCCGCCCATTGGAAATACTACGAAGGGTCAGCGTCAAATATACGCTGCAAATTATTATACTCTGGCTGCCAATGGAGCCGATGTTCCGACTGCAACAAGAGTGACGAGAAGCGCCTATACTCGGGCAAGCATGGATTCGTCTGTGTATTTTGATTACGACTGTTTGGATGCGGCGTTTGAAGTTCAGTCGCGTATTCGCGTATTAGTTCGAAGATGGAGTACGAATACGGAATTTCAAAAGTTTTTGGCTTCCAAAGGTTTGTCTGGAAATCCTGAGCTTGCTGGAAATGAAACGCCTCCGACACATTCGGATCCTAATAATACGAACGGTGCTGGGCCTAATATCGACTTCTGTAATTGGGACGATTGGACGGGCACGGGGGTTTGCGATAATACCGCAACTTTTACGAACTTTGGATTTCTTGGGACGGCGACAGCGGCGCAAGCCGGTCTTTGGCAGGATCGCGGAACGTTTACATACTTAGGGTTCCCGCCTCAATAAACTGTTCATCATTGATTTTCGCTCTTATTATTGGTCCGCGCAAACAAAGTTCGTTAAAATAAAAGCGCGGAGGTCCTGAAGAAATAATGCTTTTATTTTTTTTAATCGCTGCGGCGGATATGCGCTTAGAGTCTCAACTAAAGACGCCGAGTGGATTGATTGAACGCTCCAGTTCAAAAAAGGACGAACGAGAATTTTCAGTCAAATTGACACGTGAAGACGGCAGTATCGAGTGGCTTGAACTCCCAGCCGAAAAAAATTTTAGTACGGATGAGCGAGTTTTAAGAAATTCTTTCGCGGGGTCAAATGAGTCTGTGATGACGGAAAGTTTCGGAAGAAAAAATCTGATCGGCATTGCACCTAGGATTTTTGAAAGTGAGGGGAGTGCTGACGAAGATTCTTGTGAGGCGATCGCAAGAATAAATTTTCCAACACCTCTTAGTTCTTTTGCTGATCTTTTGATTTCAAATTTAAAATGCGCAAATAAAATTCCCCAAACAGAAACCGCGACGCTCAATGTTTTAGGAAAAGAAAATAAATCTTGGACAATATGTGATGCGAATCAGGCAAGTTGCCTATGGAATTCAGAATTTTTAAAACAACCGGAAGCGACAGTGCAGGCTTCTGTTCTAGGATTTCTTTGGACCGCTCAAAAGGAACTCGCACTTCTACATTTGAACCCCGAGATGAAAAGCTTAACGGCCAAATCCTGGGCAGCTTATTCAGATAAGTCGACGTACGATGCAACGAAGCGAACACTTTTTTACGGCGCAGGAAACTTTTTAGACGGCCGAGACGGATTCGTAGTCGTCCACGAGTGGGCCCACGCACTCATCGACGATTTAAATCCTGGCCTCTGGGGAGCAGAAGCACTCGTCATTCATGAAGCAGTAGCAGATTTTATGGCCGCCGAAACTTTTGACAGCCCATGCTTCGCCCCCTACGACGCACGAGAAGTTCCGAATCGGAAATGTGTAAGAAATTTAGTGAACAATAAAAAATACCCAGAAGATTTACACGGAGAGCCGCACGAAGATTCGTTGTTTCTTTCCGGAGCACTCTGGGAGGCAAGAAACATTCTACCTCCCGGCACGACGGTCGAGCCCATTCTAGAAACCATTATCCGACTCCCCAAAAACCCAAGCCTTCAAATGTTCTGGAAGAAATTTACAGAAGTTTATACCCGCCTAAAAACTGAGAGACCCAATCTAGGCGAGCACCTCACAGAACTAAGTGAGATCGAATCCCGCCGCCTAAACGACTAATAAGCGGAAAAAGGGGTCAGAGCAATTTAGACTTCATCCAAGTACATGATTTTACCGGATATTTTATAAGAGAAAATTGCTCTGGCCCCATTTTTTTACCTATTTCTACTCTGATTTTGAGATTTCATCAGGCGAAGAGAAGCTTCGAGATGAAGGAAGTTTGTGGGCGAGCTGCGGACTTTTAGACCCAGAGCATCGCACGTGAATCATCTGAAATAAAAAATTCCCCTGATGCGGGTGGAGGCATCTCCAAAAGTCTAGTCGAGTAAGCAGTGGGGGCCGTATCTAAAAGTCCGCAGCTCGCCCACAAACTTCCGTCGGTTCAAGCGCCGGCCCGGCCCCTAGAATGACTTGGTAGCGTGACTCTCCACAAATTCAGCCATCGTTCGGATACTCACGCCCGAAGCTCCGCGAGATCCAATAAAATCTCGAGGTGAATCATACCAGCCGCAACCCGCGATATCGAAGTGAGCCCACGGTGTGTTGTTATGCACAAAATGTCTTAAGAAAATACTCGCTGTCGAAGCACCGGCCTCACGACCGCCTGTATTTTTAATATCGGCGATATCGCTTTTGATCATGGCCGCATAAAAATCTTCAAAGTCGGGAAGTGGCCAGAGATTTTCCTGCACTTCACCGGCTGCATTCATCAGCGCGCTTTCGAGCTTTTTATTGTTCGTAAAAAGTCCAACGGCCGCTTCACCCACAGCGACAGCGCATGCACCCGTGAGCGTTGCCACATCGATGACGGCTTTCGGTTTATATTTTGAAGTCGCGTAGTGAAGAGCGTCGGCCAAAATTAATCGGCCTTCAGCATCGGTATTGAGAACTTCGACTGTTTTTCCGCTCGCCATTCGAAGAACATCTCCCGGTCTGATCGCATGACCGGACGGCATATTTTCGGCCGTGGGAACCAGCGCCACGAGATTCACTTTTAGTTTGAGATCCGTAATAATTTTGAAAGCCGCGAGCACCGATGCGGAGCCGGCCATATCGTATTTCATCGTCTCCATCGAAGCAGGGGGCTTTAGAGAAAGTCCGCCCGAATCAAACGTAATTCCTTTTCCAACGAGAACGACAGGTGCATCGGATTTTTTCCCCTGAAAATATTCAAGGATAATAAAATACGGAGGATGGTTCGAGCCTTGACCCACTCCAAGAACTCCGCCGAACTTATTTTTTTCTAATTCTTTCGTATTCCAGTACTGAGCCTTGATTTTAGATTTTGACGGAGAAGCGGCCACCATTTTTTGAGTCTCTTCGACGAGTTTCTCCGGATAGAGATCTCCTCCCGGAAGTTGAATCAACGTCCGAGCCCAATTTACATCGTCTGCAATAATTTTTCCGCGTGCTGCACCTGCTTCAGCGATCTTCAAATCTTTCTTGTCAGAAAGAAGCAGAGCCAAAGATAATTTTTCGCGACGAGCTTTATCTTCTTCCTTTTTTTCAGTTTTAAATCGATCAAAACCAAGTTGAAATAGTATTTGTCCCTCGGTGAAAGCCTGAGCGAGTTCACTTGAAGAAAGTTTTGTTCCCGCGGGGATCGCTATGGCTGCATTTTTTGTAACACCAACGTTCTTTAAGTGGTGAACAGCTGTTGCGCCTAACGTGCGGATTTGGTGCGCGGTTAAACTTTTTGTTTTTCCAACGCCAATCAGTAAAACTCGTTCAGCAATCGGGGATTTTTCAGGATAAACAAGCAGAGTTTCTTTCCAACGTCCTTTAAAATCATTCTTGAGCGGTCTTTGAATCGAGTTTTGTAAAGACGGATCGGTAATCTTAGTAAGCAATTTTTGAGAATCTTCGACAAATAAAACAAGGGCATCGAGAGCCTTGGCATTCGAAATCAAACCAACAGACATGCATTCACTCCTTCAAAAAATGGGGTCAGGGCACTTAGGGGACAAGTAAAACTTTTACCTGTCCCCTAAGTGCCCTGACCCCTTCGGTTATAAGCTCACTATAAATAGAGAGGAGCGATTCTAACAAGAATTAACCTGAAAATTGAGAGACTCTTGGAGTTAGTGTGCGGTGCCTTCTTCTTTTAGCTCGTCGAGCGTACTTGCGTTCAGCATGACGATTTCTACTCGCCTGTTTTGGGATCGGCCGGCGGCAGTCGAATTGTCGGCGATTGGGCGATACTGCGCGTATCCAGAAGCGGTGAGTCGCTTGGGATCGATTCCAAATTGTTCAATGAGTAGTCGCGCCGTGGACGTTGCTCGAAGTGTAGAAATTTCCCAATTCGAATAAATCTGACTTCCTACTGTCGGCTCGTTATCGGTGTGCCCTTCGACGAGAATCAGTCGATCGGTTCCTTTAATGATATCGGCGACGAGCCCAAGAATCGGATACATCTGCGGTTGAACTTCGGTCGTTCCTTCTTCAAATAAAAAGCCACCCGAAATACTAATCACGACACCTCGAGAATCCACTTTCACCTGAATAGGGCTCACATTTTCTTGATAAACAAAATCAAAACCTTCTCGCTCCAGTTGTTTTTTTATTTCATCGGCGATTTCTTGATTGTTTGCCGTTCGTCTTACAATAAAACGATTGCTGACTTCGGGCTCTGATGATTCTGATTTTGAAATGGAAATTTGTTTATTTTTGGGCGTTCCTTTTTTGTGCCCCATGAAAGCTTCTTGAACCGACTCACTAACATTTTTAAGACGTGCGAGATCTTGCTGACTGATCGAATACATAACGACAAAGAAGGCGAATAGAAGAGTCACCATATCGGCATAAGGAATAATCCAACGCTCGTGATTTTCGTGTTCTTCGTGTTTCGGCTTACCCACGATTTACTCTTCTTTAGCTTCTTTATCGACGATGGCCATGAGGTGAGAGGCGATGATCGAAGGGGAGGTTCCTTGCTGAATTCCTTTCACGCCGACCTTCACCATTTCGTAATAAGAATCATCATGAGCGATCAGCGCTTTTAATTTATTTCCGATCGGCATGAAAACAAGATTCGAAAATCCTACTCCGTACACCGTCGCAATAAAGGCGGTCGCGATACCAGGTCCGATCGCGGCTGGGTTATCGAGATTTTCCATAACGTGAATGAGGCCAAGCACAGCTCCGAGAATTCCGACTGTCGGACAATAACCCGCAAAAGACATCCAAAATTTTGCTGAAACGGTTGCATTGTGAGAGCGATAACCCGTTCGTGATTCAAGAATCGCAGAAACAAGATTCGGCTCAAGACCGTCGATCGCAAAACGAAGAGCTTCTTTAAGAAGAGGATCTTTAATATTTTCTCTTTCTTTTTCGAGAGCGAGAAGTCCGTCTTTTCTCGCAATCCCTGCAAGTTTTGTGACTTGCTCCACAAGTTCTTCGGGATGATGGTGACTTCCTTTGAATGCGAGCAGAATTAAACCGAGGCCTTGTTTAAAATTATCGAAGGGTGTCTCGAGCATCGAGGCACCGAAGGCACCACCAATGACGATGATAAAAGCCGAAAGTCCCATGATGGAGTGAAGGTGGCCACCCTCAAGAAGCAGCCCAAGGAGGACAACCCCAACCCCGAGAGGTAAGCCTATAACACTTGCTAATTCCATATTCTCCTTAATTAAGTTTATCAGATCTGAGTTAATGGGACGGTGGAATTTATTGTTAATGCGATCGAGCTCAGATAAATAGCGCAAGATGTCGTCACTTTTGGAATTCAAAAATGTTTCAGTTCGACGCGGATCCGAAGTTGTTTTGGAGTCCGTGAGTTTCAAACTCACTCTTCATCAAATTATTGGCCTCACGGGCCCGAACGGAGCAGGAAAAACTACGTTATTCGAAACACTCATGGGGCTCTGCCCAATTACATCGGGCGAGATTGAATGGGCGAAGCCAATCGAAATGGCTTATCTTCCTCAGCAAGTAATGCCAAAAAAAATTATGCCGCTCACCGTTGAAGATTTTGTAAAAATGGGCACTTGGGGGATCAACAAAAAATCCAGTCCCGCTTTAGGTTTCGAAGATGCTTTAAAGGTTTTAGAACTCCGTTCAATTTCGAAGAAACTTGTTTCCGAAATTTCCGGGGGAGAGTGGCGGCGCGCCCTTCTTGCGAGATCGCTTGTTCAGCGTGCGGATCTTTATTTGCTCGATGAGCCGTTCAACCAACTCGATCTTCAGATGGAAAGTCGAGTGGGACAGCTTCTGCAGGATTTATCTCGCAGTCATCATAAAACATTTTTTATTATTTCCCACGATTGGCATGCGATGGATCATTACTTTGATCGCCTCCTTTTGTTAAATAAACGAATCATCGCGGACGGCTCTGTTCGCGAAGTGAGTGACGTTCATATGAATTGGAAAGCACCGGAACATCACGAATGGATGCACTTGTGAGGCTAAAAAACCGGATGAGCGAAGCGAATGGACGAGCACATGAACTTTAAAGCTTT
>JAQBPA010000186.1 GCA_028287765.1 Bacteriovoracaceae bacterium
TTCAAAGGAAGAATGAACCTCGATGAGAAAGCTTCTCAAAGTCTTCTCGTCATGGTGAAGGAGTTAAAGATCAGTCATCCCGACATTCAAATCAGTCCATCGAAACTTTGTTCATGGATTATCGAAAACTATATCGATGACCATTTTGCAAAGGAGTCATTAAGAATTGCTCGAGATCATTTTAGTCCAAAGCGTTACTTAGCCAGCATCATGAGGACTGCCACGACCGACCAGGACATTCGGGAAGCCCTTAAGAAAGCTGTCCTACAGATCGGCGAAGGCTTACCCATCTCGAAAAGAAAGATGCCCAGGCAATTAGCCCTAGAGCAAAGTATTAAAAATGAAAATTGACATAAGTACCTCTTTAGTTAGATATCATGATAGATATATATAACATGAGAACGAAACGAATCGGACTTGAAAAACCTGACGATATTAAAGATGTACTCAAAAAGGAAATTTTTGAGTTTATGAAGGATAACGATCTCTCGCAATATGGCGTAGCCAAATTGTTAGGATGCCCTCCTTCGTACATCATTCAAACGTTGGGTTCAACGAAACCAGTGAGTTTTTCAAAGCTCTGTGAGATTGCAAGCACGATCGGAATGAAGTTAACGCTTTTGATTGAAAAGAAATAGTGAAACGACATGATCAGGATGGAAAGGACGAAGCAGATATGAATTTTGGAAGCGTGATCATCAATACATTGTGTGCGCTAGCCTTCGTCGCTGGTGGCTCAGTCGGCGTTTACAAAACTTACAAGTGGGTCCGCCATGAAGTTATCTTGCAAACACAAAGAGGCTTACCTTCGCTTGAAAATTTTTCAAGAGCACTGTCGGGTCCGGACTAAAGCTGGCAGCAGTATTTTCAATCGTCACTTTCTTTTTGTTTTAATTCGAGTCCTTGCTGTTGAATCGTCGCGTTTGATGGCAGATATTTTCATCAAATTTTAAATATTAAATTTCAATTTATAAAAGGATCTACATGGATGCTTGTACCCAAAAATGGTATGGTGTCGGAACTTGGGAATCAAATTTCCCCTGCGTTCTTTGACAAGGAAGTTTGGACCATAAAGGATGTGCATTCTGTACTTCAATGTTCAGAAAGGCATATCCGAGAGTTAGTTTCTTCGGGAAAAATACCTTACGTCAAGGTAGGCCGATTGGTGCGTTTCTATCGCACAGATCTCTTTGAGTGGCTCAAAAAAGGAGGCACTCGATGAATCAAGCAAAAAGAAACTTAAAACCAATTCGGAATTATCCTGGTATCTATAAAATTTGGCTGTTTAGCAAACGACGTCAAAAGTGGATTGATACTGGAAAATTCTTAGCAACTCGAAGAATAGTACGAGACACTGTTACAAAAAGAGAAAGCTCTGTTTTTCCAAGTCTTCCAGAAGCCTTGGACTATCGAGCGGAAAGACCTGAAACGTTAATCGAAAAAGATCTCTCTTCTCAGAAAAAGAAAGATGAGGGCACGACATTTGGAGGACTTCTCCAGGAATGGAAGGCCTTCCACTTTTTAAGAATCGAACTCGGGACGCGAAAGCTTTATGAGCGAAAACTTTTCCACTTTCGTTTTTTAGAAAAAATGCCGGTGGAACAGATTCAAACATCGACTATCGATGAACTCGTAAAATTGTGGATGACTGATTATCCGCGACGAAAAGGCCGACAGAATTTCGACAAAGAACTGAAAATTTTGAGAACGATTTTTCATTTCTATCAAAGTCGAAAGAGCCCCCACTACTTGATTCCAGTAAAAAGGGATCATTTTGAGGCGGCTACGCTTATTAAGACTGTGAAGAATGACGTGAAGGCTCTTACGCAAATAGACCTCATGCGATTTCTTGCAGCTCTTAAGGAGCATGCGAATCCAGTTTTCTTTCCCTTAGCTCTAACGCAATTCTGCTTAGGCCTGAGGGTTGGAGAAGCCTGCGGTTTAACTTGGGAAGCAGTCGATTTAAAAGAAAGATGGGCTAAGATTGAGCAAGTCATTATTTGGGATGATCGAACTTGGGAACCTTCGATAAAGGTTTATCCAAAAAATCAGTCCCTTCGATTTGTGTCGATGCCTGATGTCTTAGTTCAAGAACTCGAAATGCTTCGAAGTAAATTTTCAAATCCTCGCGGGTTGATATTTACGACAGAAAGCAGAGAGCCACTGAACAGGCAAAAAATAGGTCGATGCTTCAATCAAGTGCTTAAAAATCTCGGCATTTCTTTTGTAACGGGGACTCATTTTCTAAGACGAACTTTTGCAACAATGGCCAACGAGCTTACAGGCGATTTCTACGCTGTATCAAAAGTCCTCGATCATGCTTCAACGGATGTGACTCAACGTTATGTTCGGCCAATGCTTTCTCAAAATAGAAAAGTGTCGGACGCAATTAATGGGGCATTTTTACCACAGTGTTCGAGCCAAAGCGTTGGGGCCGGAATTCAGGAAATTCGTTAATGAAAAAAAATAATGTCGATTCGCGATTCACACTTAGTTCACACTTTTGGAAATTCTTCTTATAAATGCACTTTATGCAGGAGAAATACCTAAAATTTGGGCCCACCGCGACTCGAACGCAGATTAGCGGATTAGGAATCCACCGTTTTATCCTGTTAAACTATAGGCCCTACTAGATTTATTTATTTAGAAGGAACGAAGACGAGTTTTCCTGTCGGGCCTTGGAGCGTCAAGGTCGAATCTGAATTCAGAAGAAAATCGGATCCGTCTTTAAGGGTCTCTTTGATGGCATCGCGATTCTTCTCAACAGAGATCGGAAAAGTGACGAAACATCCTGAAGTGTTTTGAGAGGCGAGGATTAACTTTGAATCTGCATTAAAAGTTGCTTTTACCGAGCCAGAACAATCCGGCTGAGTTAAGGCCTGATCACTTCCCGATGCGACGGAAAGAACCGCCGAATTGGCATCTGAAATATTTTGATCTGCCACAGATTTAAGCGTCCAGTTACCAGCTATCGATGTAACAGAATTTGCCGACACAGACGGCGACGTGGGGTTACTTGAACCATCTCCGCAGGCTGAAATGAGAAACGAAATGGCGCCTAAAAAAGGAATCACTCCCTTGCTTGAAATTCGTTTGAATTTGAAATCTAAGCCTCTCAATTTCATTTCTCCTTATACGTCCTTATTATCGCAACTTCCGTGCCAGGCCAAGCACCCTCTAGAACCTCCTCTTGAGGGCTTTTACGCGGTAGTTTGTCAATTTTTGTTCCTTTTTCTCTGCACATTTTGCATAGACACAGACTATGCTGAGCTTCATGCCGTCCATCAAAACCATGCCGCTCAAAACTAAAGAAGAAATCATTAAAAATTGGCTGCCCCGATATACGGGGGTTCAGCTGAAGGCCTTTGGGCAATATATTCTTTTGACGAACTTTATGAGCTACGTCGAAAATTTTGCGAAAATAAAAAAAGTAAAAGTTCAGGGTCGTGCAAAACCGATGCAATCGGCGACCTGGGAAAATATTACGATCATTAATTTTGGAATGGGAAGTGCGATGGCCGCGACCGTGATGGATTTACTCTCCGCCATTTCACCGAAAGCCGTTCTCTTTTTAGGAAAATGCGGAGGCCTCAAAAAGACGATTAAGCTCGGCGATCTTGTTCTTCCGATTGCAGCCATTCGCGGTGAAGGAACTGGAAATCATTATTGTCCTCCCGAAGTCCCCTCACTTCCTTCGTTTCGACTTCAAATGGCGGTCTCACATTCCATTAAAAAAGCTCAAAGAGATTATTGGACGGGAACGGTTTACACCACGAATCGCCGAGTGTGGGAGCACGATAAAGTTTTTAAAGATTATCTGCATAATATAAGAGCAATGGCGATTGATATGGAAACGGCGACTATTTTTACCGTTGGATTTGTAAATGAAATTCCTCGTGGAGCACTTCTTCTCATCTCGGATAATCCGATGATTGCCGAAGGAGTAAAAACGGCCGAAAGCGATCGCTCAGTGACAAAACAATTTGCAAAAACTCATCTCGAAATTGGAATTAACGCACTCACTGAACTCAGAGATTCAGGAGAGTCCGTCAAACATTTAAAATTCGCGTAACTTTTCTGCATTTTTGATCGCAGCAGGATTTGTATTTTCTAAATCCAAATGGTCTAAAGGTCTTTTGGATACCTCCAAAATGGCGCATTCGATCACAGCATTAAAGGTTCGTCTGACTTTAAGCTGCATATTCGTCGGCAAATATTCATCTAACTTTGGAAGAGACATTAAGAAAAGTCGGCCGCCCGGATTTAAATGAGCAGGCAACTCGTCGAAAAGTCTGCGAAGTAATTTTCCTTGAAAATCAAATCGATTAGGATCGATTTCTTTTTTATTTCCGGCCAGTGGTGCGTTAAACAATATGAAATCATATTTTTCATAAACAGCAGAAAAAAGATCGCTCTGCCAAGCATGTATGTACGAACTCATTTGAGCACGCGCCGCAATCGCATTCGTGTTGGCAACGGCAACCGGATTAATATCGGTAGCATCGATCTGAATTCCGATTTTTTTTGCAATCATGACAGTTTCTAAACCAACACCCGACCCCATGATAAGAACTCGGCTACCCGGTTTAATTTCGGGCAGAGATTCTTCGATTAAATTTTTGAGGTAAGGATTATTCACATGATAAACAGAAGGAAAAACAGGAAATTTGGGCATCTCAGTTTTGAGTTCTTTGATCGTGCTCGGACAAAAATCTTCTTTCAGCTCCTGCTCCCAAAGAATTCGCTTATCGACGAGACCTTCGAGCTTAACTTCTTTCCATTCAGGACTGAGCACGGTCATTAACGCTTCAGCGTCTCTCGAAAAAAACTCGTTTGTTGCCGCCGAAAGAAGAGGAAGTATTCTGTGGTCAGAATAAGATTCAAGCACAAGCGTAGATAAACCAAACTTTTGCGTTTCAGCCTCAATAAAAAAAATTGAAACAGGATGATTCACTCCGTCAATTTGATAGCTCAGCAGAACGGATTTATTTCCACGAGCGTTAAACGTTCTGCCAGCGATCTCCTTCAGATCAGTGACAAAAAGGTCGTTACCAATTGCGCGACCCTTAATCGGAAATTCAACTTCGATGGCCTCTAAAAACAATCGAAGTTCGGATTCTTGAAAATGTCTGGGATCTTTGAGAGATGATGTTTCCATCTCTTTATTCTGAATTTAGCGGGGTGAGTTTACAAGCCGCTTTGCAGTCTAATTTAAAAAAACTACGCAAAAATACTGGATGCAGAATATTCAGAAAAATTTTTCTCACGCACCGCAGCATAAGCACTCAATCATAGACTTCGAGCTCTGCTCCCTGACAAAATTGAAGTACTCAAATCAAAATACGGGGGGTCGATGAAGTCTTATTTTATTTTAATTCTGCCTTTGTTCTTTTTTTTATCCCCAAATTCTTTGACCGTTGCCGAATCGCCCTCCATAAAAATTTCGGAAGCTTTTAAAAATCTTAAATTTGATCATCCGGTTTTTCTTACTTATGCACCCGACTCGGGCGATCGAATTTTTGTCGTCGAACAATATGGAACAATTCGTGTTTTCGAGAATAAAGCAGATGTTTCAGATTCTAAAATATTTTTAGACGTGAGTTCAAAAGTTTTAAGTCCTGGAACTGGCGGCGGAAATGAAGAAGGTCTTCTTGGATTAGCTTTTGATCCAGAATATCGGACGAATAAAACTTTTTATATTTATTATATCGCCAATCAGCCCGAGCGAACGGTGGTCGCCAGATATCATACTTCAGTTGATCCGAACAAAGCTGATGCCGCTTCAGAAGAAAAAATTTTAGAAGTGAGCCAACCTTACTCGAACCATAAAGGCGGAATGATTGCGTTTGGCCCAGACCATTTTCTCTATGTCGGACTCGGTGACGGAGGCTCGGGCGGAGATCCGCACCATAATGGGCAAAACAAAAATGTGCTCCTTGCAAAAATATTGCGAATCGATCCGCATCCATCGAACGGCCACGCGTATTCGATCCCGGTAGACAATCCCTTTGTTCAGGAAGAACAAGAAGTTCGAAAAGAGATTTTTGCGTATGGACTTCGAAATCCCTGGAGATTTTCTTTTGATCGAGTGAACGGAGATCTTTGGGTCGGCGACGTAGGCCAAGATGCATGGGAAGAAGTTGATCTCGTCAAATCCGGCGACAATATGGGATGGAACTATTATGAAGGAACTCATGCTTACGAAGGAACGCCAGACTCAAAAATAAAATTTAAAAATCCTATTCTTGAATATTCCCATAAGAGCGGAACCGGCTTTTGCATAACGGGAGGCTATGTTTATCGCGGAAGTAAAATGCCCTCGCTTTACGGCGCCTATATTTATGGCGATTATGGAACTGGCGGTGTGTGGGCGCTTCGTTATGACGGAAGCAACGTAGTTTCAAATGAAAAAATAGGATCCGCAAGCACCCTCGCCTCTTTTGGCGAAGATCAATCGGGAGAAATTTATTTAATCTCTCACAGCGAAGGAAAAATTTATACAATCACTCAAAGCAATCAAATGGACGAGCAGCCTGCAAAATTATCGCAGACTGGACTCTTTCAAGATTTAGCGCGATTAATTCCAAGTTCTGAACTCCGCGAATACGATCTTCAGATTCCCTTTTGGTCAGACGGCGCAGAAAAGAAGCGTTGGATTAAATTACCTTCCGGCGGACAAATAGAGTTCGACGCAAAAGCGCCATGGAAATTCCCGAACGATACAGTTTTTATAAAACATTTTGAAATCAAACAAAAAAATGCGCCGAATCGAAGACTTGAAACAAGAGTTCTCAAAAAATTAGAAAAAGGCTGGAGAGGATACACCTACAAGTGGAATGAATCCCAGACCGACGCAGATTTGCTGGATGCTTCCGTCGAAGAGACCATTAAAATATATGATGGAATAGCTGAAAGAACACAAGTTTGGAAATACCCAAGCAGATCCGATTGTCTCACCTGCCATCAAGGATCTGCCGGACGCGTCCTCGGCTTAAAAACTCTCCAGCTCAATAAAGAATTTGAAGGAAAAAACGAACTAGATGCTTGGAACCAATTAAATCTTTTTACAAAGGATATCGGAGAAGCAAAGAATTTCGATCACTATCCAAAACTTTCAGACGAATCAGTATCCATTGCGAAAAGAGCACGTGCTTATATAGCAACCAACTGCACCAACTGCCACCAACCGGGCGGCCTGATCCCAGGAATGGATTTTCGTTACGAAACATCTCGAACTCAAATGCACATCATGAACATCCCTCCCGCTCAAACAAATTTGGGAGTTCCAAACGCTATGCGTGTGAAGCCAGGCAAAAAAGAAGAATCCATTTTATGGCTTCGAATGAGCAGACGTGGAGCCAATCAAATGCCTCCACTCTCATCGACGGTCATCGATGAAACGGGAAAAAAACTTCTTGGTGATTGGATAGATGCTGGAGCAGAATGAAGGTATAAAAATTTAAATTAAATTAATTCATGAGGGGATTTTATTTTATGCTTATTTTAAAAATTATTTTTACATTGATCGTTCTCATCGGGTTAGTGGTCGGATATGCAGCCCTTCAACCTTCTGACTACAAGATATCGCGTGAAGTAAAAATAAATACGTCCGCCAGCATTCCTTTCGCGCTGACTAACGATCCTCGCAAATTTGATTCTTGGAATCCTTGGAGAAAAGGAGATCCCGATGCAAAAGAATGGTTCGAAGGTTCGGCTAGCGGCGTCGGCGCTATTACTCAATGGCAAGACGGAAAAAAAATCGGAACGGGCTCTTCGACGATTATAGAAAGTGTTCCAAATTCGACGATTGGAGTTCGTCTGGATTATAAAAAACCATTTGAGGGAACACAGATGGCCGAGTTCGCCTTCAGAGAAGAAGGAAAACAGACCGTGGTCTCTTGGTCGGTGAGCGGGAAAAGTAACCTCATTCAAAAGATATTTTGTATGCTCTTTATGAATATGGAAAAAATGATCGGTGAAACTTTTGAAAAGGGCCTTAAAGATCTAAAAGTTTTGTCGGAAGCCGAAGTAAAAAAATAAAACCTTGAACTTCTAGTTTATACTGAGCGTAAAACGGCGCGTGCATGGTGCGAAACTTTTGGATCGGGGGCCGGGTTTGGTCAGTAGTCGAATTTCCGGGCGAGCGTGGGTTTGGCTGGGGTGAGAAAACCCGCTCATTGCCGAATCAATTAATAAAAGAACTTAGTATGAGTGCTGCTTC